>CAJBBN010000153.1 GCA_903951325.1 uncultured bacterium
ATACCTAAACCACAAATTACCATTGGTAACAATATAGGAGACATTCCACCAAAATTATCGGTAACGTTTATTTCTTGTCCCAATACCATAGTTGCTAAAATAGTAGCTACATAAGAACCGAATAAATCGGCACCCATACCTGCTACGTCACCTACGTTATCACCTACGTTATCTGCAATGGTTGCAGGATTACGCACGTCGTCTTCAGGAATTCCTGCTTCTACTTTACCAACTAAATCGGCACCAACATCGGCTGCTTTAGTATAAATACCACCACCCACACGGGCAAATAAAGCAATTGACTCAGCTCCCAAAGAGAAACCTGTTAATACTTCAATGGCTGTTCTCATTTCGTTGCTATCAACATTAACAACGTTGAATATCTTTAAGAAAACGATGAACAAACCACCTAAACCAAATATGGCTAAACCGGCAACACCTAAGCCCATTACAGTACCACCTGTAAACGAAACTTTTAAAGCTTGCTTTAAACTAGTACGAGCAGCTTGTGTAGTACGAACATTCGCTTTAGTAGCTACTTTCATGCCGATATAACCTGCGGTTGCCGAAAATACAGCACCGATAATAAACGAGATCGAGATAATCCAGCTAGAATGAATGGCTTTGCCATTTACTTCGTGTATGGTTCCAGAATAAGCCAATAATGCTGCTGCAAAAACAACAAAAATGCTTAATACTTTCCATTCTGCTTTTAAGAAAGCCATGGCGCCATCTGCAATATAACCAGCTAATTCGGTCATTTTTGCGTCGCCAGCATCTTGTTTAGATACCCATGCGCTTTTGATAGCCATTACAATAAGGCCAATAATGCCTAATGCAGGAATAAAATAGATTAAATTGCTTTGTAAAAAATCCATAAGGTTTTTTTGATTTATGTTAAAATTAAAAATTCAAGGATTGCAAAAATACGCCCTTTAGCCGAATAATCAAACCATATGGATTTTTATTGTGTAAAATGATGAATATCATTTGCATAATTCACTATAAATCATATATTTAAATATCTTTTAATTTAAAAAAATACAGCCTATGAGCAATCTAAATAAGTTAATTGCACTGAAAAACAAGCATGTTTTTAATATCTCTCCCAACGAAAACGTATTTAGTGCCTTAAAAATGTTGGTAGATAATAATATTGGTGCTTTAGTAGTAATGGAGCAGGGAAAGACTTTGGGGCTTTTTACAGAACGTGATTATGCAAGAAAAGTAGTTTTGTTAGGTAAAAACTCTAAAGAGGTATTGGTTGCAGAAATCATGAATAAACAACCAGTTATTTTAGCTCCGAAAGATACTATTGCAAATGCTATGCAATTGATGACTGATAAAATGGTTCGTTACATTTTAATTATGGAAAACGAACAGCTCTTGGCCATTGTTTCGATTGGCGATTTAGTAAAGTATATCATTGATCAACAAGACCAAACCATTCAACATTTAAATAAATATATTTCGAGTTAAATTTATTTTAATTTGTTTTTAAATGCTTTTTGAAACTTTTCAACTTTAGGTCGAATCACAAATTGGCAATAAGGTTGGTCGCCGTTTTGGTTGAAATAATTTTGATGGTATTTTTCTGCTTCGTAGAAAACTTCTGCCGGCACAATGGTGGTTACAATTTCATTTTCGAAAGCACCTGATTTTTGCAATTCATTTTTATAAAATTCGGCTATTGTTTTTTGTTCGGCTGAGTGATAAAAAATAACCGAACGGTATTGTGTACCCACATCGCCGCCTTGCTTGTTTAAAGTTGTTGGATCATGACTTTCCCAAAACGCTTGCAACAAAGTTTTATAATTTACTTTTTTTGGATCAAAAATGAGTTGACAAACTTCTGCATGGCCGGTAGCTCCGGTGCAAACTTCTTCGTAAGTTGGGTTTGCGCTTGTGCCGCCTTCATATCCAGATTTTACCGATACAACACCTTCAATTTGTTGAAAAATGGCTTCTACACACCAAAAACATCCAGCTCCAAAGGTAGCGGTGTCGGTCGTTTGCGGATTTTCGATTTCTTGGTTCATGGCAACTTTTTTTGCTTTTGATGGAACAGAGGTACATCCCAAAATAACAGTTAATAATACAATTGGGAAAATTATTTTCATTTTTAAAAAGTCATGGTTATACCAAAACTAGGCAAGAATGGCAATTGGTATTTCTTTGCATAAGATATTCTATCGAAATAAAATAAATTATTTCTATCGTACACATTTGTTACGCCTAAAGTAGTTTCTAACACATTGTTTTTACTAAACTCCCATTTCTTTTTAATAGACATATCTAAGCGATGGTACCAAGGCAAGCGGCCTAAATTTAATTGTCCATAGATAACACCCAATTGACCATTTTGTTCGGTATAAGAACTATTAATATTTTCGAATAAAATTTTCTCATAAAACCCTTGTGTTTGGGTAAAAGGGAAGCCCGAACCTAAGTTCCAGCGACAATCAAACTCCCAATTGTGTTTTTTACCAAAAGCATAAGTGCCCACAATGTTTACATTGTGTCTTCTGTCGTAATGTGGGTTATAGTTTCTGATGCCATCGTACCTGCTTACATAACCCAAAGAATAGGTTGCCCATAAATACAAGTTTTGTTTTTCGTATTTAAATGTAAAATCAATTCCTTTGGCTACGCCATCTTCGATGATATAGTCTTCTCTTTGGTATGCGGGTTTGTCTTTATACTCGTCGGTGTTTGGATATAATTTATCTCGATTGATATTGGTTAACTGATCAAACTTTTTAATGTACCCTTCCACATTAATTTGGAATCGATTGGTTACATCAAATTCAAAACCTACTATAATGTGACGTGCTTTTTGAAGTTTGCTGGTTACCGGTTTTCCCCTAAATGTGTTTGGTGCATCTTCTGGTCCAGATAAAAATCCATAAAACAAGTTCACGATATCACGATCCGAACCTGCGCTTAATAAATTTTGACTAAAGAAACCAGATGCTAATTTAAATCTGATAAATTCAGTAATAATATATTTGGCGCTAAATCTAGGCTCTATAGACATTTCGGCCAATGAAGCATAATAATGAGCGCGAATACTTGGTTCTAAAATAAGTCTATTGGATGCATATTTATATTTAGTAAATGCAGCAATTTCTGATGTAAATTGTTCTTGTTTAACAACGGTATTAGCCGCATTGGTAAATTGAAAATCGGTTTGGAAACCTAGCATTTCAATACCGTATTTCAATTCATCTTTACCAATAAAATAAGTGAAATTTAATCCTGCGTTGAAACCATTAATTTTACTAAAGCGTGGCTTACTTGTTAATTCTTTCATGCTAATATCATAACCAGAATAGGCGAAAGAACCATCTACTAAAACAGAAGAGGAACCAGGTATGACAACAAAGCTACCGCCAAAACCCGTGCTGTTCCATGCAATGGCTGCTGGCGCTTTGTAATTTACTTGGTCGGTAAACTTAAATCCAAATATGTTGAGTTTACTACCGTTGGTGCTATTGAAAGAAATTTTTCCATACAAATCCGTGAAATTATAAGGTAAGCCAGCGGTATCTACATAGCTATAAATATTTTTTGCGGTACGTTCTAAGTAAGAGGTTCTACCCGATAAAATAAAAGAGGAAGTAGATTTTCCTTCTTCATATTTACTCAAAGGACCTTCTAATAAAAGTTTACTAGTAAATGGATTGCTACCAATTTTTCCGCTTAGTTTTTGTTTATTTCCATCGCGTGTAGTTATGTCCATTACAGCAGAAATTCGGCCTCCGTATTCTGCGCCAAAACCACCAGTGTAAACATCTGCATTTCTAATAATATCTGTTTCGAAAACAGAAAATAATCCAATCGAGTGAAATGGATTATAAACAATCATACCATCTAATAATACTTTGTTCTGAATAGGGGAGCCACCTCGAATATATAATTGACCACCTTGGTCGCCTGTAAAGACAACGCCTGGTAGTATTTGAAGGTATTGCGCTAAATCTGGTTCACCACCAACAGAGGGAATTCTGTTAATTTGTTTTGGAGTAACTTTAGCTACCGAAACTTTTGTTTCGGTTAAGTTTTCTGTTTTATCGGCAGTAATATCAACGGTATTAATGTTGACAGATTTTTGTGTTAAATAAATATTTTGTGTTATTCTGCCTCCAGGCTTTAAGGTTATTCTAATTTTTACAGTGTCGAATCCAACGCCGGTGCTGCTTAAAATATAAGATCCAGGATTTATTTTGCTAAGGTTATAAAATCCGTTTACATCACTAGCATTTCCATTAGTTGTGCCTTCTAAAAATACTTTAGTAAAGATAATTGGTTCGCCTGTTTTTTTATCGTAAACAAAACCTCTTACTTCTGCAAATTGTGCTAAAGCAGGAATTGCAGTTAAAGTTAAAAACGCAAGAAATAAGATTTGTTGAATTCTTTTCATATATGCTAAAAGTTTGCAATATAATAGAATATAGCTTTAAAAACGCCTTTTAATAGGAAAAAATCGATGAAAAAGCAGAATTAAGCTCCTTGTTGACCAGCCAATAAATAGAGTACCGCCATTCGAATCGCGACTCCGTTTTCTACTTGATCTAGAATGATAGATTGTTTAGCATCGGCCACATCACTAGAAATTTCCACACCTCTGTTTATGGGTCCAGGGTGCATCACCACAATTTCTTTTGGTAAAGAATCGAGTATACTTTTTGTTAAACCATGCATCATGGTATATTCTCTTAGGCTTGGAAAATATTTAATGTCTTGTCGTTCTAATTGTATTCTTAGCATATTGGCTACATCGCACCAAGCTAGTGCTTTGCGTAAGTCATGCTCTACGGTAACGCCAAGGCTTTCAATGTATTTTGGAATCAGTGTGGTTGGTCCGCAAACTTTAACTTCTGCACCTAATAATTTTAAGCAGAGTATATTTGAAAGCGCCACTCTTGAATGCATAATGTCACCTACAATTACTACTTTTTTCCCTTTAACATCTCCAAGTTTTTCTCTGATAGAAAAAGCGTCGAGTAAGGCTTGCGTTGGGTGCTCGTGTGCGCCATCTCCCGCATTGATAATTGGCACATGAATATGTTTGGCTAAGAATAATGCTGCTCCTGGATTTGGGTGCCTCATCACCACCATATCTACTTTCATGGCTAAGATATTATTGACAGTATCAATCAGGGTTTCTCCTTTACTTACCGACGAAGAGGCCGCCGAAAAATTGACTACATCTGCAGATAATCTTTTTTGTGCTAGTTCGAAAGAAAGCTTAGTGCGGGTAGAGTTTTCGAAAAATATATTGGCGATAGTGGTGTCTCTGAGTGAGGGAACTTTTTTAATGGGTCTGTTAATCACCGTTTTGAAATTGTCCGCTGTTTCAAAAATTAACTTAATATCATGTTGAGTTAATCCTTTGATTCCTAATAAATGGCGAACACTCAAATTTTGCATATTATTTTTGCTTCTTTTGGTTTGTTAAATTATTTTCTGAAATCAAGACTACTTCGTCTTTTCCTTCTGTTTCTTTCCATTTTACAATTACTTTTTCAGAAGAAATAGAATCGATGGCATGGCCAACATAGTCGGGCTCTATAGGCAAGTGCCTAGTGTATCTTCGGTCTATTAATACCAGCAATTCTACTTTTGCGGGTCTGCCAAAAGCAAGCATAGCGTCCATTCCAGCACGTATGGTTCTACCTGTAAATAAAACGTCGTCTATTAGAATGACTTTTTTATTTTCTATGATAAAATCAATTTGAGTGGCATTGGGAACCAATGGATTCGCTCTGTGTCTAAAATCATCTCTAAAAAAAGTCACATCTAGTTGACCTAAATTGATGGTTTTTTTAGGAAGCAATTGTTGTAATTGTGCTTGAATTCTTGTAGCTAAATAAATTCCTCTGGGTTGTAATCCAATTAAAACAGAGTTGGAGAAATCGTTGTGATTTTCGATTAATTGATGACAAAGGCGTTGAATGGTGATGTCAAACTTAGGGTTTCCTAATATGATGCCTTCTTTCATTTGGAATTTGATTTGCCAAATATAAGGTTTTTTGGAGATGTCTACGAAAAAATGATGCAAAAAAAAGCCCCTCGAGATTTCGAGGGGCTTTAGGATAGCTTTAAAGCTAATTATTCTGCTGCATCTGCTGGAACGTCTGCTGCTGCTTCAGCTGCGCTAGCAGCATCTTTTTTAGCTTTTGTACCTTTTTCAGATGTTTCTAATGAAGATTTTAAGTTAGCTAATACACCTAAATCGCCTAAAGTGGTTTTTTCTACTGAATCTTTCACTTTTTTAACTGCGGTTGAGGCTGCTTTAGCTTCTTTTTTCTTCTTATCGGTTTCTTCTGCTCTTGCTTCTGCTTTAGCTTCTTCATGAAGTTTAGCATGTGAAACTACAATACGCTTAGCATCTTTGCTGAATTCAATAATTTTGAAATCTAATACTTCTTCGTTTGTAGCCATTTTGCCGTCATCTTTCATCAAGTGTTTAGTAGGAGCGAATCCTTCTACACCATAAGGCAATGTGATAACAGCACCTTTATCGGTAACTTTTACAATTGTACCTTGATGAATAGAATCTAAAGTGAAAATGGTTTCGAAAGTTTCCCAAGGGTTTTCTTCTAATTGCTTGTGACCTAAACTTAATTTGCGTTCTTCAGCATTCACTTCTAAAACAACAACATCTAATTTATCACCAACTTTAGTAAACTCATGAGGATGATTTACTTTCTTAGACCATGATAAGTCTGAGATATGGATTAAACCATCGATACCTTCTTCGATTTCAACAAACACACCAAAGTTAGTCATGTTTTTCACAACTGCATTTTGTTTGCTGCCTACAGGGTAACGATCTGCAACACCTACCCAAGGGTCTGGCGTTAATTGTTTAATACCTAATGACATTTTTCTTTCTTCACGATCAAGCGTTAAAATAACAGCTTCCATTTCGTCGCTTACTTTCATGAACTCTTGTGGAGAACGTAAATGTTGTGACCATGACATTTCTGAAACGTGAATTAAACCTTCTACTCCTGGGATGATTTCTAAGAATGCACCGTAATCTGCAACAGTTACGATTTTACCTTTTACTTTAGAACCAATTTCAATTTTGGTATCTAATGATTCCCAAGGGTGTGGTGTTAATTGTTTTAAACCTAATGCGATACGTTTTTTCTCGTCATCAAAGTCTAATACTACTACATTGATTTTTTCATCCAATTTTAATACTTCTTCTGGATGCTCTATGCGGCCCCAAGAAAT
>CAJBBN010000154.1 GCA_903951325.1 uncultured bacterium
CAGAATTTTCTGTTTTACAGTACTCATATTTAATATTTTACCAAATGTAGTTTAATGAATTCACTACTTGGGTTAATTGTATGTTAAATAATTATAAACTACAGCTAAAAAGTAAATGCATCATTTATTTTAATAACTGTTGAACTTTGGCCGCTAATTCGGCACCTCTTAAATTTTTAGCCACAATTCTACCCTCTTTGTCTAGCAAGATGGTAAATGGAATGGCCTCCACTTTATATAACTTAGCTGCATCAGAAGCCCAATACTTTAAATCCGATACCTGGTTCCAAGTTAAGCCGTCATCCATGATTGCTTTTTCCCAGGCTTCTTTATTTTTATCTAAAGACACGCCATAAATGGTAAATCCTTTAGCATGATATTTATTGTACAATAATACATTATTGGGATTTTCTTTTCGGCAAGGGCCGCACCATGATGCCCAAAAATCAAGCAAAACTACTTGCCCTTTTAAAGAAGACAAGGAAATCAGTTCTCCTTTGGGATTTGGTAAATTAATTTCTGGCGCTATTTCCCCAATATTGAGCATTTTAATTTCAGAAAATCTGGCATAAAATTGCTGAGCATATTTAAAACTATCAATTGCAAGGGCATTTTCTTTAAATACTTGATCAATGAAATTGTAGTTCTCTTCTGCGTTCAAATAGGATAAAGCATATAATTTGACTAAGAAATCTGCATGTGAATTAACATAATTTTGAATCAATTGAACTTGAGAATTCAATATTTCGAAATAAGATTGTTCTAATTTTTTTTGAATTTGAGCAATATTAGGATCGTTAACCGATTGTGCATATTGCTGCTGTAAAGCATTCACTTTTTGGAAAGTTTGATATAAAATATCGTTCACTTCTTTTAATTGCAAAGATAGCGGAGAACCCTTTATTTCATAGGCTGCCATGGGTCCTGTTGCATCAAAATTAACTTCTACATCCGAAGTATTATCTAAGACTAAATCTATTGCTTTTTTACCTTCAAAATTTAAACGATAAATTGCTTTTTCGTCGGCGTTACCATAAATTTCAAATGCTCCATTACTCGATATCTCTGCCGAATCTAATTCGATTACTTGACCTTCAATTTTCTCGAGAATTACTTTTTTTATAGTGCCACCAGTAACTTTACCTTTAATTTTAAAGCCATTGTTTTCCGAACATGATTGAAAAACAAAAAGAATAAAGAGAATAATACCAATATTGAATTTTTTCATTTCTTATTTTTCTAATGCTGCTACCACTAATTTATTTGCTTCTTTTGGATCTAGTTTACCTTTTGCTAATTTCATTACTTCGCCCATAAACAAGCCTAATAGCCCTTTTTTACCCGATTTGTATTCTGCAACCTTATCTGGATATTTAGCCAATACTTCATTTACAAAGGCCATCATGTCTTCATCAGAAGTATTGATAATGATATTTAATGATTGCGCTAATTCGGCAACATTGGCACTAGGATTATTGATCAATGCTGGAAATAAAATTTGCGTTGCACTGGTATTATTAATTTTATTTGATTCAATTAATTGAATAATTGCGGCTATTTGAATTGGAGGAATTGGAAATTCTGTAATACCAATAGCTTGTTCGTTGAGGTATGATTTTACCGCACCCATTATCCAGTTGGCAGCTAATTTATAATTAGCACAATGCGTTCCCAATTCCATAAAATACTGCGCTAATTCTTTTTGATCTAAAAGAACATTCGCATCGTATGCCGTTAATTGATATTCTGTGGTAAACCTTTTAAATAATTGTTCTGGAAGCGCAGGCATATCACGCTCAATAGCTTGAATATACTCGTTTGTGAGTACTACTGGCGGTAAATCTGGCTCCGGAAAATAACGGTAATCATTGGCCATTTCTTTTGACCTTAGCACGCTTGTTTTACCTGTTGCTGCATCAAAATTAAGTGTATTTTGATCTATATGTTCACCGGCTTTTACCAATTCTACTTGACGTTGAAATTCGTATTCAATAGCACGTTGTACATTTCGAATAGAATTTAAATTTTTAACTTCACAACGATTACCAAATTCGCTTGCTCCTTTTTTTCTGACAGAAATATTGGCATCGCAACGCATACTGCCTTCTTCCATATTTCCATCACAAATTTCTAAATACCTTAATACCTTACGAAGCTCTGTAAGGTAAGCTCCTGCTTGCTCCGAACTTCTAATATCGGGCTCAGATACAATCTCAATTAAAGGAACACCTGCTCTATTTAAATCAATTAAAGTATCTCTATAATCTTGGTCGTGAATGCTTTTGCCAGCATCTTCTTCCATATGAATTCTGGTAATGCCTACCCTGCTTACAGTTCCGTCTTTTAATTTAACATCAACAAAACCATTGGTACATATAGGTGTGGTATCTTGTGTAATTTGATAACCTTTAGGTAAATCTGCATAGAAATAATTTTTTCTTGCATATTGATTTTCTAAACGAATGGTGCAATTGGTGGCTAAACCCATCTTGATAGCAAAATCAATTACTTGCGCATTTGCTTTAGGTAAAGTACCCGGATGACCCAAAGTAATTACACTTATGTTGGTATTTGGATCATCGCCAAAACCAGCAGAATCAGACGCATAAGCCTTACTTTTAGTGGATAATTGTGCGTGAATTTCTAAACCAACAACTAATTCAAATTCTTCCATTTAATTTTTTATAATAATTTTAAAACTGAGCTAATTCTTCTGCAATAAAATTTAATTGCTCGGTCAATTCTTTCTTTTCAATCTTATTTAGTTTCCAATAATGAATGGCAGATGTTAATGCAATCCAATTTCTTCTATAATGAAATGCCACTAAACCGCATAACAAAAGCGTCATCAATGCTAAGCCAACTAAAATAATACTTGGTAAATAGGCATAAATTATAAAGGCATAGATAATATATAAAAATAATAGCAAAACCACCGAACCCGTTATGTTTATAGAGGCATCGTATTCCCTGTCTTTTTTGAAAATAGCAGTAGAAACTGCCAAGGGTAAATAAAATGGTATAGCATGAAAGACTAAGCCTATAAGAAAAATAGGAAATAAAAATATTAAATCAATTAATCTTAAAAAAACTAATAAGCCTAATTTGCTTGTTGAAATAGCTTGATGCTGCATTAACCATTTTCTATTGATGCCAACTTTACGCAATTTATTTTCGAAATCATGTACAGCAGATTTTAAAACATCTTGTAATTCTTCTGTTTCTAAACGAATGTTTTCGGCAACAGTCATGGCGTATTTAAAGGATTTGCTGGTTTTAGTCCAAGCTAAAACGCGCTCCCATAAATATTCTTGTTTGGCATTTGCCAATTCAACCATATTCAATTTTATATCTGTTTCTATTTGTTTAGTAACACTAAGTAAAGTCTCGTTTTTATCTAATTGATAATTATTTTTTAAATGCGCAATAGTAAAAGGATTTGAAACAGACAACCAAATTTTACCGCCAAATAAGCGCATGCGCTGATAATTAATACCTACCCCTACGATCGACAATCCTAATTTAAAATTAGCAGATTCTTCGGCCTGAAAGGCAAGCCTAGCAGAACCTTTATGTAATTTCCTTAACTTCTTTTCTAAAAAACAATTGGCTTCTGGAAAAACAATAATGGCACCATTATCCTCAAATATTTTGATACACTTTTCAAAAATTTCTTTGTTTTTATCTAATTGACCAATACCATCACGCAAACGATATACTGGAATTAATTGCCATTTTTGTAATAACCAATTAGACCATTTAGCAGTAAAAACATCGGAGCGTACTAGCACATGGTATTTTCTTTTAGAGAAGGCCATAATGAGCATGGCATCAATGAAAGCATTGCCGTGATTGGCACAGACTAATAAGGGTTTATTCGTTTCTAAACGCTTCATGCCTATTAATTCCTTTTCTGGATAAAAGAAATAAGCAGCAATTCGAGTTAGAAATAAAATAAACTTGACCACCATTTACTTAATAAAATTTAAAGCTTTTTCAATAGCAACAGCTAAACCCGCTACATTTTTCCCACCTGCGGTTGCAAAAAATGCTTGGCCTCCGCCTCCACCTTGAATTTCTTTTCCTAATTCTCTAATAATTTGCGCTGCGTTAAAACCTTTTTCGGCCACTAGTTGATCGGCTATGATCAAGGCTAAATGAGGCTTTTCGTCTATTTCGGCACCTAATAATAAAAATGCAGGAGCAAATTCAGCCCTTAGTTCAAATAATATATTTTTGATAGTATCGGCATTTTGTATGTTCACTTTTTTAGCTAAAAACTGAATTCCGTTAATTGTTTGGATTTCTTTTTTTAACTCATCTTTGATATTACCTGCAGCAGCCAACTCAAAATGTTCTAAAGCTTTTTTAAGCTTTGCGTTTTCCTCTATTAATTGCTCAATAGATTTGATTACATCAATTGGTGCTTTCAGCTTTTCTTTGACTGCGGTAATTAATTCTACTTGTTCATTATAAAATGTCAATGCTTTTTCGCCGGTAATTGCCTCTATTCGCCTTACACCCGCTGCAACAGCACCTTCAGATATTATTTTAAACAAACCAATTTGAGCCGTGTTTTTAACATGTGTTCCGCCACAAAGTTCTTTTGAATATTGGTCATCAAAAGTAATTACTCGAACAAAATCTCCATACTTTTCGCCAAACAAAGCAGTTACGCCACTTGTCAAAGCTGTTTGATAAGGCACATTTCGTTCTTCTTTTAAAGGAATTTGTAACCTTATTTTATCATTCACAATTTGTTCTACTTGTTGAATTTCTTCTGCTGTTAATTTGGCAAAATGGGAAATATCAAACCTTAAGTATTCTTCGTTTACTAAAGAACCTTTTTGGTTAACATGTACTCCAACCACTTGCTTTAATGCAGCATGCAATAGATGGGTAGCCGAATGGTTGTTTTCTGTTGCCATTCTTTTGCTTACATTTACACTTGCCGTAAATACACTATTTAATTGCGCGGGTAATTCATCACAATAATGAACAATTAAATTATTTTCTTTTTTAGTATCCGTTACTGCAATACTAGTACCATCTTCAAATTGCAGGCTGCCTGTATCGCCCACTTGTCCACCGCTCTCTGCGTAAAAAGGTGTTTCAGATAAAACCCATTGGTAGGCTTCCTTTCCTTTGGCTTTTACATTTCTATATTTAATAA
>CAJBBN010000155.1 GCA_903951325.1 uncultured bacterium
ATTTAGCAGAAATTCGATTAGTTTTTGATTGTCAATCAATTATAGGTGGTATCTCGAAAAGCCTTAACTATAAAGGCTTTCACCAATTACGAAAAAATACTCGAAAAAAATAATTTTAATTTTTTTTATTTTTTTTTTCGGCAAAAAACGCCTTCTTGCTAGTTAAAATCAACTTTGGAAAAAACAAATTTTTTTTTTATTTTTTTGTTAAGAAATAAATGCAAATATTCGTAAACCCAAATGAGAAATACTATTTCGATGGGCTTTTCACAACAACAATATTTGAAGAATAAACAATGATAGAAACTAGCACAGCAGTATGGGAGAATTGTCTTAAGATTATCAAAGACAACGTGCCGACACAAAGCTTTAAGACTTGGTTTGAACCAATTAAAGCTTTAAAATTAGATGGATCCGTGCTTACCATCCAAGTACCTAGTTTGTTTTTCTACGAATGGTTAGAAGAACACTACGTAAATTTATTGCGTAAAACCATTAAACACGAATTGGGAGCAGACGCTCGTTTAGAATACAACATAGTAGTAGATAACGCTACCGCAAATTCTAAAGCTCAAACCATTAATATTCCAGCATCTCCAAATGGAGAGTTGAAAAACCCTTCGGTGCCAATTCCGGTTACCGTTCCTTCTTCTATCCGTAATCCTTTCGTGATTCCTGGATTAAAGAAAATAAACATTGACAGTCAATTAAATTCAAAATATTCATTCGATAATTTTGTTGAAGGAGATTGCAATCGTTTGGCGCGCTCTGCGGGCTTTGCAGTTGCAAACAAGCCAGGAGGCACTTCTTTTAATCCTTTGATGATATACGGCCCTACAGGCTTAGGCAAGACCCATTTAGTACATGCCATTGGTGGTGCTATTAAAGATCGTTTTCCTGAAAAACAAGTATTGTATGTAAACGCAGAAAAATTTACGCAACAATTTGTAGAGTCGATGAAAAACAATACCATCAACGATTTTAAAAACTTCTATCAATTAATAGATGTTTTAATTTTAGATGATGTTCACAATTTTGCAGGCAAAGAAAAAACACAAGATATTTTCTTCCATATTTTTAACGAGTTACATCAAACCAATAAACAAATTGTTTTAACTTCAGATAAACCACCTAAAGATTTAATCGGAGTGGAAGACCGTTTATTGTCTCGTTTCAAATGGGGTTTAACAGCAGATTTGCAAATTCCAGATTTCGAAACTAGAATGGCTATTCTTTACAAGAAGATGCACTTAGATGGCATTGAATTACCACAAGATGTAGTAGAATATGTTGCGCACAATATTGATAGTAACATGCGTGACCTAGAAGGAGCAATGGTTTCCTTGTTAGCACATTCTACGCTAAACAAAAAAGAAATCGATTTGCCTTTAGCAAAACAAATGCTAAAGAATTTCATTAAAAATTCTAGTAAAGAAATTTCGATTGAATATATTCAAAAATTAGTGTGTGAATATTTCGAAGTGCCAGTAGAATTATTAAAATCGCAAACGCGTAAAAGAGAAATTGTTCAAGCAAGACAAATCTCGATGTACCTTGCAAAAAGCCATACAAAATCTTCTCTGAAGTCTATTGGTATGCACTTTGGAGGCAGAGATCACTCTACGGTAATTTATGCTTGTCAAACTGTTGAAGACTTAATAGACACCGATAAAAAGTTCCGTGCTTATGTAGCCGACATTCAGAAAAAATTAAAATTAAGCTAATTACTTTTTAGCTTTGGTTCTAAATAATTTGGTCTAAAATAAAAAACCCAGCAATTGCTGGGTTTTTTTATGTCTTTATTTTTTGATCGTTTACATCTTTCTGAGAAGGTGTTTTATTTACTTCCGCTGGAGCGTTGTCCGGGTTTGCCGGGTTTAAAGCTTTTACCAGCTTCCGCTGGAACCGCCGCCTCCAAAGCTTCCGCCTCCGAAGCCACCAAATCCGCCACTGCCACCAGAGAAATCTCCGTATGAGCCTCTTCCGCCTCCGCCAAGCCAGATTGGCGGCATAAAACCACCACCGCTATTTCGGTTGCCACCAATGCCACCAGCATGCCCTTTGTTTTTACTTGCAATAAATAAGTAAACAATAAAGAAACCAATGACCCAGCCAAATGGAATTTTTTTACCACCTTTTTTGGCATAATTACCTGCAGTATATTCTCCAGCTGCAAATTTAAAGATGGCCGAACTGGCTAAGTCAATGCCTGTGTAATAATCGCCTTGTTTAAATGCGGGTTTGATTTCTTTTTCAATAATTCTTTTACAAATAGCATCGGGTAAAACCCCTTCCATGCCATAACCAGTTTGAATGGTTACTTTACGGTCTGCTAAGGCTACCAATAGCAATATGCCATTGTCCCTATCTTTTTGGCCTATGCCCCAGCTTTCGGCAAGGGTGTTTGCATAATGACTAATCTCGTCGCCATCAATGCTGTTCACTATTACAATACATACTTGGGTAGAAGTAGAGTCGTTGTAGGCTAACAATTTTTGTGATAAAGCATTTTGTTGTTCGGCGCTTAGGGTATTGGTATAATCGTTTACTAATGCAGTCGACTTACTTGGAATACTTTCGGATTTTCCAATGCTTGTTATTAATACGAATAATATAAGGAGGAATTTTTTCATATTAATGTGCGATATCATTTGAAAGTTCGTTGGTATCTCCAATTTCAAAAGGAAAATAATTTTTTACTTTTTCTGCTATGGCTGTAATGCCTAATATCAGACCGTTTGTAAGATCTTCCTTTTTAAATTCTTGTAGCATTATTTCTTTCACACTGTCCCAAAATTCGTTTCCAGTATGTTGATTGATTCCTGCATCACCTATGATAGCAAATTTTTTATCTTCCGTAGAAAGGTAAATTAATACGCCATTTCTTAAAGCAGTTTTATGCATCCCTAATTTTTTAAATTGAAAGGCAGCCCTATCCAATACCTCTACTTTAGCAAAGTCTTCTACAAAAACTTTGATTTCGCAGGAAGTTTGTAATTCTGCTTTTTCAATCGCAGATTTAATACTTTGTTGTTGATCTTTAGAAAATCTATTGATGCCCATTAGCTCGTTTTTATTGATTTTGAAGCGTTTGTTAAGCAGATAAAATTCAATTTAGAATTTTACTTCAGGAACTTTTTCAGCGCCTTTTTCTGCTTCAAAATATCCTTTTTTGCTAAAGCCAAACATGCCCGATGTAAGGTTATTTGGGAAAGTACGAATGGTAGAATTGTATTCTTGCGTTACTTCATTGAAACGTCCACGTTCTACTGTAATTCTATTTTCGGTGCCTTCTAATTGCGCTTGTAATTCTAAAAAGTTTTGATTCGCTTTTAAGTCTGGGTATTTTTCAACTACCACTAACAACTTAGATAAAGAAGAACTTAATTGTCCTTGTGCTTGTTGAAATTGCTGAATTGATTCTGGACTTAATTTGCTTGCGTCTACATTAACCGATGTAGCTTTGGCTCTAGCCTCTGTAACTGCCGTCAATACATCTTTCTCGAAATTTGCATATCCTTTAACAGTATTCACCAAATTGGGAATTAAATCTGCTCTGCGTTGGTAAACATTTTCTACTTGAGCCCATTGTGCGCTCACTTTTTCGTCCAGTTTAACCATCGAGTTATAGCCACAGCCACTGAATAAAAATACGGTAGCAATTAATCCTAAAATAATAAGGTTTGTTCTTTTCATGAGTTTAATTTTTTTTAATAATTCAAATTTACAGAAATAAACCTGTTTCTGCCGAGATTGTTGTAGAAAATAATGTAACAGTTTAGGTACTGCACATTTTTTGGATAATTCTTTTTGCTTTTAGCTATATTTGTTTGCTTGTAAGATAAACACTTACCCCTATGATCAAAGAAATCGAATTAGGTATTTCACCTGCTATTATCAACGACCCAACGGCTTTAAAAGCCTTTATTTCAAAAAATATAGGCTATCCTGTTCAGCGCATCCATGCTTTTGAAATTAAAAAACAATCCATCGATGCACGGTCGCGAATCATTGTTTTTCGCGCCAAAATTTTGGTTCATATTGATGAAGACCCTGTTCAAACGCCCAATCCCCATTTATTTATTCCTCAAAAAATAAATCATGCAAAGCGGGTATTGGTTATTGGTGCTGGTCCCGCCGGATTATTTGCAGCACTGCGTTTGATAGAATTAGGATATCAGCCTATTGTAATCGAAAGAGGAAAAGAGGTACAGGCAAGGCGCAGAGATTTAGCAGCAATTAATAAAAATGGAATCGTAAATTCAGAATCTAATTATTGCTTTGGAGAAGGCGGCGCGGGCACTTATTCCGACGGTAAATTATACACTCGCTCTACTAAAAGAGGCGATGTAGATCGCATTTTAACACGCTTCATTGAACATGGCGCCGATCCAAATATTATGGTCAACGCGCGTCCGCACATTGGCACCAATAAGCTGCCGCAAATTATTGTGAAATTGCGCGAGCAAATTTTAAATTGTGGAGGCGAAATTTTATTTGATGCAAAAGTGATTGATTTCGATATTGCATTTGGTTTGTGCAAAGGCGTGCAACTAGCCGACGGCACTCGCATTGCGGCCGAGGCATTAATTTTAGCAACTGGTCATTCGGCGAAAGATATTTATGAATTATTAGATAGAAAAAAAATTAAAATCGAAGCAAAAGCTTTTGCCATGGGCCTTCGCATCGAACATCCGCAAGCACTGATCGATCAAATTCAATATAAATGTGAATTGCCACATCCAAATTTGCCACCTTCTTATTACAGCATAGTGGAGCAAATAGATGGGCGTGGCGTTTTTTCTTTTTGCATGTGTCCGGGCGGTATTGTTGCACCTTGCGCCACCGCGACCGACGAAATTGTAGTTAATGGTTGGTCTCCTTCTAAACGAAATAACCCATTTGCCAATTCGGGTTTAGTGGTACAAGTAAATTTAGAAGACATTCCTGGCATTGCTCAATCGCCTTTAGCGGCATTGCATTTTCAAAACAAAGTCGAGCAATTGGCCTTCCGCCTAGCAGGCAATACCATCAAGGCTCCTGCGCAAAGAGTGGCCGATTTTATCAATCGAAAAGTTTCTACAGATTTGCCTACAAATTCTTATATACCTGGTCTTACCACTATGTCTTTAGACGAAGTATTACCAGGTTTTGTATCGGATAGCATCCGAAAAGCATTGCCCATTTTTGGAAAGAAAATGAAAGGATATGATAGCAACGAAGCATTATTAATTGGTGTAGAGTCGCGTACTTCTTCGCCTGTTAGAATTCCAAGAGATAAAATTACTTTGCAACATCCCGAAGTTTCGGGATTTTTCCCATGTGCAGAAGGGGCTGGATATGCCGGCGGTATTGTGTCTGCAGCAATCGATGGCGAAAAATGTGCCGAAGCAGTTGCGCAATTTTTAAATTAAATTAATTTAACCACATGAAAAAAACAGTAATTATTGGCGCCAGTGTTAATCCCGAAAGGTATGCTTTCAAAGCTGCTCAAATGCTCTTGAAATTTGGACACGAGATTTGTTTGTTTGGCTTACGTGCTGGGCAAGTGAACGACATTCCCATTCAAACAAGTTTAACCCATTGCGAGCAGGTGGATACCGTAACTTTATATGTTTCTGAAAAAAACCAAGCCGAATACATCCCCTTTATTTTGGCATTAAAACCCAAAAGAGTGATTTTTAATCCAGGCACCGAAAGCGCGCATTTTCAAAATATCTGCGAAGAAAACGGCATTGAAGCAGCCGAAGCTTGCACCTTAGTATTATTGAGCACTGGCCAATATTAATTTTTCCTGCTCATTATCAGGCTATTTATAGGTTAAAGTTTCTCAGGAGTTGCGAATGCGGTTTTCTTGCTTACCTTTGCAGCCCTATCAAAAGGATATTTTATTAAAAATAATATAATAGAATTTGGTAGTTAACATATTTTTTCTACCTTTGCAGTCCTTTCAGCGCAAGGTTTGGGAATAAGTGGGAGA
>CAJBBN010000156.1 GCA_903951325.1 uncultured bacterium
TGTAGATCCAGATCTTGCGATGATTACAGCTGCAGCCAGTACTGGCACCGATCGCATCGAATTATATACCGAACATTATGCGCATCATTTTAATACCGATAAACATGCAGCTATCAAAGCTTATGTAGCAAGCGCAAACTTAGCGCATCAATTAGGATTAGGTATTAATGCTGGCCACGATTTAGACTTACAAAATTTAGCTTTTTTAAAAAATAATATTCCGCAATTAGCAGAAGTTTCTATTGGACACGCTTTGGTTTGCGATGCCCTATATTTGGGACTAGAAAACACCATTCAATTGTATTTAAATCAATTGAAATAAAATGGTTACTACAATTGCTATCGAAGAATTTTTAAACTTAAGCAAAAGCAGTCCCGTATTTGATGTGCGTACGCCGCTAGAATTTACGCAAGGTCATATTCCAAATGCAATTAATTTACCCATTTTTAGCAACGAAGACCGCGTTAAAATTGGTACTGCCTATAAACAAATTGGTCGTGAAGAGGCTATTTTATTGGGCTTTGAACTCGTTGGCTCTGAGTGGGCAAATTTCATCAGAGAAGTTAAATCAAAAACCTCATCGAAAAAAATATTGATTCATTGTTGGCGTGGTGGCATGCGCAGTAATGCCATGGCTTGGGCGATGAGTTTTTATGGTTTCGAAGTTTTTATTTTAAAAGGGGGTTATAAAGCCTACCGAAATTTTGTATTGAGTTCTTTTGCAGATTCGCTTCAATTAAAAATAATTGGAGGCTTAACCGGATCTGGGAAAACAATCATTATTGATTCTTTAAAAAAACAAGGCGAACAAACCATCGACCTCGAATATTTAGCGCAACACCAAGGTTCTGCATTTGGATCGATGGATCAATTAGTTCAACCAACACAAGAACAATTTGAAAACAACTTGGCTTTTGAAATTAAACAATTCGATAGTAGTAAAAATATTTGGCTCGAAGACGAGAGCATTACCATTGGTAAAAGGGTCATACCTGCTGGCTTATGGGATCAAATGCGCATAGCCGATTTAAAAATTATTGAAATTCCAAAGTCAGAAAGATTGAAATTGCTATTAGCTAGTTATGGTATTTTACCCAAAGCATTCCTCATAGAATCCACGCAAAAAATATCAAAACGATTAGGACCAAAACTTACCCAAGAAACAATTATCGCAATCGAAAACAACGAAATGCAAACATTTATTGAAAATGTTTTGTATTACTATGATAAAACATACAGTACCGGATTACTCAAGAAAAAAGACAGGGCGCAAATATTATACCCATTTGATTATTTTGATGTGGATAAAATAGCGCAATTTTTAATACAACAAATGAATACCAATGGACGAAATTAAATTAACCCAATACTCGCATGGCGCAGGTTGTGGATGTAAAATTGCGCCTGCTGTATTAGATACTATTTTACACAGTGCCATAAAATATGATGCCGATAAAAATTTATTAGTAGGTAACGACACGCGTGATGATGCAGCGGTATACGATTTAGGCGATGGCAATGCGATTATCAGTACCACCGATTTTTTTATGCCTATTGTAGACGACCCATACGATTTTGGAAGAATTGCTTCAGCAAATGCCATTAGCGATGTGTATGCCATGGGTGGCAAACCGATTTTGGCCATTGCTATTTTAGGTTGGCCCATCAATAAAATTGATGCAAGTATTGCACAAAAAGTATTAGAAGGCAGCAGAGCCATTTGCGCCGAAGCAGGCATTACGCTTGCCGGTGGACACAGCATCGATAGCCCAGAACCAATTTTCGGATTAGCTGTAAATGGCATTGTTCCAATAGCGAATTTAAAAAAGAATTCAACAGCACAATTGGGCTGTAAATTATTTTTAACTAAGCCACTTGGAGTTGGTATTTTAACGACTGCGCAGAAAAAAGGAATCCTGCAACCTGCGCAAGAACAAATTGCCAAAGAGTCGATGGTGAAACTGAATAAATTTGGCGAAACCTTAGGTAAATTAACATGGGTTCATGCACTCACCGATGTAACTGGATTTGGTTTGTTAGGCCATTTAACAGAAATGTGCGAAGGCAGTCATTTATCAGCAGAAATAAACTACGAATTGGTGCCACAAATACCCGGCTTAAAAGATTACTTAATGCAAAATTCTATTCCGGGTGGCACAGGCAGAAATTGGGCAAGTTATGGTAGCAAAATTAGCATCCATCCCGCATCAACTATTCTGCCTCAAGAAAATGAATTAGCGCCAGAACTAGCCATTTTAGCCGACCCGCAAACATCGGGTGGTTTATTAATTGCAGTAGACGCGGCACATGAATCGGAGATGATTGCGCTCTTAAAAGCAAACGGATTCCCTGCTGAATGTTGCACTGCATTTGGCAGCCTAACAGCTAGCAAAAATGACCATACCATTAGTGTTTTATAAACTTTAAAAAATGCCAATTATCCCTTTATAAGCAGTAATTTTTTTATTAATTTCGCATTCAAATTCTTTACCATGAACTTAGATATTCAATACTCAGAAAAATTCGAAAATAGACACATTTCACCAAATGTTTCGGACACCGAAAAAATGTTAGCAAGCATTGGTGTTAATTCTATTGATACGTTAATCGAACAAACGGTTCCTGCAAAAATTAGATTGGCACAAGCCCTTCGATTACCTGCAGCAAAATCTGAAGCTAATTATTTAACCGACTTGAAAAAAATTGCAAGTCAAAATAAAGTTTTCAAATCATATATTGGTTTAGGTTACCATGATTGTATTACACCTGGCGTTATTCAAAGAAATATTTTAGAAAATCCAGGATGGTACACACAATACACGCCTTACCAAGCAGAAATTGCGCAAGGTCGTTTGCAAGCCTTGTTAAATTACCAAACAATGGTTTTAGATTTAACAGGAATGCAAATTGCAAATGCTTCTTTATTGGATGAAGGTACTGCAGCTGCAGAAGCCATGTTTATGCAGTATTCATTAAGAAAAAACGATGATGCTACTATTTATTTTGTTTCGCAAGAAGTATTGCCGCAAACCATTGATATTTTAAAAACGCGTGCCAATCCATTGGGTATCGAATTAATTATTGGCGATCACGAAACGGTAAATTTAACCGATAAAATGTTTGGTGCCATTGTTCAATATCCAGCCGGTAATGGTAACATTTATAATTACCAAGATTTTGCTAGCAAATGTCAAACTTTAGATATTAAACTAACGGTTGCAGCAGACATCATGAGTTTAATATTACTAACGCCACCTTCAGAATTTGGTGCCGACATTGTAGTAGGTACTTCTCAACGTTTTGGTATTCCAATGGGATACGGTGGACCACATGCTGCCTTCTTTGCCACTAAAGAAGAATACAAAAGATCGATGCCAGGAAGAATCATTGGAGTGTCAATTGATTCACATGGGGAGCCTGCATTAAGAATGGCATTGCAAACAAGAGAACAACACATTAGAAGAGATAAAGCAACTTCCAACATTTGTACCGCTCAAGCGCTACTTGCTATTATGGCTTCTATGTATGCGATTTATCATGGCCCAACAGGCTTGAAAAAAATTGCAGGTAGAATTCATGGTTTAGCTGTTTGCCTTTCGGATGCCTTAACTCAATTAGGGTATGCACAAGAAAACAAAAACTATTTCGATACTTTAAAAATAAATGTTGGTGATCAATTAGCTGCAATTCATAAAGATGCGATAGACAACGAATTGAATTTTAGATATGATGGAAAGCATATATACATTGCCATTGACGAAACTACGCAAGTTGCAGACATTCAAAAAATTGCAGAAATATTTGCAAAAATGATTGGTAAATCTGCGGCAGATTTTCAATTAAATATTAAAGTAAGTGCAACATTAGGAGCAGCAAACGAACGTCAATCAGCTATTTTATCACATCCTATTTTCAACTCTTACCATTCGGAACATGAGATGTTGCGTTATATTAAATCATTAGAAGCAAAAGATCTTTCTTTATGTCATTCGATGATTGCTTTAGGTTCATGTACTATGAAATTAAATGCAACAACCGAAATGATTCCGGTAACCTGGGCAGAATTTGGAAAACTACATCCATTTGCTCCTAGCAATCAAGTAGGCGGGTACATGCAAATTTTTTCTGAACTAGAAAAAGCATTATGCGAAATTACTGGCTTTGATGCCATGAGCTTACAACCCAACGCAGGTGCACAAGGTGAATATACTGGCTTAATGGTTATTCGTGAATATTTAAAAGACAAAGGAGAAGGACATCGTAATATTGTGTTAATTCCTTCGTCTGCACATGGTACCAATCCTGCGAGTGCATCTATGGCTGGCTTTAAAATCATTGTTACTAAATGTGATGAAAAAGGAAATATTGACATAGCAGATTTACGTCACCATGCAATAGCAAACAAAGAAAATTTAGCGGCATTAATGGTTACTTATCCATCTACTCATGGTGTGTTCGAAGAATCAATACAAGAAATTTGTGCATTGATTCATGAACATGGCGGGCAAGTTTACATGGATGGTGCGAACATGAATGCACAAGTTGGATTGACAAGTCCTGCAGCAATTGGCGCAGATGTTTGTCACTTAAACTTGCATAAAACATTTTGTATTCCGCATGGTGGTGGTGGCCCAGGTATGGGACCCATTGGTGTGGCAAAACACTTAACACCATTTTTACCAGGACATAGTATGGTAAAAATAGGTGGCGCAAAGGCAATACCTGCAGTATCTGCAGCCCCTTATGGTAGCGCAAGTATTTTATTAATTTCTCATGCATACATTGCTATGATGGGTGGAGAGGGTTTAACCAATGCCACAAAAATTGCCATCTTAAATGCAAACTATATCAAGAGCCGTTTAGAAAAACATTATCAAATTTTATATGCAGGAAGTAATGGACGTTGTGCGCACGAAATGATTGTTGATTGCAGAATGTTTAAAAACTTTGGCATCGAAGTAACCGACATTGCGAAAAGATTAATGGATTATGGATTCCATGCACCAACTGTTTCGTTTCCTGTTGCAGGCACTATTATGATCGAACCAACCGAGAGCGAACCTAAATCAGAACTAGATAGATTCTGCGATGCGTTGATTTCCATTTATCATGAAATTCAAGAAGTGGAGCAAGGCAATGTTGACAAATTAGACAATGTATTGAAAAATGCGCCACATACTGCGGCAATCATTACAGGTAACGAATGGAATCATAGTTATACTCGACAAAAAGCAGCCTATCCATTATCATGGGTTAAAAACAACAAGTTTTGGCCATCTGTGGGTAGAGTAAACGATACCCATGGCGACAGAACGCTTATTTGCGCTTGCCCTCCTATTGAGAGCTATGCAGAATAAGCAGATTAATTAATTATTAAGTATTAGATGTTATAACATTTATTGTACTATATTTGAACAAATTAAAAAAATTATGAAAAAACACATTTTAACGCTTGCTATTATTGTAGCAGGATTTGTAGCAACAGCTGCACCAAAAGCAAAATCGGCAAACTACAAAGTAGACGGTACTGCAAGTTCTATTAACTGGTTAGCTAAAAAAGTAACGGGTCAACATGGTGGAACAATTGCATTAACCTCTGGTGGATTAACGATTGCAAATGACAACATTACTGGCGGATCGTTTGTGATTGATATGAACAGTATCAAATGCACAGATTTAACAGGCGAATGGGCTGATAAATTAATTGGTCATTTAAGATCTGATGATTTTTTCAGTATCGATAAAAATCCAACAGCACAATTAAACATTAATAAAGTTACTTATGAGTCTGCTAACAAAGCAAACATCGAAGCTAACTTAACGATTAAAGGAATTACTAATGCGATTACTTTTCCTGCTGCAATTAGCAAAAAAGGCGATATCATAGTTGCGGTATCTACCATTCGTATTGACAGAACTAAATTTGATATCAAATATGGTTCTAAATCTTTCTTCGAAAGCATTGGTGACAAAGCAATTGAAGACGAATTCGAAATCACGGTAAATTTAGTTGCAAAAAAATAAGCAATAAAATAATTCATTAAAAAAAGCCTTTCTAATTTTTTTAGAAAGGCTTTTTTATGGTTATGGCATCTGCAATTATTTCAAATTTAGTAACCGCATGTTGTCGGTCGTGATACATTAAACAACTCCAATTTTCTTGTACTGCTTGTGCTGCAAATTGATTTCTTAACTCCATCGCTTTTCTCCCATCAAAATCATATTTTGCAATTAGCCTACGTACCACTTGCATAGCTTCTGGCAAAACATCTCCTCCAAAAAAATAAATCTCCTTTTCTGTATGCACTTTAAACACTTGATGAAAAGGACAATGTCCTCCGGTTATTTCGTAATCTATGTAGCCATCTATTGTTCCATTTCCATCTAATAAAACTAAGGCGTCTGATCTTCTTAAAAATTCTAAAGGCGCTAAACGATAAGATTGCGTGGTATGTGTTAAGGCGAAATTTAATTCCTCTTGTTGAATATAATAAGTTGCATTTGGAAAACTCAAATAGGTGCTGCCCTGTTTTTCGTAAACCATTCCACCTGCGTGGTCAAAATGTAAATGACTCATTAAAACTTTAGTAACATCCGATGGATCAAAACCAGCATTTTTTATTGCTTCATGTATTACTAATTCGCCCGCTGCATTGGCATAGCCTAAGCCCGTATCAAATAAAAGTAAATCGTGTTCGGTTTGTAATAAAAAGGGTTGCACGTGAACAAATATGGAAGCAGGTCTGTCTTTTGGATCATGTAAAATTGGATCAAAAGGAATAAACTTTTTGGATTGGTCTACAGAATATTGCCCCTCGGTAAGTACTACAAGCTTTGTCATCTTATTATTTGCATTTATACGGTTTAAAAAACCGTCAAGCCTTTGTATTTTGTCTCAATTTTTGGATTGAAAAATGTATTTTTACAAAAACCGTTTACAAAGATATGGAAAAAAGGTGGGTAGAAAATAACCATACAGACAAAACCGCTATCGATCGGCTCGCTGGCGAGCTGAATGTAAACGCTGTGGTTGCCTCCCTTTTAACTAAAAGAGGTATCTATACTTTTGATCAAGCCAAAGATTTTTTTAGACCCTCTATTTTACACTTGCACGATCCATTCTTGATGAAAGACATGGAGCTGGCCATAAACAGAATTAACAAAGCCATTACGCATAAAGAACGCATTTTAATTTACGGCGATTACGATGTAGATGGTACCACTTCTGTAGCTTTAACCTATACTTTTTTCAAAACACAATACAACCATTTAGATTTTTATATTCCCGATCGATACAAAGAAGGTTATGGTATTTCTACTGCAGGTATTGATTTTGCTAAAGAACATGGTTTTAGTTTAATCATTGCATTAGATTGTGGCATCAAAGCAAACGATAAAGTAGACTACGCAAATTCTTTAGGAATCGATTTTATTATTTGTGATCACCATTTACCGGGCGATACGGTTCCTGATGCGATTGCAGTATTAGATCCTAAACAAAAAGATTGCGATTACCCTTACGATGAACTTTCGGGTTGCGGTATTGGCTTTAAATTAGTGCAGGCTTATTGTCAATTTCATCAAATTGATATGGATACTATTTTACCATTATTAGATTTAGTAGCCGTAAGCATTGCATCCGATATTGTTCCCTTAACAGGAGAAAACAGAACACTGGCTTATTTTGGTCTGCTACAATTAAACAGCAATCCACGCCCAGGTTTTAAAGCACTCATGAATATTGCCGCAACCAAAACAGATTTATCAATCAATGAAATTGTTTTTGCTATTGGCCCAAGAATCAATGCAGCCGGCAGAATTGATGATGCAAAACATGCTGTCAATTTATTAATTTCCGAAGATGAACAATCTGCATTTGACTTTTGCGAAATTGTGGATTCAAAAAATACCGAAAGAAGAGAATTTGATCAATCCATAACGCTATCGGCTTTACAACTCATCGAAGAAAACTTCGACTTACATCAAAAAAAATCAACTGTTTTATACGATGCATCTTGGCATAAAGGTGTGATAGGAATTGTAGCCTCCAGATTAATAGAAAAGCATTATAAACCCACCATTATATTAACCGAATCTAATGGCTTAGCCGCGGGCTCTGCACGTTCGGTAAACGGATTTGATATATACGAAGCCATTAGCGCATGTAGCGATTTACTCATTCAATATGGAGGGCATAAATATGCTGCAGGTTTAACCATGCAGATCGATCAAATTCCTGCCTTTCAAGAAAAATTCGAAGAAATTGTAGCTGCATCTATTCATGATGATTCTTTACAAGCAGAAATTGCCATAGAATGCGAAATGAATTTGGCAGAATTTTCGACCAAAACAAATGCCATATTAAAACAGTTTGCGCCATTTGGGCCAGGTAATATGAAACCCGTATTTATTTCATCTCAGGTTCAATTGGCTAGTCCTGCACAATTAGTTGGCAAACAAAATAACAATCACCTTAAATTTTCCGTTGTACAACAAGGAAGTTATGCATTTGATTGTATTGCCTTTGGTTTAGGAAATTTAAAAGATAAATTAGTGCCGGGTATTCCATTTGATATTTGTTATACCATAGAAGAAAATACTTGGCGAGAAAAAACAAGCATTCAATTAAATATTAAAGACATCCGAATTCAATCGTAATATATGTTAGAATTAAGAGCTGAACACCTTATTAAAACCTACAAAAAAAGAACCGTGGTAAACGACGTGTCTTTTAATGTAAAACAAGGAGAAATTGTTGGACTACTTGGGCCAAATGGCGCAGGCAAAACAACTTCTTTTTATATGATCGTAGGATTAATTAAACCAAATTCAGGAAAAATATTTCTTCAAGACGAAGACATTACCCAAGAGCCAATGTATAAAAGGGCCCAAAAAGGTATTGGTTATTTAGCACAAGAAGCCTCGGTATTTAGGAAACTAACCGTAGAAGAAAATATTTTAGCCATTTTAGAAATGACCGCACTTTCTAAATCGGAACAAAAAGATAAGTTAGAAGAACTCATCGAAGAATTCAGTTTAACTAAAGTTAGAAAAAATCAAGGCGACTTATTGTCTGGAGGAGAAAGAAGAAGAACCGAAATTGCAAGGGCATTAGCTGCAAATCCAAATTTCATATTACTAGACGAACCTTTTGCAGGTGTTGATCCTATTGCCGTTGAAGAGATTCAAATAATTGTTTCAAAATTAAAAAAGAAAAATATTGGCATTTTAATTACCGATCATAATGTGCAAGAAACACTTTCGATTACCGATCGTGCATATTTATTATTTGAAGGATCTATCTTAAAATCTGGAACTGCAGAAGAGCTAGCCGCAGACGAACAAGTTCGCCGCGTGTATTTAGGTAAGAATTTTGTACTAAGACCCAAAGCCATCTAATCAAATGATTGTAAACTCCATCCTTTCTTGGATTATGAAAAAAAGAATTCATCAAATTGAATTCTTTATGAAATATCCAAACGAAGTGCAAGAGGAATGGCTATTTAATTTGATTAACGGTGCTAGAAATACCGAATGGGGTAGAAAATACGATTACAAAAGTATTGAAACCAGAGAAGAGTTTGTGAATAGAGTTCCACTGCAAAACTACGATACACTCAAACCCTATATTGAGCGCATGATGCAAGGGGAAGAAAATGTTTTATGGTTTTCGGAAATAAAATGGTTTGCAAAATCTTCTGGTACCACCAGCGACAAAAGTAAATTCATACCAGTCAGCAACGAATCTTTAGAGGAATGTCATTATAAAGGAGGCAAAGATTTATTAAGTATTTATTGTAATAATCAACCCGAATCAAAAATATTCACTGGTAAATGTTTAATAGTGGGCGGAAGCAATCAAATAAGCCCCGTAAACGAAGCTATTTCTTACGGCGATCTTTCTGCTGTATTAATTAAAAATTTGCCCATGTGGGCCGAATTTCACACCACTCCAAATAGTGCAATCGCACTTATGGAACACTGGGAAGAAAAATTAGAAACTATTGCCAATGCCACCATCAATGTCAATGTAACCAATATCTCGGGGGTTCCTACTTGGACGGTTTTATTAGCCAAAAGAATTTTAGAAATTACAGGCAAAAATAATTTGCTAGAAGTGTGGCCAAATTTAGAATTGTATTTTCATGGTGCCGTTAATTTTGCGCCTTACCGCGAACAATTTCAAAAATTAATTCCTTCTTCAGAAATGTATTACCTAGAAACCTATAATGCATCGGAAGGTTTTTTTGGTATTCAAGATCAAAAAGAAAATAGCGAAATGTTATTGATGCTCGACTATGGTATCTATTATGAATTTATTCCAGTAGAAAACATCGACGATGAAAATCCAAAAACTTTATCATTAGCCGAAGTCAGTTTATTTAAAAACTATGCGATTGTTATTTCTACTAATGGAGGTTTGTGGCGCTATGTAGTGGGCGATACCATTCAATTTACTAGCCTTAACCCTTATCGTATTTTAATTACCGGCCGAACCAAACATTTTATCAATGCATTTGGAGAAGAACTCATTATAGACAATGCAGAAAAAGCCTTAGTTAAAGCTTGTAGTATTTGTAATGCTGCTATCAAAGATTATACCGCTGGGCCAATTTATTTTAGCGACAAAAAATCTGGCGGTCACGAATGGATTATTGAATTTGAAAAAGCACCGCTAGATCTCGATGCTTTTACAGATTGTTTAGATGCAGCCCTCAAAGAAATTAACTCCGATTACGAAGCAAAACGAAAAGGAAATATCGCATTATTAAAACCGATTATACACCTTGCACCTACAGATACTTTTTATAAGTGGATGAAAAACAGAGGCAAGCTTGGTGGGCAACATAAAGTGCCTCGATTAGCGAATAACAGAAAATATTTAGAGGAAATTTTAAATATGATTAATATTTAATTTTTCGCTCCATTGCATTAGATCCATAAATAGCCAACGTAATACCAGCAACTGTTTGCACCGTATTCACATTCACAAAAGGGCTAATACTAAAACCAAAATCATATACTGGCTTAACAATAAATTGCAATTGTGCTTGCAAGCCGATACCTAATGTTTTGTCTTGATTAATTGTTTTCGTAGAGTCATAAGGATAATAATTGGTATAGACCAAACTAGGACCAGCAAATGCAGCAATTTTATAATATTGCTTTTCGATCACTTTACCCCTACCTACATTAAATGCGTTAAGGTAAACAGTGGCACCACCAAATGCTAAATAATTAAGCGTGCTAGCTTGGTAACTCAACTGCCACAATCTATCCAAGCGATCATAGTAATTAAAACTTAATTCCATGTTTGCATTGGTAAAATTTGGTAAGCTTGGTTTAAAGTTTGGGCCGAATCCAAAAAGGACCCAATTATTTCTGCTTTTAAAACGGTAATCGCCAATGTAATAATCTTCGAATACTTTTTTTTCTTTTGGTTTATCGGCTACAGGGCTTTGCGCTTTAGCATCAATTATGCAAACAAGTAACA
>CAJBBN010000157.1 GCA_903951325.1 uncultured bacterium
TCTCCTCTTCACTTTCTTGATGAGCTTCGAATCTATCCATTACAATCTCGATAGGGTTGTCAATAGTACCCTTAGTTTTACTTAATCTGGGTGCTGATTTCTTTGCCTTAATATGTTTTATATCACTTAGCTCAATTGCTTCAAATATTAGACTATAGCAGATACGAAATAGCTTTGATTGTTTAATTTTATTAGGTTTATATAGTTTAATATAAACACTATTATGAGAAGACTCAACCTTTTATTAGCTGGAACTTTACTTTTTTTAACGAGTTGTGGAGTTCAAACATATATTGTCGATACAAGTTGTCCAAAATTCAAAAGTGAAAGCTTTTCTAGAGCTATGATTACAGAAAAAGGAATTGGAATTATGCCAGTTTTAGGTGGTGATGACAAAGAAGAGTTTAGACGTCCTATGGGTGAATCATTAAATCGTAATATGAAATTAGAATTTGGTAGTACTAACGTAAAATCAACTTTAGAAGTAGTCAATAAGCTAAACGAGGATAGTTTAACTGATGAGTACACCTCTGCACTAAAAAACTATAGTGCAACTGGTATTATCCCAAAGAAAATGGTTCAAAATTTAGGAAAATCACTTTCAGTAGATTATTTATTATACTCCAGATTAATTAATGATGGTGAATATAGATATTTCAATACTGGTAATAATAGTGTAAAGATAGAAGTTGATGAAATTTATATTCAATCTCAAATATGGGATACTAAAATTGGGGATGTAGTATGGGAAGGAAAAGGTGGAGTTGCAAAATTAGCAACCTATAAAGGTAATTTAGTTGAAAAAACAGCCGAAGGGTTAATAAGGGTTATAGGTAAAGATAAATATGATGGTCCTTGCGAAAGCAAAGATAAAATATACACTTCAGCTAAAGTAGCATTTATTTGTGCATATGTAGGTCTAGGTCTTATTTTAATGGCAATAGTATCATACTAATTCTTTTACCTTTGAATACCATGCTTGATGCTGCTGATATAAATAACATAAAATTTTTTTTAGACGAAAAGGTCGATGAATTCAATAGGATTAATTTTATTGAACTCGACCCTATTTCCATTCCACACCGATTCAGTTTAAAACAAGACATAGAGATTGCGGGCTTCTTAGCGGCAACCATTGCTTGGGGCAATCGAAAAAGCATTATTCAAAACGCCAATAAATTAATGGATAATATGGGCGAAAGTCCATTCGATTATGTGATGAATGCTACTAATAAGGAATTAAATAAATTACAATTTGTGCATCGTACTTTTAATAGTGATGACCTTCGGGTTTTTATTAATTGTATTAGAAACATATATAAAAACTTGGGCGGCATGGAAAAAATATTTGCAAGCGCGGCTACCAATGATTCTATGCAGCCTGCTATCGCAGAGTTTAAGCGTTTGTTTTTTAGTATCGAACATTTAGCAAGAACCGAAAAACATGTGAGCGATCCAGCAAAAGGAAGTTCGGCAAAACGAATAAACATGATGCTGAGGTGGTTTGTTAGAAAAGACAACAGAGGCGTAGATTTCGGCATTTGGAACAACTCCATTAAACCAGCTCAATTGAGTTTACCATTAGATGTGCACACTGGAAATATTGCCAGAAAATTAGGTTTATTACACAGAACACAGAATGATGCAAAAGCGGTGCAAGAGATTGATCTAATTTTACGCAGCTTCGACCCTATCGACCCTATAAAGTATGATTTTGCACTGTTTGGCTTGGGCGCTATTGAAAAGTTTTAATTCTGCTGCGGCAAAGCTTTTTAAATAAAGGACAATTACTTGTTTATTAAGTGTAGGTTTAAATAACCTTACCTAAAGCAAGCATCATGAAAAATTACAATAATCTATTGTTACTCATTGCTTTCATTTTATCGAGTTGTGGTGTTACCACATCTATTGTTGATACAAGTTGCCAAAAATATAAATCGGATAGCTTTAGCAAAGCGATGATAACCCAAAAAGGCATAGGCATTCTACCTGTGCTTGGAGCAGATGACAGGCCAGGTCTTACCCGAATTACAACTGAAGCCTTGAACCGAAATATGAAATTAGCTTATGGAAATACCCCCGTTAAAGCCACTACCGAAGTGCTATCTAAAATGTATGAAAATAATTTAAGCCAGGAATATAATGCTGCCTTAATAAAGTATGCAACGACTGATAGCCTTTCTAAAAATATGCTCGAACAATTAGGGCAAACGCTTTCTGTAAATTATATAATGACTTCTAGATTGGGGAATGATCAACAGTATAATTATTTAGATATAAATAATCAGAATAAGGGCAATTCGGCAATTGATGAAATGTTTTTACAATCACAAGTTTGGGATACAAAAACTGGGCAAGTTGTTTGGGAAGGTATGGGCGGTGTAGCAGCCTTAAAAAGTTATCCAATTAATGTAGTGGAGCATACCACAACAGGTTTAGCAAAAGTGTTAGCTCAAAATAAAGAAAAAAAAGAAGTATATGACAGCTACAATCAAAAATATAAAAATGTTACTGCTCCTTGCAAAACTAAAGAAGAGATTATTAACTCCACAACCTCTGAATATCAAATCAAAAAGACTATAAATATTTTAGGGGTGTCTTTGGTTCCAATTACTTTTTTTATGCTTTTATGGAGTGTAGCAGTGGTGTTTGAGGCGTATTAAACATTATTGTCGCCTTTTTGCAACGAGTGGTTGTATTAATTGTTAAATCGGAATATAAAATTTCAAAATAAATAAATTTTAAAAACGATAATCATTGTTAAAAATAGAAATGGAAGCTAAAACCCCAAAAAGCTAAAAAACTATTCCCTACATTTGTTGTTCCTTTAAAAGGAATAAATCAAATGGAATCATCAATTATCAGCATTTCGCATTTAGCCAAAAACTATGGCAGTTTTCAAGCGGTAAAAGATGTGAACATTACCGTAAACAAAGGCGATGTGTACGGCATTCTAGGGCCTAATGGCGCGGGTAAAAGTACTACCATTCGCTGTATGCTATCGCTCATCAATGCTTCGGCAGGCAGCATCAGTTTATTTGGTCACGATATTAAAACCCATCGCAAAGAAGCGCTCAGTAAAATTGGTTGCATTGTAGAAAAGCCCGACTTTTATAAATACTTATCGGCCGAAACCAATTTAGCAATTTTTGGAAGAATGGCTGGAGCAGATGTCAGCAAAAAAAATCTGCATAAAATGCTTTCTTTTGTAGGCTTACAAGGCAGAGAAAAAGATAAGGTAAGCGGCTTTTCGCACGGCATGAAACAAAGATTGGGCATTGCACAAACTTTATTGCACAACCCCGATTTAATTATTTTAGACGAACCCACTACAGGTCTTGATCCTCAAGGCATCATCGACATTCGAAATTTAATTTTAAACCTTAAAAATGAATTTCAAAAAACCATTGTTTTGTCTTCGCACATACTTTCAGAAATTGAATTAATTGCCAATAGAATGGTGATTATTAATAAAGGCATAACTGTTGTAGAAGGCAGTGTGCAAGCACTTCTGAACCAAGAAGAGTTACTCGTTTTGTTTGAAGTAACAGACAGTAAAGCCGCTGTAAATAGTTTATCTGCTTATAAAAATATACAAATAATAGATCCACATCATTTCGAAATTACCATTAGTAAAAATGAAATTCCTGAATGTATTGCTAAGCTTCAACAAGCTGGCATACTGGTTTACGGTGTGGAAACAAAAAGAAAATTAGAAGACTATTTTTTAAAACTAACCAAGGCCTAATGTTTCTGAAAAATACCTATAACGAATTTATCAAGATTGCAGCTAAACCCCGCAGTTATATTAGCATTGCAGCTATTACGGTTTTAGTGGGCATTATATTATTTGCCATGAAAATAGATGGCCCTGCTTATATTTCTTTCATCACTGCTTCTTTCGAACAAACCCTCAATTTTGAAGGAAAAATTATGAATGGAAATTTAATGGCCTTCATTATTTTACAAATGCTGATTGTACAAATTCCATTGTTAGTGGCTTTAGTAACTGGCGATTTAATTTCGGGCGAAGCCGCTATGGGAACCATTAGAATGTTACTCAGCAAACCCATTTCAAGAACCAAAGTATTGTTATCAAAATATACAGCAGGTTTACTCTATACTTTTTTTATTTTATTGTGGATGGGCTTTATGGCTGTAATAGTTGGCAGGTGGTTATTTGGCGATGGCGACTTAATGGTTTTGAATAGCGATGGCCTGGTAATTATTCCGGCTAATGATATTGCATGGCGATTTATTGGTGGCTTTATGATTGCATTTTTAGCACTCGCTACCGTTGCCACACTGTCTATTATGCTGTCTTGTTTTTCTGATAATTCTATTGGGCCAATTGTAAGTACCATGTCTGTAATTATTTTATTTACGATTATTGGCACACTCGATGTTCCGGTATTCGATAATATTAGGCCATTTTTATTTACCACACACATGGCTGCATGGCGTAGTTTTTTTGACAACCCCTTACCTATTCAAGCCATCAAAGAATCGGTTATTATTTTATTTGCACACATCGGTATTTTTCTAAGTATCGCCATTTATCATTTTAATAAAAAAGATATTTTATCATGAGTTTAAATTTTAAAAAATATATATTATTATTTTTGTTTTTAGCTGCTTTTTTAAACTTTGCAAAGGCTACACCTACTGCAAATAAAAGCTTACAAAAGGTTTACGAAAAATTAATGAAGCTCAAAGATTATTCAGCAGAAGTAAACATTCAATCGAATATTCCATTAATAAAAATTTTACCAGTCAAAGCAAAAATATATTTCAAACAGCCCAATCAATTTAAAATAATGGCAAAAGGAATTGCCATTTTACCCAAACAAGGTTTTTCAGATTTAGCTTTGATTTTAAAAGACAGCAATAGTTATTTAGCTGTTTTAGCCGGCAACGAAACCATCGATCAAACAGCTACACAAATTATTCACCTTATACCAAACAACGATAACAACGATTTAATTATTGGAAAATTTTGGGTGGATACTAAAAATGCCATTGTGTTAAAATCGCAATTAACCACCAAGAGCAATGGAAATTTGCTTATTAATTACCAATACGATGCCGCAGGTAGGGCTTATGGCTTACCCAATCACTTATTGTTTACGGTAGATGTAAAGAAGTTTAAGATTCCAAAAGCCTTAGCCGCAGATGTAAATAAAACCAAAAGTGCCAGCACCCTTCCCGCAAACCAATCCAAAACCGGCAGCATTGACATCCGTTTAAGTAATATTCAAATTAACAAGGGTGTGGAGGATAAGGTTTTTAAGAAATAATTGAAAATCCTTTTGTAATTTTAAGTTTAATTTGAATTATATGAAAGTATACGGCATCCCAAATTGCAATACGGTTAAAAAATCACTCGACTGGTTAAAGCAACATAAATTTGAAATTGAATTTCATGATTTTAAAAAACTAGGCGTAACCGCCGCGCAATTAAAAAAATGGATTGAGTTGGTTGGTTGGGAAGCATTGGTAAATAAAAAAGGAACTACTTGGCGCATGCTCGACGCCGAAACGCAAGCCAGCA
>CAJBBN010000158.1 GCA_903951325.1 uncultured bacterium
AGAGTTTACTAAGGCAGGCACAAAAGCAGTTGCGCCGGGCAATGTTTCTACTTTCAAATTTTCTTTAATGCATTCGCGCACCAATAAAAATCCAGGATCAGAAATGGCTGGTGTGCCTGCATCACTCACCAATGCAATTTGCTTGCCTTCTTTTAAAAATTTGATAATTTCTGCCAATGCATGGTGTTCATTATGCTGATGGTGGGCAAATAATTTTTTATCAATATTTAAATGCCTCAATAATTGGCCTGCAGTACGGGTGTCTTCGGCTAAAATATAGTCCGATTCGCTCAATACGCGAATGGCTCTTAATGTAATATCTTCTAAGTTGCCAATGGGTGTTGGCACTAAGGTTAACTTTCCTTCCATGCTTGTTGCTTGTTTCAATATTTCTATCTTTGTATAAAAGATAAATAATATGTTGCAAGTTAATTATATCCGCGAAAATAGGGAAGAAGTAATTGCAGGTTTAACGAAGAAAAATTTCAAGCAGTTAGCCTTAATTGATCAAATTATTCAGTTTGATGAACAAAGAAGAGCTTTGCAAGTAAGTTCGGATACGCTAGCTGCAGAAGCCAATACCATTGCCAAACAAATCGGAGAATTGATGAAATCAGGGCAGAAAGAGGCAGCGGAAGACTTGAAACAACGTTCTGTAGCAATTAAAGACCAAAGCAAATCGCAATTAGAAACACTTGCCAGCATAGAAACTAGTTTATATGATGCTTTGGTGCAATTACCAAATTTACCACATGCTTCTGTTCCTGCAGGTATTACACCCGAAGAAAACGAAGTGGTTTATACCTGGGGCGATATTCCAGTGTTACCCGAAAATGCAAAACCACATTGGGAATTAGCAGCCGATTACGATATCATCGATTTTGAATTAGGCGTAAAAATAACGGGAGCTGGATTTCCAGTATACAAAGGAAAAGGCGCTAGATTACAAAGAGCACTCATCAATTTCTTTTTAGATGAAGCAGCAGCAGCTGGTTACAAAGAAATGCAACCACCAATTGTAGTCAATGCGGCGTCTGGTTTTGCAACAGGACAATTGCCAGATAAAGAAGGGCAGATGTATTATGTGGGCATAGACGATTTGTATTTAATTCCTACAGCCGAAGTACCTTTGACAAATTTATACCGTGATGTAATTTTAAAAGAAGAAGAATTGCCTGTCATGAATACCGCATACACACCGTGTTTCAGAAGAGAAGCAGGATCGTATGGTGCGCATGTGCGTGGCTTAAATCGTTTACATCAATTTGATAAAATCGAAATTGTACAAATTGCCAATCCTGCAAATTCTTACCAGATTTTAGAAGAGATGGTAAAACATGTACAAGGTATTTTAGAAAAATTAGAATTGCCTTATCGAATTTTGAGATTATGTGGCGGCGATATGAGTTTCGCTTCAGCTTTAACATATGATTTCGAAACTTATTCTACTGCGCAAGGCAGATGGCTTGAAGTGAGCTCTACCTCTAACTTTGAGACCTTTCAATCAAACCGATTGAAATGTAGATTTAAAGGGAAAGATGGGAAAAATCAATTAGTGCATACCTTAAATGGTAGCGCATTGGCATTGCCTAGAATTGTAGCCACCTTATTAGAAAACAACCAAACACCAGACGGCATTAAAATGCCAAAAGCATTAATTCCTTATTTAGGTTTCGATAAAATTTAAATTAATTAAGCGTCTTTTCGAAAGAAATCATCTTCTTTCAAAAAGGTAGTTTGGAAAATTAAAATGCAAACAACTCCTACGCTTATAGCTGCATCGGCAAAGTTAAATACAGGTCTGAAGAAAATAAATTCTTCGTTTGCAAATAATGGAAACCAATTTGGGTAATGGCCGCGGAGTATAGGGAAATAAAACATGTCCACTACTCTTCCGTGTAACCAGTTTTCGTAGCCATATATTTTTCCGTAAAAAACAGAATCGATAATATTGCCTAGCGCACCTGCAAATACAAGGCATACACAGGTAATCAATCCAAAGTGATATTTTCTTTTAATAATTTGGTGTAAGATATACGCAATACCAAAAACAGCGATTACCCTAAATAAACTGAGCGCTAATTTTCCATAGCTACCGCCTAATTCTACGCCGAAGGCCATGCCGTTGTTTTCGGTGAAATGAATGATAAACCAATTGCCAAAAACAGGAATTTCTTCTCCAATAAACAAAGTGGTTTTCACCCAATATTTAATTAATTGGTCGATCATTAAAACTGAAAAAATAATCAGGATGGCTTTATGGTAATGGGTCAGTTTCATTTTTTTGATTTAAAAAATGCCTGTCTGAGACAGACAGGCATTGAATTAATAAGGTATCGTGGTGAATTAATTTTGCTTCAACTTTGCTTCCATACTTAAAGTAGTATGTGGAACGGCTCTTAATCTTTCTTTTGGAATAATTTTGCCTGTTTCTCTACAAATACCGTAAGTCTTATTTTTAATACGGATTAAAGCTGCTTCTAATTGATCGATAAATTTTCTTTGACGAACCGCCAATTGATTTACGTGTTCTTTTTCTAAAGTTGCAGAACCATCTTCTAATACTTTAAAAGTACCAGCAGTGTCGTCTGTTCCGTTGTTATTTGGATTACTCAAAGTTTCGGTAAGCAATTGTAATTCTTCTCTTGCCGAAGTTAATTTTTTAGTAATAATTTCTTTGAATTCGATGAGTTCAGAATCCGAATAACGACTTTTTTCGTTTGGATCTTGTATACGAGGAATCACAATATTAACCGGTTCAGGTTTTTTAATTTCTACTGGTTTTTTTGCAATTGGCTTTACAACTACTGGTTTTGCTACCACTACAGGTGCCACTACTTTTTTAACAGCAGGTTTTCCAATTACTTTTTTCGCCGCTACTTTTGCAACAACTTTCGCTACTACTTTTTTCGCTACTACTTTTTTCGCAACAACTTTCGCAATTACTTTCTTTGCAGCTACTTTAGCCACTACTTTTTTCGCAGGCGCTTTCGCTACTACTTTTTTCGCAACAACTTTCGCCACCACTTTTTTAGCGGGTGCTTTAGGAGCTACTTTTTTAGCAATTACTTTCGCTACTACTTTTTTAGCAGGTGCTTTAGGGGCAACTTTTTTCGCAACTACTTTAGCCACCACTTTTTTAGCGGGCGCTTTTTTAGCAATTACTTTTTTAGCTACTACTTTTTTTGCAGGTGCTTTAGCAACTTTCTTCGCAGATGCTTTCGCAACTACCTTTTTTGCCACTACCTTTTTCGCTACTTTTTTCTTCGCAGCTACTTTTGGAGCCACTTTTTTAGCTACTACTTTTTTAGCAGGTGCTTTTGTTGCTTTTTTGGCAGCTGCTTTCGCCACTACCTTTTTTGCTACAGTTTTCTTTGCAGGAGCTTTTGCCGCTGCTTTTTTCGCTGCCGGTTTAGCTTTTGCTGCCGGTTTAGCTATCTTTTTCGATGCTGATGTAGACTTCTTTTTCATTTATTTCTACTCTTTCTTTGTTTAATAAATCTCCTGCAACAAATAACATTTCGGTTGCTAGAATTTCGGCGCAAATATATGGATTAAATTGTGTAAAAGCGGGGTCTAGCTCCGAATCAGACTGAATTTCAACAATTATCCTGTCTGTCAGTTCAAGGTTTAGGTCTTTTCGTATCTTCTGAATCCTGTTTACCAGCTCCCTGGCATTCCCCTCCATTTCGAGTTCAGGGGTCAAGGAGACGTCTAGTGCCACGGTAAGCACC
>CAJBBN010000159.1 GCA_903951325.1 uncultured bacterium
ATCCTTGGGCAATATTTCGGTCACAATATCGGTCATTTCGTACATATCTTCTGCGGGTTCACCTACAGATAATCCACCTATTGCATTGCCTTCTCTTTCAAAACTAGCAATTACTTCTGCCGATTGTTTTCTTAAATCTTTATATGTACTACCCTGAATTATAGGGAATAAAGATTGTTGATAACCATATATAGGTTCGGTTTGATCAAACTGTTGACAACATCTTTTTAACCATCGATGGGTCATTTCCATCGATTTTTTAGCATAGCGATAATCGCAAGGATAGGGCGTACATTCATCAAATGCCATAATGATATCTGCACCAATAATGCGCTGAATATCCATGACATTTTCGGGCGTAAACAAGTGTTTAGACCCGTCTATATGTGATTTAAAAGTAACGCCTTCTTCTTTTATTTTACGCACACCCGATAAAGAATATACTTGGTATCCGCCGCTATCTGTTAGAATTGGCTTTTCCCAGCCATTAAATTTGTGCAATCCACCGGCTTGTTGTATGGTTTCTAAGCCAGGTCTTAAATATAAATGATAGGTATTGCCTAATAAAATATCCGCCTTAATATCGTCTGCAAGCTCTCGTTGGTGAACACCTTTAACGGTTCCAGCTGTTCCAACTGGCATAAAAATGGGCGTTTGAATAGTACCATGATCGGTAATCAGTTCGCCTGCTCTTGCTTTAGATCGACTATCGGTTTGTGTTAAATTGAATTTCATTGTTTGCAAAGATAAATTTAATTCTATAAGTAGAATCCAAAAAAAGATGCTTGTTTTTTAGCTTTTAAATGATAGTTTCGCATAGCATTTAAAATATCGCTTGTGTTAGTTTATATCCTATTTATCTCGTTTTTTGGTCTCGTAACCCTTATTCAACTTTATTACATATTAAAGTATTATTGGAGATTGGCAATTAAAGCCTTACCAATTGCAAATCAAGCAAGCTTATTGCCGGTTTCTATTATAATAGCGGCCCGCAACGAATCCGAAAATTTGCAAAAATACTTAGACAGTATTTTACAGCAAGATTATCCAAATTTCGAGGTAATTGTAGTGAACGATTGTTCTTACGATCTTTCGACTGATTTATTAAAAGGGTATAAAGAAAGATATGCGCATTTAAAAGTATTAGAATTAGCAGAAGACGACCGATTCAAACATGGCAAAAAATTTGCCTTAACGCTAGGTATAAAATCGGCACAACACGAACATTTATTATTCACAGATGCCGACTGTATGCCGGTTTCGAACCAATGGTTAAGAAATATGCAATCCTTTTTTGAAGGAAAAGAAATTGTATTGGGTTATTCTCCATTCGAAAAATCTAAAGGATTATTAAATAGAATAGCCCGTTTTGAAAACTTTCAAACGGCATTAAATTATTTATCATTTGCATTAAAAGGCAATACCTATATGGGAGTAGGCAGAAATTTAGCCTACGAAAAATCTTTGTTTTTTAAGCATAAAGGATTTGCATCACACATGCATTTGCAATCTGGCGACGACGATTTATTTGTTAATCAGGCAGCAACCAAAAGCAATGTTTCGGTTTGTTTACATCCAGATAGTTTTGTTTATACGCCCGCAAAGCAAACATGGTCGGGCTATTTCATTCAAAAACTCAGACATTATGGAGTTGGTTCGGAGTATAAAAAATCAAATAGAATTGCGATTACTATGCAATCTTTGTCTGGTATGCTCTTTTATATTGTTGGCATTACTTTGGCTTGTTTGAATATTATGCCAATATATGTTGCAGCAATAGCAGCCCTCAGAATATTGCCTTTAACTTTTATTTATTTTAAAGCAATGAAAAGATTGCAGGTAATAGATTTGTATTGGTCATGGATTATTCAAGATTTTCTATATTATTTATTTATTCCATTTTGGAGTTTATTGGTGTTATTTAGTTCGAAAAAAAGATGGAATTAATTCAACGCTATTTTCCAAACTTAAGCGACTTACAATATAAGCAGCTAAAGGCTTTGGGCGAATTATACTCCGATTGGAATGCTAAAATAAATGTAATTTCGAGAAAAGACATGGAGCATTTTTACGAGCGTCATGTATTACATTCTTTAGCTATTGAAAAAGTAATTCAATTTAAACCCGATACCCAAATATTAGATGTAGGTACAGGTGGTGGTTTTCCTGGCGTGCCTTTGGCAATACTTTTTCCAGAAGTTTCTTTTCATTTAGTAGATTCTATTGGCAAGAAAATAAAGGTGGTACAAGAGGTATCGAATGCGCTTGAATTAACAAATTTAAGCGCCGAACATGCCCGTGCAGAGCAGGTTTCGGGGCAATTCGATTTTGTAGTTTCTAGGGCAGTAACCCGATTGACAGAGTTTTATCCTTGGGTCCAAAATAAATTTAATAAAAAATCTTTCAACGATTTAGACAACGGAATTCTATACCTAAAAGGGGTAGACCTCATGGAAGAGTTCGATCAATTAAAAAAACCATATCAATTATTTTCTTTAAAAGAGTACTATAGCGAAGAATGGTTTGAAAGTAAAGGCCTGGTTTTTGTACCGCGTTTTTAATTCAACTTCTTTAACAATGCCTTGCAATCTTGCACCCTGTATGGGTCATCGGGTGTTAGCATAGGTAAAGAAAGTGCTTTCTCTAAATATTTTTTAGCTTCTGCATTCTTATTCATATAGCTTGCATTTAAAGCAGCATCATAATAATACAGAATATAATTAGGTCTATTGGCAATGGCTTTGATAAAATAATTTTCGGCTTTTTCAAAAGTGCAATTCTCTGGAACACCACCAAATAGTGCTTTTGCAGCCATTACTTTAATGCTCGACATATTTGCGATCTCTCTGTTTAAGCGGCCTAATACATGAAAAGAAGGGGCATGTTTTGGATTGATTTTAATAGCAATTTCGGCCTCAGATTTAATCTGTTTTGCGTACCTTAATTTTTCTTCACTACCCGAAAGTAAACTTATTTTTCCAAGTGCTAATGCTAGATTATAGTGGTTCTCCGCGTTTTCTGTTTCTAAAGACAATGCTTTTTCTGCATATTTTTTAGCAATGGAGAAATAGCTTCTTTTTTCTGCTTCCGTTTTTTTTCTTTCGCCTTCAATCGAATATAAATAAGATGCATGTTGTAAGGCAATCATATTCTCTGGATCTTTTCGAATAATGTTATCAAATTTTTGAAGTGCGATACTTTCTTTATACTGTTCTTGTAATCGAATGGCTTCGTTTAATTGTGCAGGAATTTCTTGTGCAAATAAAAAACTATTTGCGAATAATAAAGTCAATAAGATGATTTGATTTTTTTTCATGATGCTAAATTTTAATACAATATAGAGCATGTCAATTTAAATTCAAAAATTTCTTTGCATTAATAATCCATCTTTTATATGGTTGTTTACAATGGCTTAAATAGGCACTTTGGCTATATGAAACCCGATTTTTACTACGAAATTGCCTTGAGTTCCCTTCCACAAATTGGTGCCAAAACAATTCAACATTTATTAGGTCACTTTGATTCTGCAGAAGAAATACTCAAAGCA
>CAJBBN010000160.1 GCA_903951325.1 uncultured bacterium
AAGTAAAAGAAGACGAAGCAAAATAATTTGCATCAACAATAGTATAAAAAAAGCCTCCGAATTTTCGGAGGCTTTTTTTATTACCAAATTTTAATGCGTTGACTTTCGTCTCGCCACATCTTATCTCCTTTTTGAATATTGAATGCTTTATAAAATTCATCGATATTCACTACTGGTCCATTCACTCTATATTCACTAGGTGAATGCACATCGCTCATAATTTGTTTTGCTAAATTTTCTGGACGTCTGTTCACCATCCAAGCATAACCATAGGCTAAGAAGTAGCGCTGATCGGCAGTTAAGCCATTAATCATTTCATTATTTTTACCTTGTTTGGTTTTTTTGAATGCTTCGTATCCCATTACCACACCACCTAAATCGGCAATATTTTCGCCTTGTGTAGCTTCGCCATTTACATGCATACTATCTAATACTACATAGGCACTGTATTGCGCAACAATAGCTTTTGTTTTTTCAGTAAATTTTTCGCGGTCTTGTTTGGTCCACCAATCTTTTAGGTTTCCATCTTCGTCATACTGACTGCCTTGGTCATCAAAGCCATGCGTAATTTCGTGTCCAAAAGTAGAACCTCCAATAATGCCATACAAAACAGCATCGTCGGGCATTTGTCCTTCAAATCCTGGTACAATAATATTACAAGCAGGTACTACAATTTCGTTATCTACTGGATTGTAATAAGCATTGTAAGTTTGTGGCGTCATCTCCCATTCTGTTTTATCTACGGGCTTACCATATTTTTGAATGCTTCTTTCGAAAGACCACTGGTTAATGTTTTTGATATTTGTTAAATAAGCATCGCGTGTAATTTTCACACTCGAAAGATCTTTCCATTTATCTGGATAGCCAACCTTCATACTTACTTTTGCTAATTTACTCAAGGCCTTAGTTTTGGTTTCGGCCGACATCCAGCTAAGCGTTTTAATATGATTAGCATAAACAGTTCGGATGTTTTCGCCAATTTCTAATAGTTTCTCTTTGGTACCTTTTGGTAAGTAATTAGCTACATAAATTTGCCCTACTAATTCGCCCAATGCACCATCGGTTTGCTCTACAATTCTTTTGTAGCGAGGCTTTTGGCTTTTAGTGCCAGACATAGTAGTGCTATAAAAATTAAAATTAGCTGTTTCGAAATCTTTGTTTAAATAAGATGCATAATTATTGATGAGATTCCAAGTTAAATAAGCTTGCCAATCTGCAATCGTAAATTTAGTTAAGCTTTCTCCAAGCGCGCTTACAAATTCTGGTTGCCCAACAATAATACTATCAACATTTTTTAAACCGTAGATATTTAAAATATTTTCGAAAGAAATGTTTTTGCTCAATTTGCTTAGTTGCGCCACCGACATTTTATTGTAGTTTTTGTATGGGTCGCGGGTGTCTGCTAATTTTCTACTCGCTTTAGCTAAGGCTGTTTCTATTTGAAAAACAGCATTCGTTTTTTGGCTTGCATTGTTTTGGGTTTCGCCTGCCAATACAAATATGTTTGCAATATGCTTTTGGTATTCGTTGCGAATATTCACCGTTCTGGCATCGCTGTTAAAATAATAATCGCGGTCTGGAAGGCCTATTCCGCCTTGGTATAAAGACACCGCATATTGACTCGATTTTTTATCGTCTCTGCCCACAAATAAATTAAACAAAGGAGAAACACCAATCTTATTTAGGTTGGCAATATTTTGCATCAAGCCATTAAGGTCTTTAATTGCTGCAATTTTATTTAATTCTTCTTGTAATGGTTGAACGCCAAGTTTTTCAATCGTAAGGGTATCCATACCACTTGAATAGAAGTCGCCTATTTTTTGTTCATTGCTACCTTCGGCTGCGTCTTTAGCTGCCGCTGCTTTTTGGCAGATAGCAAAAACAGTACTGTTAATGGTATCTTGAATGGTTCTAAAAATACCATTGCTATTTTCTGTACTAGGTATAGGATTATTTTTAAACCAATTGTTATTGGCATATAGAAAAAAGTTTTCGCCAGCACTTGTGGTACTGTCTATATGATTGACAATTGGATCGGATGCTTTATCAATTGTTTTTTGGGAACAAGCACTGATGAATAAAACACTTGCTGCGAATATTATTTTTTTCATAAGATTATTTTAAATATTTAAAGTCTTGGCCATTTTTTATCACCAATAACGATTCGTAAATTAATTGAATCACGTTTTCTACGTCTTCTTTATGAATCATTTCTACCGTAGTATGCATGTATCTTAAAGGCAATGAAATCAATGCAGATACCACACCGTCGTTTGAATAAGCAAAGGCATCGGTATCGGTTCCGGTAGATCTCGAAGAAGCTTGTCTTTGAAAAGGAATGTTATTTTTTTCGGCAGTTTCAATAATTAATTTATTTAAATTTAATTGAACTGCAGGCGCATAAGACACTACAGGGCCTTTACCACAAGCCAAATCGCCTTGGGTAATTTTACTAATCATTGGCGTGCTGGTATCGTGTGTTACATCTGTTACGATAGCTACATTCGGTTTAATTTTATGTGCAATCATTTCGGCGCCACGCAATCCAATTTCTTCTTGAACCGAATTCACAATGTATAAACCGAATGGCAATTTCTTTTTGTTTTCTTTTAATAACCTAGCTACTTCTGCAATCATAAATCCACCTGCTCTATTATCTAAAGCCCTACCCACATAATAGCGATCGTTCAAGGTCATAAATTCGTCTACGAAAGTTACCACGCAACCAACATGAATACCTTTTTTCTCAACTTCTTCTTTAGAAATGCAACCGCAATCAATAAAAATATTTTTTAAAGAAGGAGCTTCTTCTTTTTCGCCGCTTCTGGTATGAATGGCTGGCCAGCCGAACACGCCATTTACAATGCCATTGTCGGTATGAATATTTACGCGCATAGAAGGAGCAATCTGGTGATCAGAACCACCATTGCGAATCACATAAATTAATCCATCGCTAGTAATATAATTAACATACCAAGAAATTTCGTCGGCATGCGCTTCGATCACCACTTTATAAGGCGCCTTTGGATTAATGATTCCTACGGCAGTTCCATAGTTATCTACATAAGTTTCGTCTACTAATGGGCGAATATAATCTAGCCAAATTTTCTGGCCGCTTTTTTCGTAAGAAGTAGGAGAGGCATTGTTGATGTATTTTTCGAAAAATGCAATCGACTTAGCGGTTGTCACTATTTTTGTTTTGCTTGCAGCTTTGGCTGCAGGCTTGGTGGTAGTTTTTTTTGCCATGAGGGATTTATTTTTTACAATGGAATATTTCCATGTTTTTTTCTTGGGTTTTTAACGGCTTTATTTTCTAGCATTTTAAATGCTTTAATTAATTTATTTCTAGTTTCAGAAGGTTCAATCACTTCGTCTACAAAGCCTCTCTCTGCTGCTCTGTAAGGGTTTGCAAAGAGGTCCGAATATTGTTTTTCTTTCTCTAACCATTTTGCTTGCGAATCGCTTGCTTCCGAAATTTCTTTTTTGAAAATAATTTCTGCGGCACCTTTTGCGCCCATCACTGCAATTTCTGCACTTGGCCAAGCATAATTCATGTCTGCTCCAATATGCTTCGAATTCATTACGTCGTAAGCGCCACCATAGGCTTTCCTAGTAATAACAGTAATGCGTGGAACGGTGGCTTCGCAAAATGCATATAATAGTTTGGCGCCATTGGTGATGATGGCGTTCCATTCTTGATCGGTGCCTGGTAAAAAACCGGGTACATCTTCAAATACCAATAATGGAATATTAAAGCAATCGCAAAATCTCACAAATCTTGCTGCTTTGATAGAAGCGTTGTTATCGAGTACGCCAGCTAAGAACATAGGCTGATTGGCAACAATACCAATGCTTTTGCCGGCTAAGCGACCAAAACCAACCACAATATTTTCTGCGTAATTTTTATGTACTTCTAAAAAAGAATCCGCATCAATTACTTCTGCAATCACTTCGCGTATATCGTAAGGTTGATTAGCGTTTTCTGGTATGATGTTATTGAGATTTGCTCTTGTTTCGTTTGCTGCTTCGTATGGAATTGAAGGAGCAGCTTCGTCGCAATTTTGCGGCATAAAGCTCAACAATTTTTTGATGTGCTCAATACATTCTATTTCGTTGGCACATGAAAATTGCGTCACGCCAGATTTAGTAGAATGCGTAGATGCTCCGCCTAATTCTTCGGCGCTTACTATTTCGTGTGTAACTGTTTTTACTACATTTGGTCCAGTAACAAACATGTAAGAAGTATTTTCGACCATTAAAATAAAATCGGTGATCGCAGGAGAATACACCGCACCTCCGGCGCATGGGCCCATGATACCAGATAGCTGAGGAATTACACCCGAAGCCATGGTATTGCGATAAAAAATATCTGCATAACCACCTAAGGACACAACACCCTCTTGGATTCTAGCGCCTCCCGAATCGTTTAAGCCAATTAATGGTGCACCATTTTGTAAGGCTAAATCCATGATGCGACAAATTTTTTCGGCATGTGTTTCAGAAAGTGAACCACCAAAAACCGTAAAGTCTTGAGAAAAAATATAAGTGGTACGGCCATTAATAGTACCGTATCCAGTTACTACGCCATCGCCTAAGTATTGCTCATTCTCTAATCCAAAATCTTTAGAACGATGGGTTACCATCATGCCAATTTCTTCGAAAGAGCCTTCGTCTACTAAAAAGTGAATGCGTTCTCTGGCAGTTAATTTTCCTTTTTTATGTTGGGCATCAATTCTCGCTTGACCACCACCTAAAAGTGCAGCCGCTTTTTTTTCGTTTAGTAATGCTAATTTCTTTTCCATTTAATTTTTGATGATTAAAAATGAATTATTCTTTGTCCATAAATGGATAACGGTAATCTTTTGCTGGATCAAATGTTTCTTTAATGGTTCTAGGAGAAACCCATCTCAATAAATTTATCATCGATCCTGCTTTATCGTTCGTGCCCGAACCTCTTGCGCCACCAAAGGGTTGTTGACCAACAACAGCGCCAGTACATTTATCATTGATATAAAAATTACCTGCCGCGTTTTCTAATTTTCTAGTAGCTAATTCAATTGCGTAACGATCTTGTGCAATGATCGCACCAGTTAAAGCATAGATAGAAGTAGTGTCTACGATGTCTAAAGTTTCTTCGAATTTTGCATCATCAAAAATATGAATGGTTAATACGGGTCCGAATAATTCTTCACACATGGTGACATATTTGGGATCTTGCGCCACAATAATAGTTGGTTCGATAAAATAGCCAACAGATTTATCGTAGTTTCCTCCGGCAATAATTTCTACACTTTTATCTTGTTTTGCTGCATCGATATAAGATGCTAATTTATTGAATGATTTTTCGTCAATAACGGCATTGATAAAGTTTTCAAAATTTTCTGTACCACCCATTTTAAAAGTAGCCATATCGTGTTGAATTCTTTCTTTAATGGCAGGCCAAACTTTACTAGAAATATACACGCGAGATGCCGCAGAACATTTTTGTCCTTGGTATTCAAATGCCCCACGCATAATGGCTACACTGGCTGCAGCTACATCTGCCGACTCGTGTACTACGATAAAATCTTTACCACCTGTTTCGCCAACAATGCGAGGATAGGTTTTGTATTGATGAATATTATTTCCAATACTTTTCCAAATATCTTGAAAAACTGCAGTTGAACCGGTAAAGTGAATACCTGCAAAATCTGGATGTTTAAAAATTACTTCGCCTGCTTGTGGACCTGAAACGTAAACTAAATTTATTACGCCATCGGGTACACCTGCTTCTTTAAAAATTTCCATTAAAACATTAGCAGAATAAATTTGGGTATTCGAAGGTTTCCATACCACTACGTTGCCCATCATGGCAGCAGAGGTTGGTAAATTTCCAGCAATAGCCGTAAAATTAAATGGTGTTAATGCAAACACAAAACCTTCGAGGGGTCTTTGCTCAATGCGGTTCCACATGCCTTTTCCAGAGCCAACTTGTTGTCCATAAATTTCAGACATATACGCCACATTGTATCTTAAAAAATCGATGATTTCGCAAGCCGCGTCTATCTCTGCTTGAAATGCATTTTTAGATTGCCCCAACATAGTGGCTGCGTTTAATTTATATCTGTAGGGTCCGGCAATTAAATCGGCTGCTTTTAAAAATATAGCGGCGCGTTGTTCCCAGGCTAATGCTGCCCAAGCTTTTTTTGCTTTTAATGCAGCATCAATTGCTTGACTCACATGCTTTGCCTCTCCTTTATGAAAGTGGCCTAATACATGTTGGTGATCATGTGGAGGCGTAATGGTTTCTTTGTTACCACTGCGAACCTCTTGTCCACCAATGTACATTGGAATATCTACTTGCGTAGCGCGTGCCTGTTCGATTGCTTTTTTTAAAGCGGCTCTTTCTGGACTTCCAGGAGCATAATTATAAATAGGTTCGTTTACTGGTTTTGGAACCACAAAAAATCCGTTTGACATAGTATAGCTGTTTTAAACAAACATACCCATTCTAAGGGTTTTATACAAGCTAAAAATCCGTATATTAGGTGTATTAGCGTAGTTTTTGGCTTATTTTTTTTGAATTTAGGACAGCTTAGAAAGATGCCGAGCATTTTTTTATAATTTAGCATTTTGATTTCTTAAAAGTTCGCCTAATTGCGAACGGTAATTTGTATAATTTTGCATAATGAAAAAGAGGCTTCATTTATTCTTTCCTGTTTTATTTTGTCTGTTGTTGAGCTTGTTTATTGCATGTGAAAAGCCTCAATTAATAGATATAGAAGCGTCTGAGCCATTTTCAAAATTAAAAGACACCGACGGGGTAGAATATGTAACCGTAAAAATTGGTACTCAAACTTGGATGGCAGAAAACCTACGCACCACCAAGTATAATGATGGCAAGCCAATTCCAATGGTCACTTCAAATATTGATTGGAAAAATTTAAAAACGCCAGGCTATTGTTGGTACAATAATGATTCTGTGTTTTTTAGAACAAAATATGGCGCAATGTATAATTGGTATGCCATTAGCTCCGGAAAATTAGCGCCAAAGGGATGGAGAATACCAAGCGATTCGGATTGGTCTGCGTTAGAAAATTATTTAAGAGCCAATAGTTATAATTACAACTCAAGCAAAACCAGTAATGATTTTGCAAAATCTTTAGCATCAAAAGTTTATTGGTCTAGCTCGGTAGTGGTAGGCGCAGTTGGCAATGTAGACTATCCAGCTTTAAGAAATAAAACAGGCTTCAACGCAATGCCTGGTGGCTATAGACTAGAAGACGGCATCTTTAGTAACGAAGGCAATATTGGTTATTGGTGGACCGCTACAAACAATTCTAATACAATTTCAAAAGCATGGTATCGTTATATTTATTATGATGAATCAGCCATGGGCCGCAATAATTTTCTGAAGTCGAGGGGTTATTCGATTCGTTGCATCAAGAATTAACAATCCTTTTTCACTATCTTAGTTTTATGAATTTTTTGAGATATAGTACTTTTCCTTTTACCCTGCTTTATTACCTAGTAGTGTGGTGTAGGAATAAGCTATATGATTTAGATTTTTTGTCTTCCAAAAAATATGCAACACCTACCATTGGTGTCGGCAATTTAGTAGTAGGTGGTGCTGGCAAAAGTCCAACTATAGAATACCTTATTCGATTGTTATCTCCAAGCTTTAAAGTGTCCACCTTAAGCAGAGGTTATGGTAGAAAAACAAAAGGTTTTATTCAAGCAAATGAATTTTCTAGCCCAATTGAAATTGGCGACGAGCCTACCCAATTCAAACAAAAATTTCCGTTAGTTAATGTAGTTGTTTCTGAAAATAGACAATTAGGGATGGAGCATTTAGTAAATGATGCGCAGGTAGTTTTATTAGATGATGCATTTCAGCATAGAAAAGTGAAACTAGGCTTATCGATTTTATTATTTGATTATAATACTTTGTTTCAAAAAGACTGGTTATTGCCAATGGGAAATATGCGCGAACCAATTTCTGCAAAAGATAGAGCAGATATTATTTTAATTACTAAAACACCTAAATTATTTTCTCCGATGGAAAGAAGAAGGTTGCAGTCTACTTTTAAAATCAATCCAAAGCAGCACTTGTTTTTTTCTTATTTGAATTACAGCAATCCATTACCATTAAATAGCGAACAAACGGCCTTTGATGCGGCCTTAACGACAACAAATACAGCGGTTTTAGCCTTAACAGGTATTGCCAATCCTGCACTATTTTTAAATCATATTTCGGCTAAAAACTATAAAAATATTATCCCATTTTCTTTTCCAGATCACCACGATTTTTCTGAAAAAGATTTCGAAAAAATAAAAAAAGCATTTGCAGAAATTAACGCAGTCAATAAAATTATATTCACAACAGAAAAAGATGCGATGCGGTTAAAGTACTCGAAGTACCTAAATCTATTAGCAGGCTTGCCGATTTTTTATATCCCCATTGAGGCAGAAATACACGAACAAGACAAAGTAAAATTTGATCAATTAATACTAAAATATGTTAGAACAAGTTAAAAACACTACAGAATATATCCAACGAATTATCGGCGATTTTGAACCCGAAATTGGTATAATTTTAGGCACTGGTCTAGGCGGCTTGGTGCAAGAAATGGAAGTTAAATATGAGTTATTGTATTCGATGATTCCGGACTTTCCGATTGCAACGGTAGAATTTCATACAGGCAAATTGATTTTCGGAACCTTAGCGGGCAAAAACATTGTAGCAATGAACGGCCGTTTTCATTATTACGAAGGTTATTCGATGAAAGAAATTACCTTTCCGGTAAGGGTGATGAAATTATTGGGCATTCAAAAAATTATTATTTCAAACGCTTCGGGTTGCTTGAATCCGGATTATAAAAAAGGCGATTTAATGGTGATTGAAGATCATATTAATTTGCAAAACGATAATCCATTGAGGGGCAGAAATTACGATAGCTTTGGCCCAAGATTCCCAGATATGAGCGCTCCATACGACTTAGCGATGAACAGCAAAGCAATGGCCATTGCCGAGCAAGAAAATATTACCATCCATTCGGGTGTGTATGTGAGCGTAAATGGACCAAATTTAGAAACTAAAGCGGAGTATAAGTTTTTAAGAATGATTGGCGCTGATGTAGTAGGGATGTCTACCGTGCCAGAAGTGATTGTAGCCAATCATATGCAAATTCCAGTCTTTGCCATTTCAGTTATTACAGACGAAGGATTCCCAGAAATATTAAAGCCGGTATCTTTAGCCGAAATTATTGCAATTGCGCAAAAGGCGGAACCGAAGATGACTACTATCATTAAAAAATTAATCGCTGTTGCATAAATTAAAATGAGCAAAAAATACTATTTCGTATTACTTTTTATTTTGATAAGCAAATGGGCTGCTGCTGTTGCTGCAATAGATAGCGTAAATAAATATGGCCCTAATACGGTTCGTTTTTTAAACCTTTCGGCACAAACAGCAGATACGCTTTTGTTTGAATCTATCGATACTAATTATATTGGGTTTCAAAACTTTCATCCTGCTGCAACTAAAAATATACCCTTCCTTAATTTAGGAAATTTAGGGACAGCAAATAACACCCTGTTTTTCGAAAGTGCTGATAATATTGGCTTTCAAGAGGGTTGGTCTGCGTTCAATCATTATTTGACAACAGCAGATAAAATAAAGTTTTACCGAACAGCATCTCCTTTTACGCAACTCAAACATTTTTGGAACAGAAAACAAGAACAGCTATTTGCTTTTACTTTTGCACAAAATATTTCACCTCGATTAAACTACGCGGTTAATTATACTAGGCTAGTTTCTGTCGGTGATTATCAATTACAAAAGACTGACCACTTAAATTTAGATGCGTCTATTTGGTATGCATCTAAAAATAATCGCTATAAATTTTGGCTTGCAGCTATGTCAAATAACTTAACTGCAAAAGAAAATGGCGGTGTAAAAAACGATTCTATTTTTAATTCAAATCCGATATACGATCCGCTTTTTGAGCCGGTTAAATTAAGTGCGGCCAATAATCAATTAAGACAAACCGAATGGTATTTCAAGCAAAGTTATGCTTTCGGAAAAACCTATAAGCTAAGCCTAGATTCTATTTCAATAGATAAAATAGAAAATAAGCACCGTTTTTCGCATGCCGTTAATTACCTCAACAAGGTGATCAACTTTAATGAAAGTCAAATAGATTCGGGGTATTATGCTAATGCGTATATTGATGCAACGCGAACTGCAGATTATACGCAATTAAAAAAGATGTCTTCCTTGCTAAGCTATGAGTACTTTAATCAGGAGCATGCAGCAAAAAGTCAATTAAAGAGTTTTACCATTAGTTTGAAAAATCAGTTAGTGCTTTTTCAAAACAATAATTTTGATACCACACTTTCCGAACATCATCTAATTGCTACCTCAGAATTTCAGCTAGCGCCTAAAATAACTTATGCAGCTAGTGCAGATTATATATTTGCAGGTGCTTTTAAATCAAATTATTTTTTCCACTCGGTATTGTCTTACGATTTATTTCAAAGTAAACTTTTGGCAAAAGTAGGTTTTAGTATTTCGAGCCAAAGTCCTATTTTTAATGCACTTCAGACACATAACAATCATTATCAATGGATCAATCAATTTGGAGCTATTGAAAATAAAAAAGCATACTTGCAGTTCGATATTAAATCTATCGCTGCCAGCATAAAATTCATGCATCAGCAGATAGCCAACTATGTTTATTTTGATGCGCAATTTACACCACAGCAATATTCAAGTAATATCACATTAAATACTATTTGTTTATCAAAGCAAATGGCTTGGCGTGCCTTACATTTTGACAATTATATTTATTTACAGCAAAGCTCGAATCAGCAAATATTACCTCAGCCTAGCTTTCATATTTATAATTCCACCTATGTGCAATTGCCCGTATTTAAAGGAGCTTTAAAACTCAGAGCTGGTTTAGATACGCGATATTATTCGGCCTATCAAGCCTATGCTTATTCGCCAGCAAATATGATGTTTCATTTAGGGACTAAAAATTTAGGAGGCTTTCCTTTGGTAGATGTTTTTGTGACCGCAAAATTGAAACGCGCGGTATTGTTATTTAAATTAGAACACGCCAATAATTTATTAAATTCTTATGGCGAAATGATGGTGTCCAATTACCCAATAGCACCTAGAACATTCAAGCTTGGCTTGCTTTGGAATTTCTACGATTAAACGATCAGGTTTTTTGCTTCTTCTTTTTTGCCGCTGGAAATAATACATTATTTAAGATAAGTCTATATCCTGGTGAATTGGGATGTAAACTTAAATCGGTAGGTGGGTCGCTCACTAAATGTTGGTAATCTTCGGGGTCGTGGCCTCCGTAAAAGGTCCAAGTACCTTTGCCTATTTCGCCGTGAATATATCTTACTTCTCCTGCAACACTTGTTTCGCCTAACACCAGCACATCTGGCTTCACTAAGCTTTTTTTGAAAGCGGTTGTTTGTCCCATAAATCCTTTGATCACTTTTTCGTGATTCTGTGTAAGCATGCTTGGAACAGGATCCCATTTGGCAGAAAAATCAAATAAACTAAAGTAGTCGTTTTGCTCTGTTAGATTTCGATTATTGGTATTATCAATATCTGAAAATTCGTAGTTATATGGATTGTTATCTAGTTTGAAATTTTTAAATGCAAATGTTTGTTGGAAATTTAATTTGGCTTGCGCTTTTGGATCGGCATTGTCGCCATCAAACATCGACTCGCAAATATCTATGCCCGCTGCAGCTAAAGCAATATCATAGCTGTCTGTGCCAGAACACATAGCAAATAAAAATCCGCCACCCATCGTAAAGTTTTTAATGGCAGTTGCCACTGCTAGTTTTAATTCGGAAACTTTTTTAAATCCAAGTTTTGCCGCGGTTTGTTCATTTTGTTGAACATCATTTTGGTACCAAGCTGCATTTCGATAGGCAGCATAAAATCGTCCATACTGTCCGGTAAAATCTTCATGATGCAAATGAAGCCAATCGTATTTCGGAAGCATTCCTTTGATTACTTCTTCATCGTATATCAAATCGTATGGAATTTCGGCATAAGTTAAAACCATCGTAACGGCGTCGTCCCAGGGTAATTTATTTTTTGGCGAATACACCGCCATTTTCGGAGCTTTATCTAATTTTACGGCATCCATATTTGTTTCGGGTACGGCAATTTCTGCTAAAATTGCACTGGCTTGCACATCGGCAATAAGATCGTAAGAAACATTTCTGATGCGGCATTCGGCTTCAATACTTTGGGCGTAAGGAATTAAAAAACTACCACCTTTATAATTCAGCAGCCACCACATCGACACATCTTGCTTGAGTACCCAATAAGCGACGCCGTAAGCTTTCAAATGATTACTTTGTTTGTCATCCATTGGAATTAGTATAGATGTTGCCCTACCTATTGTAACGCAGCCTATTAAGAATAGCAGTAGAATTGTTTTTTTCATTTCTTATCGTAAAAATACTAAAACATTTTTCTACTTTTGTTGCGAACAAAAAAATAACATGAGCACTGCAATATTAAAAACAGCAAAAGGAGACTTAAAGATTGAGTTCTTCGAAAAAGATGCACCAAACACGGTTGCAAATTTCATTAAACTAGCGAAAGAAGGTTTTTACGATGGAATCGCTTTTCATCGTGTCATTCCAGATTTTGTAGTTCAGGCAGGATGCCCATATTCAAAATCAGAGGCAACCGCTTTCAAAGCCGGATCGGGTGGACCAGGTTACATGATTGATTGTGAATTAACTGGCGAAAACCAATTTCATGATAGAGGCGTATTATCGATGGCACATGCAGGTAGAAATACTGGCGGATCGCAATTCTTTATTTGCCATAGTCGTGCAAACACTGCTCACTTAGATAGAAACCATACCGTATTTGGTAAAGTAATAGAAAACGTAGACCTAGTAGATGCTATTGCACAAGGCGATAGTATTATTGGCATAACTGTAACGGAATAATTATATGAATTTAAGAGGAATTGTTTCGGTAACTGGCAAGCCAGGATTGTATCGTGTAATAGGTCAAAATAAAGCGGGCTTTATTTTAGAAACCATGGATGGTTTTAAAAATAAATTAATAACCAATGCAAGTACAAAGCTTGCTACATTAGAAGATATTACCGTTTTTGGTGAGCAAGAAGAAGATATTACCTTGATCAGTATTTTAGAGAAAATGAAATCATCTGCTGCTAGTAATGTAGTACCAGATCCAAAAGCAGACAATAAAATATTACGTAAATATTTTACGAGCATTGTTCCTAACCACGATGTGGAAAGGGTTTACGCTTCTGACATTAAAAAAATTATTTCCTGGTATGTGTTTCTTGCAACCTTACCTTTGTTTGAGGAGGCAGCTCCAGTAGCAAACGAAGAAGCAGAACCAGCATCGTAATTTGCATCAGCAAAATAAAAAAACCCAAATGTACATTTGGGTTTTTTTATTTTGCTGATGCAAATTACGATGCTGGTTCTGCTTCTTCGTTTGCTACTGGAGC
>CAJBBN010000161.1 GCA_903951325.1 uncultured bacterium
CCATTTGGCGTTCAACTTGCGGCCAAACTCAGCCCTAGTAAATTAAGATTACTATATGCTGGCTTTTTAATATTAGTAATTGCTAAAATGATTTTAGAAATAATATAATGCAGCTCCTTTTACATATCGAAACAGCAGGACAAAATTGTTCTGTGGCCCTATCTAATGAAAATGGCTTAATTGACTGCATAGAAAAAAACGAAGCCAATATTCATGGTTCGGCATTAACTGTTTTTATTGAAACGCTACTAGCAAAAAATAATTTCAATCCAAGCGATTTAAAAGCCGTAGCGGTAAGCAAAGGGCCAGGTTCTTATACTGGACTGCGAATTGGCGTATCTACCGCTAAGGGGCTTTGTTATGCCTTAAACATACCTTTAATTGCCACAGACACATTAGGCAGTTTAGCCAATATGGCTTTAAGTAAAATTACAGGCAATGAAAAGTATTTACTTTGCCCCATGTTAGATGCTAGGCGCATGGAAGTGTATACCTGTTTATACGATCAAGATTTAAATTTGATTACTGGGGTAAGTGCCAGTATAATTGATGAAAACAGTTTTGCTGAATATAGAAAAAGCCAGCCCATTTATTTTTTTGGAGATGGTGCAGAAAAATGTAAACCTGTTTTTGCAAATGATCCACATAGCTTTTTTATTGATAGCCTCTACCCTAGTGCAAGCGCAAGCATTGCAGCAGCTCATACAAAATTCGATCAAAATTTAGTAGAAGATGTGGCCTATTTCGAACCTTTTTATTTAAAAGAATTTCTATTTAATAAATAAAAAAGGCGCCGTGCAGCGCCTCTTTTATTTATTCTAAACCTTCATATATATAGGCTTCTACCCGGTTGTTTCTTGCTCTATCTTCGGGCGTTTTATTACCCGTAATAAAATTCTCTCCACCAACTGGACTTAATTTTATTCTTTCAATAGCAATAGATTTATCGGTTAAATATTTTTTAATTACTTCCGAACGACTTTCTGCAATTTTTTTACTCAAAGCTGGTTTTCTTCCGTTGTCTGTATAAACACTTATCGAAATTTTATAGCTTGGTTTAGCATTCAGTAAATCCACTAGTTTATCAAGCGCTGTAAAAGATGCGGTATCTAATACGGCTTTTTCGGATTCAAAATTTAAACCATTCAAGAAGTTTGCCATAATAATACGCTCTTCTTCTGTTAATACAACCCCTTGTGGTGCAAGCGGACATCCGCTATTGCTCACAGGTCCAGCCACATTAGGGCATTTATCATCTATATCTAAAACACCATCACCATCAAAATCTAGGTATGGACAACCAAAGTTTTCGATAGGTCCAGCTAAATATTTACACGAATCATTTTGATCGTAAATACCATCGCCATCGGCATCTGGACATCCTTTTGTTAATATAGTGCCGGCATCGTTTGGACATAAATCTTCGGCATCTGGCACACTATCTTTATCGGCATCTGGCGCAGGACATCCATTAAATGCAAGCACACCTTTTTCTGTCGGACAAGCATCATCTTTATCCAAAATACCATCGCCATCAACATCATCAAATGGACAACCCCTATTTTCTTTAGGCCCACTTACATAAGGACAATTATCTAGCGCATCTAAAATACCATCGCCGTCGGAATCCATTGGCTCCGGTGGAGGTGGTAGTTTTGGACACCTGCCAAATCCAAAGGCAATTCCAAAATTAATATCGGCACCTAAAGCCAATGAAGATTTTTGGGTATTATCTTTAATCAATTGATTGTATAATTGAAATGAATTTAAAATACGTTCCGAACCAACATACATTTCAAACACCTTTGATCGGAAAATTAATTGGGCACCAATAGTATTATTACCATCCGAATTAAATGTACCAGATGTAATAATATTTAATCTTTTAGCCAATCGAATATCGGTAACCAAAGTTATATCAAAAAAATCATAAGCAAAAGGCTTTGAATAAATCACTGTTGCATAAAGCCAGTTTGCTAATTTCATATTTCCAGTTAGCTCAAATCTTGCTGGCAATGAACTTGTATAAGCTCCTTTAGAACTATCAATTGCATAAGATGTAAGGTTATTCAAAATAGAATCTTGCGCTAAACTATCGGCTGCAATGTCTATACCTGAAAAGCGAATTGTTTTATCTAATTTGTATAAAATACTTTTATCATTCCAAGTTATTTGTCCTATATCGAGTAAAGCAAAACCCATGGTAAATGTTGGATCCACTACGTATTGTAAGCCTCCCGAAAAAACATATCCTTTATTCAATTTTGCATTGGCAATTAAAGAATCAGTAGCTAAATTATCTTTATTTGTGGCATCAAGAGATGATCTTACCGATCCTTTAATATAAATATCTAAGGTATCGCCTGTAGCAGAGGTTGTGAATTTTGAGCCATTGATATCGACGCCTAAATTTGCAATACCTGTTAGGTAACCCAATTTAAATCCACCAGACAATTTATCATAAACTTGTCTTCGAAAACCAAAGCCTGTTTCGTTATAAATATTTGCAGAAACACCCATGTCTAAGAAACCCTCGATGGTTTGACCTTTAAACGAATTATTTCCTTTAGTTAAGAAATTAAATACACCATTGTTTGCCGAAATCGTGGTTTGGGTTTTTAATTGAGAATAAAAAGATAATTCGGCAGCCCGCTTTTTACTCATGTTAATCTTCATTAAAAATATATTGTAATTGAATTGATTGGCAATTCGATTGGTATATTTTGTTCCGTTTTGAAATTTCAATAAAGATAAATTCTCGCTGGCTAAAAAGGATTTGATAAAGGCATTGGCATCGCCAGAAACACTCAGGTCGAGGTTAAATGAAGGCAAGAAAAAATTAGATGCAAAAGCCCTACAATCATCTAAACTTCTATGGTGTGGATTTTGTATGCCATCATACAGTGTTTTAGAGTAATACAAAGAATAGCGTTGCGCATTAGCCGCATAGCTACTCAGCATTAATAAAAAAGCGATTATATATTTTGAATTAAATTTCATGTTCATAAAAATCAATACTATTTACTAAATGGATCAATGGTTAATTTTAACCTACCCTTGGTATCAAAATCTAATTTATAGTCTGTATAGATTTTAGGACTCACTACTCCCGCGGGTGTATTTAATAAAGCTTTTACTTGTATATACCGAGAAGATTTTAATCGCTCAAATAATTGCTGTGTTAAGGTTACATTAAAGACTGAAACCTTAGGAGATATTACTTTTTCTTCTCCATTTATTATCGTTGTAGATGCGCCGTCAATTTTAAGGGAAGCTAAATTTGTGATTGGATCAAAAGCGCCATTCATGGCTAGTAAATCAATATTAATAGTATATGGAAAACCATTCGAAATAGTAAAATCAAGTGTACCCGTATCGAGTTTAGTTTTACTGGTATCTATTTGTTGGCCTAAGGTACGGAGCAAAGCAAATTCAAAAGTATCTTGTAATTTTAAACTATCAAAAGCAATGGAGAATGGTATTTCTGCATCGACAAATAATTTTATTGCACTGCGTTTATA
>CAJBBN010000162.1 GCA_903951325.1 uncultured bacterium
CTAGTTTCGTATTAATGCGATTGCTTAAACTAACCGTATCTGATTTAGATAATTTTGAATTAATGCGATTGTTTAAAAGCAAAGTATCTGCTTTATTTAATTTTAAATTTAATGCAGCTAAATTTAATGCCGAAAGGGGTTTGTCGATATCTGATGTATTATCAACCTTGTCAATTTTTAAAGTATTTTTTAATCCTGATACACTTGTATCACCTGTACCACCTTTAGCAACACTTAAAGTGCCTGTTATCTTATTTGCATCTAATGACAATATTTTTTCATTTGTCACATTGTTATTAGCAATTTTATTTGTCGTGATTTTATTATCCAAAATGATAGGTAAATCTGCAGTTCCACCTAAATCTCCAGCTAATTTAATCGTACCATTAGTAGTTGTAGTTGCAGGTAATATAGCAGCTTTTGTAATTGATCTATTTACAAATGCAGTTGTTGCAAGTTGAGAAGTGTTGGTACCTGTAGGTGCAGTTGGAGCAAGGGGAGCTCCAGAAAATGAAGGTGAATTTAAATTTGACTTTAAATTAATTCCTATATTTTTTTTTAAATCAGTTAAATTATTAGCGCCAGTACCTCCATTCTCAATTGGTAAAACACCAGTTATAGTTTTTGCTTTGTCTGCATATAATGCATAAGGCACACTTAATAATTCAGCCGCACCATTTACGGTATAATTATTACCACCTGTAGGATCAATTTCTGTTTTGATAAAAAATGGACCTTGTGCCCAATTTATCGTGTTGAAATTTAAACCACTTGGGTTTGAACCAATTTCAATAGATATTAAACCAATATTATTAGTAGTTGGCGTCTGTCTTTCAATATATACAATACTTCCATTAATTGAACCTTGAATAACACTAATTCTCATACCAATTGTTTGATTGATAATTAAAGAATTATTATTGTTTCTAATCATTGCTTGGTAGCTCAATTTTTGTGGAGCTTGAGCAAATGCAATGGAACAAAAAATAAAAAGAATAAAGGAGAGTAAAAGTTTTTTCATATTAATTTTTAAATATTTTGAAAGTTGTAATTATCTTATTTTGATGCATTATTTTTATCAAATAGTTAGCGGAAATAAATTCACGTAAATCTATTTCGGTACTATTTTCTGTAATAGGATTGCTAATTAATGGTTTACCATTAAGGTTTATTAATTCAAAAGAATATTCTTTGAATTTTGTATCATCTATTTTTAGAAAAATGAAATCGGAGGTAGGGTTGGGACTAACAGAACATTTTACGGCCATATTAAAACTAGGATCAACACTAAGAGGTTGATTGACTTCAATAGGTTGTTGAATGCCTTTTACAACGGAAACGTTGTTTTTATCGGTAATACTTCCATAATTCATTTGGCCAACTGTAAAAACTCCATTTCCTCCCGAACCATTGATATTGCCGCTGGATACAGGAACGGTTTGTTGAGCAAAGCTATTGGTAATATGTAGGCAAAAGATGCCTAAAAACAGGTATAAACGCATAAAAAATCTTAATTTTAAATCATAAAAGTATGAAAGTAATACTTTTATGCTACGTAGCAAAAAGACTATGTTAAGAGAATATTACCTAACATGAACATGTAGTTAAAATCAATGATTTGAGATAATAAACTAACTTTTTCAAGATGAAAAAGTTATACACATTTTATCAACAAAATTATTAACATTTTTGAGATGGGGAGGTGTGTGGAGGAAGGATTTTGGTGGAAAGAAATTTAATAGAAATACACAAATTCAATTAAGTCGCCTGGTAGAATTTCATATTCATTGTTATTATATTTAACATATGTGACAGTAGTTGTTCCATTTACGGTAACAGAACCTTTAGGTGCTTTTATACCGTTGATATACATTTTAACTTTACTATTCGCATTTGGGATTTGATTAAGTGTAAAACTTGTTTGATTCGCGGCATTTGGGTTAGGCATTTGGTCTTCTATTTCTCTAACTAAACTATAATCAGTTCCATTCACAGCAGCGGTAAAAGGATCTGTACCGTTCCCTTTTAAGAGGCCAGTTAAATTACCGGTACCTGTTCCTCCGTTAGTGACTTCTAAAATTCCACTAACTTTAGTTGTTGATAATGGTACGGCTGTTGCGTTAGATAAATTTATGGCACTTGGTGTACCTAAATTCGGAGACACTAAAGTAGGGGAGTTAGACATTAAAACACTTCCAGTGCCGGTAACCGATACTTCTTCTACTATTCCTATATCCGCAGTAGTTCTTCCTAATAATTTATTAGGATTGATAGTTTGAAGTTTTGCTAAAGTGACTGCTTCGTCTACTATTTTAACTGTAGAAATAGCATCTGATGCAATTTTAGCCCCAGTAACATTCCCATCTAATATTTTAACTGCAGTTACAGCATTAGTAGCTAATTTCGCATTTGAAATTGCAAAACCATTAATCTTATCACCAATAATAGCAAAATCTGCAATTTTATCAGTGGTTACATTTAAATCTACAATTTTTGCTGTAGTTACTGCATTATCTGCAAGCTTAATATTTGTTACACTTCCTGCATTTATTTTGTCTGCTGTAACTGCATTGCTTGCAATTTTGCCTGCTAAAATTGCACTGCTTGCGATTTTAGCAGTCGTAATATTTGCATCTAAAATTTTAGAAGTCGTAACCGCATCTGGTGCAATATTAATAGTGTTAACTCCTGATGTTGCAATTTTTATAGAAACTATTGCAGAGTCTGGAATTTTACTTGCAATTACAGCACCCGATGCTATCTTATCAGAGGTAACACTTGAGTTTCTTAATTTTGCAGTGGTAATAGCAATGTCTTGAATTTTTGCAGTAGTAACATTTGCATCTATTATTTTATCGGTAGACACACTTAAATCTTGAAGTTTAATAGTACTTACACTTAGGTCAGTTAATTTGTCCGTATTTACAGCGCCGTTTAAAATTTTATTTTCTGTTACACTATTATTGGCAAGTTTAAGTGTGGTTACCGCAGAATTTGCAATTTTATCAGCTATTATGGTATTAGATAATATTTTACCAGATATAATTGCCGAATCTATTATTTTATCTGAGGTAATTGCTGCGTCTATAATATTA
>CAJBBN010000163.1 GCA_903951325.1 uncultured bacterium
AAGGTTTTCACTAGAGAAGGCATCTTAAATAGCATTTGGGAAGAATCTGTGGTGGTTACCAATCGTACCATCGATGTTCATATTCGTAAAATAAGAGAAAAATTAGGCGATCATTATGTTACAACCGTTAAAGGTGTAGGATATAAATTCGAAATTTAATTGTAATTTTATTGAATGAATAAAAATCCAACACCCCGAAGTATCGCATTTTACACAGCCCTTGCGGTAACTTTTTTTGTTGGATTGTTCGTTTATATTTCTGGTTTAAATATCATTGCCATTGGTTCTATATTGGCATTTACTTTTGCGACTACCTTTATCTTATTTATTTATGCAATTGAAGTTTTTATTTACCGAAAAATAAAATTGGTTTATAAAAACATTCATAATCTTAAATTAAAAAAAGTAGGTCCTCGTTTTCCCGAATTCCAATCCTCGGATCCAATCACAGATGTAGAAAATGAAGTGCGTAATTGGGCCGAAGCAAAGTTTACTGAAATTGAACAATTACGAGAAATGGAACAGTATCGAAAAGAATTTTTAGGTAATGTTTCGCACGAATTAAAAACACCTATTTTCAATATACAAGGATATATCAATACCCTATTAGATGGTGCCATAGACGATCCAGTAGTAGCAGTGCCATTTTTAAAGAAAGCAGCTAAGAGCACGGATCGTATTGCTACACTAGTAGACGAATTAGAAGCCATCACCCAATTAGAATCAGGGTTTTTAACCATGGAAATGGAACCCTTCGATATCCATGAATTAATCCATGATATTTTTGATTCCTTGGCTTCGAGAGCTGCTAAAAGAAATATCACCCTAAAATTCAAGGATGGCTGTGATGTTCCTTTTATGGTCGAAGCAGATAAAGATAGAATTCGTCAAGTAGTGATTAATTTAATTGTCAATTCCATTAAGTATGGTAATGATGATGGAACTACTCAGGTGGGTATTTATGATATGGATAAAAATGCCTTAATTGATGTGGCCGATGATGGTATTGGAATTGCCGAAGAACACATTCCTAGGTTATTTGAAAGGTTTTACCGTGTCGATAAAAGTCGTTCCAGAGAAGGTGGCGGAACAGGTTTAGGATTAAGTATTGTTAAACATATCATCGAGGCGCATAACCAAACAATTAATGCAAGAAGCACCATTAATGTTGGAACTACCTTAAGCTTTACGCTTAAAAAGCCATAAAACATTATTATTTTTTAGCTTTAGGCTAATTAGCCTATCTTCGCGCTATGAAATTTCCGCATTTTAAAGACCTCATTTTATTCGAGGATGATCATGTGATTGTGATCAACAAACCAGCTTTTATCAGTACACTCGACGATCGTTCTGGCGACACGATTACCATTATTAGAATGGCTAAACAATATTTGCCAGATGCACAGGTTTGTCATCGTTTAGATAGAGAGACCTCCGGGGCATTAGTGATTGCAAAAGATGCAGAAACCTATCGTGCCATCAGTATGCAATTTGAACACCGCGAAGTGAGTAAAATTTACCATGCATTTGTAGACGGACATCATAAATTCGATGATTTATTAATTGATTTGCCCATTGTAAACTATGGTAAAAGCAATGTAAAAATTGATAAAATTGATGGTAAAAAAGCGGAGACTTATTTCAAAACTTTACAGTATTTTAAACACTATACCCTCATAGAATGTAAGCCTTTAACGGGTAGAATGCATCAAATAAGAATTCATTTAGCTACACAACGCGCCAGCATTACAGGCGATGATTTATACGGAGGCAAACCATTTATGTTATCGTCTGTCAAAAGAAATTATCGATTGTCTAAAGAGCAGGAAGAGCAACCCATTATGAAAAGGTTTGCCTTACATGCTAGAGCCATTGGATTTAAATTAGCAGATGAAACCACCATTTCTATCGAGGCGCCTTATCCAAAAGATTTTGACACCATGTTAAAAATGTTGCAGAAGTTTGATGTATAGCTTAGCCGCCGTAACCCAATAATTTCATTACTTGTTTAGAGTTTTGCTCTTCACCAAATACTTCGTAATTAAAAGTTTCGTCTCTATTTTTGCGAATCAAAATATGTTTTGGATGAGGTAATAAACAATGATGTACGCCACCATATCCGCCTAACACTTCTTGATATGCTCCAGTGTGAAAGAAGCCAAGGTATTGCACCTTACGCGTTTTAGGCATAAACACATTGTTCATATGTGCTTCTTGATTATAATAATCTTGGCCATCGCAGGTGATGCCACCTAAGTTTACTTTTTCGTATTCCGAATCCCAATTATTAATGGGTAATAAAATATAGCGTTGGTTCATAGCCCAAACATCGGGTAGGTTGGTTATAAAACTACCATCTAACATTAACCATTTTTCGCGATCGTTTTGTTGCTTACGACCTAACACTTTATACAAAATACCAGAGGCATCAGAAACGGTGTATTTACCAAATTCAGTAAGAATATCGGGTTCCATTACTTGGTGTTCTGCGCAAATATCTTTGATACGTTTCACAATTTCATTCACCATGTATTCGTAATCGAATTCAAAAGTTAAGGAGTTTTTGAAAGGCATACCACCACCAATATCTAAAATACTTAAATCTGGATTTACCTTTTTGAATTTACAATACAGGGTTACATATTTTTCGAGCTCGTTCCAGTAATAAGGCGTATCGCTGATACCTGAATTGATGAAAAAATGCAATAATTTTACTTTGAAATTGGGATGCGATTCTATTCTTTGGTGATAAAAATCGATGACATCTTCCATTCTGATACCTAATCTGCTGGTATAAAACTGAGAGTCTGGTTGCTCTTCTGATGCAATTCGGATACCTAAATTACAGGTTACATCGAGTTCATCATCATAAAAATAAAATTCTTCTTTATTGTCTAATACTGGGATGATGTTTTCAAAGCCATCATGTAACATATCGACAATATATTGCTTGTAATGGTCTTTTTTGTAGCCATTACAAATAACCGTAATGTCTTTTTTAAGTAAACCTTTTTTCTCTAAATGATCGATAATGGGCATATCAAATGCCGAAGAAGTTTCTAAATGCACATCATTTTTAAGCACCTCATCTAAAATATGTCTAAAATGAGAGCTTTTGGTACAATAGCAATAGGTATAACTGCCTCGGTAATTATTGTTGACAATGGCTTTTTTGAACCATAATTTGGCTTGTTGTATTTTTTTAGAAACTATAGGTAAGTAGGTGAACCTTAGGGGCGAACCATAGGTTTCTATCATTTCCATGAGGTTTAATTCGTGGAAATAAAGTTCGTCGTCGTGCACTTCGAAACCCTCTTGAGGGAAACCAACGCTTAAATCAAGAAATTCCTTGTAACTTTGCATTATCTTATTTTTGTTGCAAAGATATTTTATTTATTTGTAGAAAACATAGATACAAATCCATTTTTTAATATTTTTTGGATTTGCAGCTTGTAAAGCCAATTGTTATGAAGAATTTAAAAATAATTGAAGTTAAATCTGAATTGGGAGCCGGAACTAGAGGGGCTAGTATGGGTGTTGATGCGATTAAAATTGCTGCACTCGATTTTGGAAGTCGATTTTTCAAACAATACCAATCGATAGAAGTACCCCACGAAAACCATTTGCTGTTAGAATCTGCGGGAAACACCCATGCAAAAAGAATTTCTGGCGTACTTACCATGTTAGAAAGAGTGAACGAAGAAGTAGCGCGCGTGATTAAAAATGGCGATTTTCCGGTGGTGCTTGCAGGAGATCATTCAACCGCAGCGGGAACCATTGCAGGTATTAAATCTGCGCATCCTAAATCGCGTTTAGGGGTTATTTGGATTGATGCACATGCCGATTTACATACGCCTTATACCACACCATCTGGTAATATTCATGGTATGCCCATTGCCGTTTCTTTAGGAGAAGATAACG
>CAJBBN010000164.1 GCA_903951325.1 uncultured bacterium
CCCCGAAAACAAGAAAGGCCGCAAAATGCGGCCTTTCTTCTATTCAAATTTTAAATTATTTTTTTACATCTTTCGCCTCAGCTGCAGCAGCCTCACGAAGTGCTCTTGAAGTTTCAACAGAAACAATTGAATTTGCTTTTGCATCTAAAATTTCAAGGTTTGATAAAGTAATTTCGCTTACACGAATGTTTTTACCAATTTCTAAAGTATCAATACTTACTTCAATCGCATCTAAAATGTCTTTAGGGAAGCCTTTTACTTTTAATTTTTTGATTTTTTGGATCAATTTACCACCTAATTTAACACCTGGCGAGTATCCTGTAAATTTAACAGGAACTAACATGGTAACTTCTTTGTCTTCAAATAATTGAAGAAAGTCTACATGGATAATTAAATCGGTAAGTGGGTGAAATTGAATATCTTGCATGATTGCTTGCACCTTTTTTCCGTCAACGTTTAAATCTACGAAATATACATCTGGTGTATACACTAAGTGTTTCAAGTCTGCTTCGAATACCGAGAAATGCAATTGCTCTTTACCACCGTATAATACACATGGTACTTTGCCTTCGTAACGAAGTTCTTTGGCATCTCTTTTCCCTACGCTCTGGCGTAATGAGCCGCTAATGGAGATTGTTTTCATTTTGTTTTTATTTATTTGGTTTAATTAATACACTTTAAATAGATCGCTGATTGATCCATGTTCATTTACATTTGCAATGGCCTTACTGAACAATTCGGCAACCGATAATACTTTTATTTTTGAACTTTCGCGTTTCAAAGGTATAGTATCACAAACAATTAATTCTTCTAAAACAGAATTTTCAATGTTTTCGTAGGCCTTACCACTTAATACTGCATGCGTACAAACCGCTCTTACACTTCTAGCGCCTTTGTCCATGATCAATTTAGCCGCTTTAGTTAAGGTTCCCGCTGTATCAACAATATCATCAACCAATACAATGTCTAAACCTTCTACTTCTCCGATGATATTCATCGACTCAATTTCGTTGGCTCTTTTTCTTGTTTTATCGCAAATAACAACTTCTACATTTAAAGACTTTGCAAAGGTTCTAGCACGGCTTGTACCGCCCATGTCTGGAGATGCAATAGTTAAATGAGGCAAGTTTAAGCTTTTGATATAAGGAACAAAAATAACCGATGCGTCTAAGTGATCTACCGGAATATCGAAAAATCCTTGTATTTGTGCTGCGTGTAAGTCCATGGTCATGACCCTGTGCGCACCAGCAGCGGTTAACATATTTGCAACTAACTTTGAACCAATAGAAACCCTTGGTTTATCTTTACGGTCTTGGCGAGCCAAACCGAAATAAGGAATTACTGCAATTATATAATGCGCAGATGCTCTTTTAGCGGCATCTATCATTAATAAAAGCTCCATCAGGTTATCTGAAGGGGCAAAAGTTGATTGAATTAAAAAAAGATCACAACCTCGAATCGACTCGTTGAATGAGGGTTGAATTTCGCCGTCACTGAACTTGCTAAGGGTTAAATCGCCTAGGGGTGTACCATTTGCAATTGCAATATTTTGGGCTAAGTCTGCCGAAGCAGAACCTGCAAAAAGCTTGATTTGATTGAATTGTTGTGGCATAATCTTGTTTAAAAAAAGGGTTGCGTTTCTTTTTTGTTGCGCAACCCTTTTAAATCTTGTTGTCCGACTAGGGCTCGAACCTAGACTCTTCTGGACCAAAACCAGACGTGTTGCCAGTTACACTATCGGACAATCTTTGCAAATAGCTTTTATTTGCGGTTTGCAAATGTAGAAAAGTTGCGTTGAAGGTGCAAGTCTAATTGAAAATATTTTTTTAATCGACAAAAAAATGGCTTTACAATTCAAAAAAATAACATCCATGAAAATAAATTACTATTTTCGACGCTTATAATTATCCATTAATTAGACATCAGTAATATTCTATATGTTCAACTTTAAACAATTAAACAATGTATTTGGATGGCTCGTATTTGCCATCGCTACCATTACTTACGCGCTCACTATGGAGACCACCGCAAGTTATTGGGATTGCGGAGAATTTATTTCTGCTGCCTATAAGTTGCAAGTTGTGCATCCACCCGGAGCACCCATGTTTTTATTATTAGAAAGATTATTTGCGATGCTTGCTGGAAGCAACATATCGAATGTCGCTTTCTTTACCAATTTAGGTTCTGGATTGTCTAGTTCTTTTACCATTTTATTTTTATTCTGGTCGATTACTTTGTTGGCATCAAAATTAGTAGATGAAAACAAAGACAATTATTCTTTAACCAGTAAAATTTTAATTATTGGTTCGGGTGTAGTTGGCGCATTGGCTTATACATTCTCCGATACTTTTTGGTTTTCTGCAGTAGAAACCGAAGTATATGCGATGTCTTCGTTATGTACCGCTGTTGTATTTTGGGCAATTTTAAAATGGGAAAACATTGCAGACGAAAAACATGCTGATCGTTGGATTGTATTGATTTCGTTGATTGTTGGACTTTCGATTGGCGTCCATTTACTAAACTTATTGGCTATTCCTGCTATTGCTTTTGTATATTATTTCAAACGTTTTAAAACCAGTTCAAAAGGAATTATTTATACTGCAATTGCATCGATTGCCATTTTAGGATTTATACAATTCGGTATAATCCCTGGCGTAATTTCTATCGCGGCAAAATTTGATTTGCTATTTGTAAATAGTTTTGGAATGCCATTTTGGAGCGGCGCAATGGTTTGGTTTGTGTTATTAATTGTCGGCATTGTTTGGGCTACTCAATACAGCATTAAAAAAGCAAACGTAGTATTACATACTGCTATGATGTGCTTCACCGCTGTATTAATTGGCTATTCATCTTATACGATGATTCCAATTAGAGCTAAAGCAGATCCTAATATTAACATGTATGCAAATGATAATATTTTTAATTTATTGTCTTACATCAATCGTGAACAATATGGCGAAACACCTTTATTAACTGGTCAATTTTTTACTGCTAAACTTTCTGATGAAAAAGAAGGCGCTATGCAATATCAAAAATCAGAAGATAAATATGTAGAAACCGTTCGCAAAACGGTTCCTATTTGGGAAGCAGCACAGTCGGGATTTTTTCCGCGCATGTGGAGTAACCAAGCAAACCATATTCAGTTTTATCAATCTTGGGCTAAATTAAAATCGACAACTAGAAAACCAAGTTTCTCTGAGAACATGGGCTTCTTTATTAGCTACCAAATGGGGCACATGTATTGGAGATATTTTATGTGGAACTTTACTGGTCGCCAAAACGATATACAAGGACATGGTAACATGACCGATGGCAATTGGATTAGTGGTATCAAAGCTTTAGACGAATACCGCTTAGGGCCACAAACAAACTTGCCTAAATACTTAGCAGAAAATACTTCAAGAAATGAACTTTATTTTCTACCATTAATTTTAGGAGTAATTGGAATGGTATTTCATTTCAATAAAAATAAAAAAGGAGCAACACCCGTTGGACTTTTATTTTTCTTCACAGGATTAGCTATTGTTATTTACTTAAATCAATATCCTTACCAACCACGTGAGCGTGACTATGCTTATGTAGGTTCGTTTTATGCTTTTGCTATTTGGATTGGTTTAGGCGTAATGGGCTTATATGAATTAGTTCGTAAATCTTGGAATGGTCCAGTGGCTGCTTTTGCTTTAACAACTATTAGTTTATTAGCAGTGCCAGTAATTATGGCTAATGCAGAATGGGATGACCACGATCGTTCGAACAGATCGGTAGTAAAAGATTTTGCAGCAGATTATTTAAATAGTTGCGCGCCGAATGCTATTTTATTTACCATGGGCGATAACGAAACTTATCCATTATGGTATGCACAAGAAGTAGAAGGTATTCGTACTGACATACGTGTGGTTAACTTAAGTTTGTTAGGTATGGATTGGTATATCAATCAAATGAAGAAAAATACTTTAGATGGCCAAGGCGTACCATTTACTTTAAGTTCTGATAAATACACGCAAGGAACTAGAGATTATATTCCTTACTATGATATGAAAATCAATGGCCCAGCCGATGTAAGAGAAGTGATTAATTTTGTTACTAGTACCAACGAGCAAGCATTAATGCAAACACGTGCTGGTAAATCTATCAATGTTTTACCTACTCGCATGCTGAGAATTAAAGTAGACAAAAACGCTGTTGTTAAATCTGGCGTTGTATCTGCAGCAGATCAAAATCAAATTGCCGAATACATCGATTTCAATTTAGGTAAAGATGGTTTGGTGAAAAACGATTTGTTGGTATTGGATTTATTAGCAAATAATAATTGGTCGAGACCGATATATTTTGCTGCAACTATGGGCCAAGATAACTATTATGGCTTGAACGATTATTTACAATTAGAAGGTTTAGCTTTACGATTGATACCTATTAAATCTCCTAGAAACCCTTACGGTACTGCAGGAAAAGTGAATAGTAAAATCATGTACGACAACATGGTGAATAAATTTAAATGGGGTAATATGGGCGGCGATAAAGTGTTTATCGATCCAGAAACTGCGAGAATGACTTATAGTTTCAGAATTCAATTCTTCCAATTATGCGATGTATTATTGAACGAAGGTAAAAAAGATTCTTGTGCAAAAGCCTTAGATTTATTAATGAGCGTATTGCCGAAACAAGGCATTCCATTGCAATACAAGACCTTTGATTTCCGTTTTGTAGATCAGTATTTCCGTTGTGGAAAAACAGAAAAAGCGAAAACTTTAGCCGCTAGTATTCAAGGTGAAATTGCACAAAACCTAGATTACTACAAGCAATTTAATGGTAAGAAATCGAGCATGTATACCGAAGAAGTACAACAAGGAATTGCTGTATTAAATGAGTTGGCTAGAATTTGTAGAGATAATAACCAAGCAAAAATTTCGGATGATATTTCGAAAGCTACAGCCGATTATCAAAAAGGTTTCTCTTTTATTTACGCCGAAGGCACTAACTAAAATATTTGATTCAATAAAAAAGCCCGCTGAATTTCAGCGGGCTTTTTTATTGAACGAATGGCTGTTACTCTTCTACCACGCCCATTGCACAGAATTTAGCAATGCGCTCGTCTACTCTTTTTTGAGGATCCATTTTTCCTAAAATGGCTAAGTCTTCAATAATTTTATTTTTAATAGTTTCTGCCATTTGCGCAGGATTATGATGTGCTCCGCCAATTGGTTCTGGAATAATACCATCTACTAATTTATTTTCAAACATGTCTTCTGCTGTTAACTTTAAAGCTTCTGCTGCACGCTCTTTATAATCCCAACTTCTCCATAAAATAGAAGAACAAGATTCTGGAGAGATAACAGAATACCAAGTATACTGCAACATATAAACTCTATCTCCAATGCCAATTCCTAAAGCACCACCCGATGCGCCTTCTCCAATAATAAAACACAATACGGGTACTTTTAAAACAGACATTTCTAATAGGTTTCTAGCAATGGCTTCGCCTTGTCCGCGTTCCTCTGCTTCAAGGCCAGGATATGCGCCCGGTGTATCAATTAAGGTTACAATTGGCTTGTTAAACTTTTCGGCTAATTTCATTAAACGCAAGGCTTTTCTGTAACCCTCAGGATTGGCCATTCCAAAGTTTCTGTATTGACGCAATTTAGTATTCGCACCTTTTTGATGACCAATAAACATCACTGTTTGTCCATTCAATGTACCAAAACCACCTATAATGGCTTTATCATCTTTTACGGTTCTATCGCCATGCATTTCAATAAAATCATCGCATATAGTTTCGATGTATTGCAGTGTATACGGGCGATCTGGATGTCTAGAGATTTGAACTTTTTGCCAACCATTTAAGTTTTCAAAAATTTCTTTTCTAGTTTTTTCAATTTTATGATTGATTTCTTTCAAAGTGGCCGATACATCTACTTTAGATTTCTCTGCAACTTGTTTTACCTTTTCCCTTTGCTCAATTAAATCTGCAATGGGCTTTTCAAAATCAAAAGAAGTGCTATCCATAATTCGTGAATTTAAAGGGTGAAATTACCAATTTTAAATGGAGCTATAAAAACCCTTTGGTTAAAATAGTAAATTAAATTACTAAGTAACTGAATATCAATATTTAATTAAGGTAAAACGGTTACCTCGTATTTATTAATCTCCCCATTTTCAGGCTTAAAATCAATAATTAACTGAATGATTTTTTGCAAGGATATTTTTGTTGGATCAAAAACTATTTTGGCTTTTTGTTTCTCGTAATTAACTTCAGAAAATTTAACCCCGTTTTGCTGATAGATTTTTAGCTCTATACCTTTTGCGCAACCTTCCGCACAAGTCATTCCTGTTATCAATAAATTAACCGTTTGAAATTTTCCTGGTTTAGCTGATAATGCTGCCCTTTCGTATTTACAACAAGCCGGTAACGCTTTATAAACACTGTCGGTTGCTCTGTAGTCTTTAGTATCATGCCCAATACTTGCTACTATCTTTTGTATTTGATCATTCGTAATTGTTTGGATATTGTAACTCACAAAAAGCTTTCCTACACTCACATCCATTCGGGCCGAAAGTATACCTGCGGTTGGCTTTAAGACGCCTTCAATTCTATCTACACAATGTTCGCAATTGGCATAAACTATAATGGTATCGTTGATGGTTTGCGCATTGGCACGCAAAGCGAATACTAAAATCAAAAGGATATTTCTAAGCTTTTTCATGGCTATTTTATTTTTTATTTTCTGCTAATTTAAATCTGAAGCCAATATAAATTCTTCTGCCATCCATTGGGCCCCAAATATTTGATACATCAAAATACGGACCATATGGGTCGTCGGAACCCGTTAAATGAGTTAGCTGTTTAAAGTCTAACATATTTTCGGCACCAATATAAACTTCTGTTTGTTTAAAGGTTCTGGTTAACTGTAAATTGATGGTTTGATAAGCTGGAGATTGCAAAAATGGTTTCGAGGTAGAATCGTGCAAATGTATAGCAGGTAAGCGTTTCGAGCCCACTAAATTAAGCGTAAAGTTCGCCTTCCATTTTCTATTAAAAGATTCATAATATAAACTAGTCACGATTCTATTTTTAGCAATAAAAGGATCCGATAGTTTACCAATACTATCGGTATAAGTAATCACATCTAAATATTTATAGGCCATTTTCCATTCAACCGTTTTAAAAATTTTATACATTAATTCTACTTGAAAAGTTTTAGAAGTAGAGCCATTGGATTGATTGTAAATTAGAAATGACTTAGGGTCTGTGTCGTAATCGATGCGCATTCTGTTTTTAAAATTGGTTTGATACCAATCGAAATTGATGGCGCCTTTTCGGTAATTCCATAAAAAATCATGCGTTAAATTAGCTCCAAAATTTAAAGCCGATTCGGGTAAAAGGCTTGATTTTACTATGTATTTACGAGAACTAAATACGATAGCTGGATTTTCGGCTAAGAAATGAGGACTCCTAACACCTACGCCAATACTTGCCCGAAAATCGGTATTTTCGTTTATAGAAAATTTATAATTTGCTCGAGGAATTACATACGTTTTATTTGGAAAGCGATCTGCCCTTAAGCCTAATACAAGCGTAGACCTTGCATCTGGCTTGTAAGTGTCTTCTATAAATACCCCTAACACATTTTCTGAACGATCGTAATTGGCTAAAGCTAATTGCTCTTTGGTATTTTCTATTTTTAAACTGATGCCCGTGTTAATACTATGATGCGTACCGATTTCTCGATTATAAATGATTCTAAAATTAGCAGAAAGTTGTGAAGCATCATAAGCCTTGATGCCTGCAAAGCCATTCTGCGCGTGGCTTACCAATGAATATTGAAATCCAATACTTTGAAATGTTGCATTCGGAATAATGAATCCGGTTTTACCATAATATTCTAAACGATTGGTGTTTAATTTTTGCGCCCAAATAGATAAGTCTGCAGCAGATTTACTATAATCAAATTGTTTTTGGCCAGCCATGCGTTTTTCATTCATTAAACGAAGCGAATGTTGCGAAATAAAACCTTTGCCGTTTTCATATTTCCATTTATTCAAGATATTAAAATTTTGAATCATGGGCATGTCTAAAAAATCATCACCATTCTCCTCCACTTTTTTATTAAAAATATCGGAGTGAAAAGAAAAAAGGCTGGACCATTTTGAATTTATTTTTTTCGCAACATCTATGTTAATTTCATTTCTAAAATTTTCGTCCATATAATAATTTACAAAAAGCGGCCCCTCTTTACTAGGATTTTTTAATTCTAAATTAATCGAGCCACTCAAAGATTCTGGACCAAACACAACCGACCCCGGACCTTTCACAATGCTGATGGATTCGATTTGCGAGCCTGGCACCGTATTTAAGCCATAGGTTAAACCTAGGCCTGCAATAATTGGCATGTTTTCGGTTAATAACTGAATGTAAGAACCCGAAAGGCCCAAAAGCTGCAATTCCTTACTTCCAGAAATGGCGTCTTTATAGGTAACATCTACCGTGGCATTGGTTTCGAAGCTTTCGCCCAAATTGCAACAAGCCGCTTTACGCAATTCTTTATTGCTAATAATTTCGGTTTTAAATGGGCTGATGGAAATCATCGTGCCCGCTTTTTCGAAAGTTACTTCGGCAGATTTAAGCAAATGAATGGAATTGATTCCAGTGCTCGTATCTGCTTTATTTAAACTTGATTGGTCTTTACTAATTTGCGCGTTTAGCTTACTAAACGGCAAACATAAAAAGACACAAATAATTAAATAGTTTTTCACCTACCAAAGTTAAGCAATTGAAAGCTGCGTTCAAAATTTGTACATTTGATTATTCAGAAAAACAGCAAATGAAAAAATTAACCCTTATTTATCTGCTTGCTATGCTCTTTTTAGGCAGTAGCTGTAGCAACGAAAAAGACAAGGCTTATAGCCGCATCAAAGCCATCGAAAAAGAATTACTTCAAAATAAAGAAATTACCAGTGATAGTTTGGCTCGTGTTTTTATTAATCTTTCGGATGAATATGTGAAGCAAAACAGCAAAGATGAAAAAGCACCAGAAATATTATTTAAAAGTGCGGAAGTAGCCAGTGGCATTGGCATGTACGACCACGCCATTAGTAATTTTTTAAAAATCGTATACGCTTATCCTAAATTTAATAAGGCACCAGAAAGTTTATTCTTAATTGGATTTATCTATGATAGCAATTTAATGAATGTAGAACAAGCGAAACATTTCTACGGAGAGTTTATTAGCAAACACCCGAAACACCCGCTAGCAAAGGATGCTGCAGCTTGCATGGAAAACTTAGATATAGATCCTGCCGCATTAATCAAAGAATTTCAAGCAAAAGAAAAAAAGCAATAAAAAAAGGGCTAATTGAAAAATCAATTAGCCCTTTTTTTATTATAAGGAAATTAGATGATTTCGAAATGCGATAAATTCACAAATTCATTTACGCGATCTTTTAATTCATCAGATGATAAATTTTTGATTCGCTCTGTACCAAATTTTTCTACACAGAATGAAGCCATCGCAGAGCCATATATAATTGCACGTTTCATATTGTCGAAAGAAATGTCGTCGGTATTGGCTAAATAACCAATAAAGCCGCCGGCAAACGTATCGCCTGCACCAGTTGGATCAAATACTTCTTCTAAAGGCAATGCGGGTGCCGAAAACATTTGATTTTCGTGGAATAATAAAGCACCGTGTTCCCCTTTTTTAATAATCAAGTACTTAGGTCCCATTTTCAATATCTTTTTTGCCGCTTTAGCTAAAGAATACTCATCTGCCAATTGGCGAGCCTCGGCATCGTTAATGGTTAATACATCGACCATGGCTATGGTTGCCTTTAATTCTGGCATAGCAATGTCCATCCAAAAATTCATGGTATCCATTACAATTAGCTTTGGGCGGTTTTTAAGACGTCCTATCACCGTTTGTTGTACTTGTGGCGTAAGATTACCTAACATTAAATAAGTGCAGTCTTGGTAGCTCTCAGGTATAATTGGATCAAAATCTGCAAGCACATTCAGATCAGTTATCAATGTATCTCTATTATTGAGGTCGTTGTGGTATTTACCAGACCAAAAAAACGATTTTTCGCCTTTTTTAACCTGCAAACCTTCGGTTGAAATGCCATGTTTGCCAAAATCATCGATATCGGCCTGCGGAAAATCGTCGCCTACTACCGCCACAATTTTGGTTTGATCATAAAAATAAGAAGCGGCTAAACTTGCGTAAGTCGCTGCTCCACCGACGATTTTGTCGGTTTTTCCAAAAGGTGTTTCAATAGCATCGAAGGCTACAGTACCTATAACTACTAGACTCATAATTTATTTTAAATATTTTTTTTACAAATATTGGATTTTTAAATTGAATACCCTAATATTGCATTCCCTTACAAAAAGCAATTTTTGTAAGCGCTAGACTCCTAAGTAGCTCAGCTGGTTAGAGCATCTGACTGTTAATCAGAGGGTCCCTGGTTCGAGTCCAGGCTTGGGAGCATTATTATCAAGGGTTTATGAAGTTAACACTTCGTAAACCCTTTTTTCTTGCAAAAAAATTGCAAAAACTTTAAGAAGAAAAATGAAAAATAATGAAGAGGAATGAAAATTCATCACGAAGTTATTTTTCCGAATGAGTTGTTTAGTGGAAGGGGTTCTAGTCGGAGCCAATCTATAAAAATCAATTAATACCTTTTATTTTCTTGGGCTTTTCTACTGTTATTGCTTAAACCTTGCAATAGATTGTAGTTGGACAGGTGTTTTGTTTCAACTTGGGTGTATTTGGAGGTAGGTAGCAGATGTGGGATGTTAAATTATATAGAAAATGAGTTAACTTTACTTGTTAAATAATAATCAGTCATTTAAATTTCTAATTATGAAAAAGTTAATATTTTATACTTGTTTGCTTTTGATTTCTGTAAGCGCGAATGCACAAGTGCCAAGTTATGTTCCAACAGATAGCTTAAAAGGTTGGTGGGCTTTCAATGGTAACGCAAATGATGCTAGTGGAAATGGAAATAATGGAGTTGTTAACGGTGCAACGTTAGACGTGGATAGATTTGGTATCAATAATAGTGCTTATAATTTTAATAATAATAGCATAAAAATCAACTACAGTAACAGCTTTACTTCACAAATTGGCACAATTAGCGCGTGGATTTTTATTGATTCATTACCAACATTAAATGATGCTCAAGATGTAATCTTTGGTAAAGGATGGGGCTATCCTCAGCTTTTACTTCGCAATAATGGGAAAATTTACCTCTCAATTATGAGTGGTCAATCAACTGCTACAGTTATAGAAAGTAATTCAATATTAGTACCAGGTAATTGGTTTCATATCGTTGGTTTTTATAGTAACAATAACTTTAAGCTATACATAAATGGAGTTTTAGACAAATCTATAACACCACAGCCATTACCTACATATTATTCATTTTGTAATTCAGAATATTGGATAGGTGGGTTTAACCACCAAAATAGCTGTATTCCAAATGAAAATGTTCAAAATTTCAGTGGTAAGATTGATGATATCGGTTTTTGGAATCGTGGGTTAACTCAACAAGAAATCACGTCTTTATATACTCAAAACCATGTTGCACAAATCCCAATTTACGTTCCAACAAATGGCTTAGTTGGTTATTGGCCATTTAATGGAAACGCAAATGATGCAAGTGGGAATGGAAATAATGGTACGGTGAATGGAGCGACATTAAGTACTGATAGATTCGGAATAAATTCTGCAGCCTATAGTTTTAATGGTACAAGTAATTATATTGAAGTTCAGCATAACTCTAGTCAGCTCCTTTCAAATAAGGTTAGTTTCTCACTATGGATATTCCCACTTGATTATAGTACATTCAACAATCAAACGAGAGCTCCATTAGGTAAAAGAAGAACTTCAACTACTAGTGGTATTGGATTTGAAACAGTTGATGGTGTTGGAAGCTGTTGTGGACCTCAATTTTATCTTAATAATAATACTAGCTCAGGCGGACTTGATTATGAAAGCAGTATATCATTGCCCAATAATTCTTGGA
>CAJBBN010000165.1 GCA_903951325.1 uncultured bacterium
AGTTATTTTTAAAACTTTTTCGGCTTGTTTTGTCAATGGAATATTACCCAAATTGACATTTGTTCCAGAAGTACCTCTTACCGCATCTTCGACAGATTTTCTAAGTCTGGCAGTATCTATTCCTAGTGATTTAACCACTTTGATAGCTACCCCATCTCCTTCTCTAATTAATCCTAAAAGCAAATGCTCTGTACCTATATAATCGTGTCCTAAACGCAATGCTTCCTCTCTACTGTAGGAGATGACGTCTTTTACTCTTGGTGAAAATTTTGCTTCCATAATTATTGATTTCTTGTTTGAAAACGAACTAATGTATCTATTTGTTCGCTTGCTTTCAAAATATATATTATCCACATAAGTCAAAAACTAAGCCAAGCGCCTAAAAACTAGTAATTTCTAGTTCAAAATGACAATTTGGCAAAGCAACAAAGCTATTTATCGGTTTTTTTTCAACGATTTTTAGCGATATTTACCCTATAAAATTTGAAACATGTCGGACGAAAAAATAATATTTTCGATGGCTGGAGTGAATAAGATTCACCCACCACAGAAACAAGTATTAAAAAACATCTATTTATCCTTTTTTTATGGCGCCAAAATTGGGGTTTTAGGATTAAATGGTTCAGGAAAATCTTCTTTATTAAGAATAATTGCAGGCATCGATAAAGCCTACCAAGGCGAAGTTGTTTTTGCACCCGGATTTAGTGTTGGGCTATTGGAACAAGAACCACAATTAGATGACAATAAAACGGTGTTAGAAGTGGTTCGCGAAGGCGTTAAATCGGTAACCGACATTTTAGAAGAATACGAAAGCATCAACGAAAAATTTGGTTTGCCCGAATATTACGAGGATGCCGATAAGATGGAAAAATTAATGGCTCGTCAAGGCGAATTACAAGATTTGATTGATGCGGTTAATGGTTGGGAATTAGATAATAAATTAGAACGCGCAATGGATGCTTTGCGTTGCCCAGAAGGAGATACTTTTATTAAAACATTATCTGGAGGTGAACGCAGAAGAGTTGCTTTGTGCAGATTGCTTTTACAAGAACCCGATGTTTTATTATTAGACGAGCCCACCAACCATTTAGATGCGGAATCTATTGATTGGTTAGAACAACATTTACAACAATATAAAGGAACCGTCATTGCGGTTACCCACGATCGATATTTCTTAGATAATGTTGCGGGTTGGATATTAGAATTAGACCGCGGCGAAGGTATTCCATGGAAAGGTAATTATTCTTCTTGGCTAGATCAAAAATCAAAACGTTTACAATCCGAAGATAAAACCGAAAGCAAAAGACAAAAAACTTTAGAGCGCGAATTAGAATGGGTGCGCATGGCACCAAAAGCGAGACAAGCAAAATCTAAAGCACGTTTATCTAATTACGACAAACTGGCCAGCGAAGAAACAAAAGAACGCGAAGAACGCTTAGAATTATTTATTCCACCCGGACCAAGATTAGGAAATGTGGTAATTGAAGCACATGGTGTTTCTAAAGCATATGGCGATAAACTTTTATACGAAAATTTAGAACTTACTTTGCCTCCGGCAGGAATAGTAGGTATTATTGGCCCCAACGGTGCAGGTAAAACCACTTTGTTTAAATTAATTACTGGCGAAGAAAAACCCGATAGTGGAACTTTTAAAATTGGCGAAACAGTGAAGCTAGCCTATGTTGATCAACTACACAAAGACATGGACCCTACTAAAACTGTTTTTGAAGCCATTACCGGTGGAACCGATACTATGTTATTAGGCAATAAACAAATTAATTCGAGGGCATATGTTTCGAGGTTTAATTTTTCGGGTGCCGATCAACAAAAAAAGATTGAAGTACTTTCGGGTGGTGAAAGAAATCGCGTGCATTTAGCTATGATGTTAAAGCAAGGAGCGAATGTAATTTTACTCGATGAGCCATCGAATGATATAGATGTAAACACCTTGAGATCTTTAGAAGAAGCATTAGACGAATTTGGAGGCTGCGCAGTGGTTATTTCCCATGACCGTTGGTTCTTAGATAGAATATGTACGCATATTTTAGCTTTTGAAGGCAACTCTCAAGTTTACTACTTCGAAGGAAATTATTCAGAATACGAAGAAAACAAAAAGAAAAGATTGGGTGACGAAGCGCCAAAACGCATTCGATATAAAAAACTAAGCACTTAATTTAAAAAGCCCGATCAATCGGGCTTTTTTTATGTTTAAATGTTAATAAAAACTTAACCTGTTTAAAAAATAGATACAATTCTAATTTGATAAATTAGCTATTGAAATTGAATGCCAAATTAATAAACCAATTAATAAATTATTATGAGCTGGAAAAAATTTAGTGGCGAAAATATCAACAACAATATTATCGATGAAGTAGCACAAGCCATCGAAAGAGAATCTGCACTTGGCAACAAGCTTAAAGTGTGCATTGGCACCGACTCACAGGTGAAAGGTAAACAAATCGACTTTGCAACAGTCATTGTTTTTTTAAGAGAACAACGTGGTGGTTTCATGTTTATTCAACAAGAAAAAATTACACAAAAAATGGGGATCAAAGAAAGAATGTTAAACGAAGTGCAAAGAAGCATCGAAACAGCCTATCAACTTTGTCCAATTTTAGAATTACACGATGTCGATTTAGAAGTACATGCCGATAT
>CAJBBN010000166.1 GCA_903951325.1 uncultured bacterium
ATTGATTGAATTGTAAATATATTTTATTTGAACATTAAATAAGAATAAAAAAAACAAGATGGCCTCTAGGCTTGTTATATATAATTAAGGCGTTTTTGAATGATCTATTTTAAATCGAAGGATTTTGAAGTATTGATCGTCTAATCCTGATTTGTTTAAAATAATATACTAAAATGTTGATATTCAATATATTAAATCAAAAAAATATAGCTTAGTGTATTTAATACATTTTTAGACATATATATGTTATATTTGAATTAGCATGAATAAAAAAATAATCATTTTAAGCCTTTTTTTGTTAACGGGATTTTCTCTTGCAGCACAAACCAAAGTTGTGAAAACAAGTAATGGTTTTGAATTGCAAAGAAATGGAAAACCCTATTATATAAAAGGTGTGGGTGGTGATGTGAACATGGAAAAAATAGTAGCCATAGGCGCAAACTCCCTTAGAACATGGGGCGTTGAGCGTGCGCAAGAAGTACTAGACGAAGCGCATCGCAATGGCTTAACAGTGATGCTTGGACTTTGGGTACAACACGAAAGACATGGTTTTGATTATAACAATCAAGAAAAAGTGGCTAAACAATTGGCTTATTTTAAAACTGTTATTGACCGATTTAAAAACCATCCTGCATTATTAATATGGGGCGTGGGGAATGAAGTAGATTTAAACTATACCAACCCGAATGTTTGGAACGCTATTCAAGATATTGCAAAGTACATTCACCAAACCGATCCCAATCACCCAACCACAACAGTTACCGCTGGTCTAGACTCTCTAGAAGTTGCTTTTATTACTGCTCGTTGTCCAGATATCGACATTTATTCGATTAATACTTATGGCGATATTGGAAATGTGCCCAATCATATTGCAAAGTTTGGATGGAATGGCCCATATATGATTACCGAATGGGGTCCTAATGGTCATTGGGAATCACCACAAACTAAATGGGGTGTTTCAATAGAACAAAATAGCACAGAAAAAAAAGAAGTCTATTTCAACAGATATAAAAATTACATCGAAAAAAATAACAACACTTGTTTAGGTTCTTATGCATTTTTATGGGGCGCCAAACAAGAGTACACCGAAACATGGTATGGCTTGTTTTCAAAAAATAATATTCCTACCGAACCCATCGATGCACTCGAAGAAGTTTTTACTGGTAATGCTTTAACAAACCCCGCTCCCACTATTTTAAATTTTCAGGTTGATCAACAAAAAGCAACAGATAATATTGAACTAAAATCATCTGGAATGTTCGATGCCAATATCAATATTCGACTTGCAGAAAATGCAAGCATGGAAAAAGCAAATTACAACTGGCGCATTATTGAAGAAAGCACCGATAAAAAATCGGGTGGTGATGTAGAAGATGCGGCAACAGAAATAACTGGATTGATTAAAAAGACTTCACAAAAAAATCTAATAAAATTTAGAGCGCCACAAAACACAGGCGCTTACAGGCTTTTTGTTTCGGTTTCTTATCAAAACAAAATGGCTTATGCGAATATCCCATTCAAAGTAATTGCCAGAGGTGCAGATGAACCTCAAGGAAAATTCATTGAATTCAAATACACCGACATGAATAATTTCAACGAATAATATGAAACAATTAAAGAAAATTGTTTTAATGACTTACTTGCTGAGTGCGGGATTTTATTCGCATGCAATTACTTTTGAGATTAAAGAAAAGCAAAAAGCAGATTCAGTAGTGACCGTTATTTCTGTTGAAAATAATGCACAAGGTGTATTTCCAAAATCTGCACAAGCCGTATTGGAAGGATTAGAAGTAAATGGATTTTATCGCTTTATTACCAACTATAGAGATATGTCGGTTACTTACCCGCATTTAGAAAATAACAAAAGAAATATTTTTGTAGGCGACGATAGTCAAATTCCACAATTAATGCTGAACATTAAAGGTTTTGCATCGAGTAAAACTTCTTTTGGTACCGACTTATTTATGTGGGCTCCGATGACGGGCTTAGGCCAAACAGAAAATGTGAAAGGTCTGAATTTAGGTGTAAATTTATTTGGTAATTTTAATACTTCGTTTGGTACATTTAATGTTAGAACGGGTGGTATTAATTGGCACTTACTTTCTCCATTTACTTTTCAAGCCAATAAAGGATATAATCGTTACAGTTTATTCGAAAGAAACCCATGGGATCCAAACACGGCTTCGATGGATTCGAGGTATGTTGATTTTTTTAACTCGGGTGCCATTAACCAAGACCAACGCTGGGGAAATCAAGCCTTTCAAGGTTTAATTATAGACGGCGCTCAATTACCAAATGATTTTGCTTTTAGTTTAATGACTGGTAAAACACAATTTGATGGAGGCGTGCTTGCTTTACCCAATAATTCGTTTGGCGGAAAACTATCTAAGTTTTACAAGCAACATCAAAATTCAATTTCTGCCAATTCTTTCAATAACAATACTTACCTAGATTCTCTTTCCGAAAATACCACTGGATTTTCGGTTCACACGTTAGAAATTACCCATTACATTGAAAGATTAAAAATATGGGCCGAAGTTGGCATGGGTAACACCCATATTAATCAAAACTATACCAAATACGGCGAAGCTATTTCTGTTAAATTAGCCTACCCCATTGCAGATCAATTTCCAACAGAAATTCATTTTTATAGGGTAAGCCCACGCGTTTTTAATAACAATGCGATTTTTATTAATTCTTCTATACAGCAAAGCGTTCAATACAATTCCAATTTAACACAAGCAGTTTTGATTCCGGTGTCGAGTGCCATTTTGCCAATAGGACAATTAGCCAATAACAGACAAGGAATTGAAATAAATTCGCAATTGAATTTTGGAAGATTAAAAAATTCTATTGGCTACAGTTCTTCCATGGAATTAGAAAACCTTTCGCCAGGCATTACTTATTCGCATGCCTTTAACAGCTTAGCCTTATCCAGATTTTGGAGATGGGGATTCCCAAGCAATGTAGGCCCTTATAAAAACTTGAATAAAATTTATCGTAATGTTTTTGAAACATTAAATATAACCGACATCAATCCTACAACTGGATTGCCGAATCAAAAAAAATATTTCAACACGATAGAAATTAATTCTAAATACAAAACCATTTTAGCTAATAAAGATTTGTATTTATTTTATTTAGGTTCCTTTAATTCTGTTCAAAACTTTTCTAGTATGAGTAGCCTGAAAGATGGCGGATTGATGGTGTTTACAGAAAGAGCCCTAGTTAGAAATTATTGCCATCAATTAGAATCTTACTATGTTTTGAGTCCTAAAGTTATTTGGAATAACTACCTGAGTTTCGAAAGAATCATTGCGAACTATCAAACCGCAATTGATGTGCAAAGCAGCAGACCAAAAAATCAAACGGGTTATAGTTTTGCAACAGGATTAGACATACAATTAAGTAAATCGGCGGGATTATATCTAAGACAACGCTGGATGGATTATCAAGACAGTAGTTATGCAAATGATCAATACAAGGGATTTGAAACTACGGTAGAAGTAAAAATGTTTTTTTAAAAAATGATGATGAACAAAAAAACGATATTTTTCTTTGTACTTGCCCTGGCAAGCTTACAAGGATATGCACAAAAAGCTAGGAAACTTAGTTTTATTGGCGGCGCTAGGTCTTCTGTATTTAGCAATGCTTTAAGCGTAAGCGATACCCTTGCCGATACCACAACTGCCAAAAATAATTATGGCGGTTATACACTACTAGATTTAGGCTTCAATATTCAACCGAATAAACAAACCGAAATTATGGGTATGTTCCGTATTAAAAATAATTACGGTGGATTTTGGGGATCGGGTGTACAGTTTGATGTGAGACAGCTTTGGGTAAAAGGGGTTGTTGGTAATGCTTTGAGATACCAAATTGGTGATTTAAATTTAAGACAAAGCCAATTCACTTTATACAATCATCATGCAGATCAATTAGATTCTATGCCGAGTGTTTTTAAGCTGCAACAAAACATTGTTTCTTACGAACAATTTTATCAAAATAATACTTGGAGAATGCAAGGCGCCAATGTTGATTTTGGTTTAAGCTTTTCCAAATTCTTAAAAGAAATAAATTTCAATGGATTTGTTACTCGATTGAATGCTACTAATTTTGCGAATGTGAATGAGCGTCTGATGACTGGCGGTAATATTAGTATTTTACAAAGCAATCAATTTCGTTTTGGATATACCTATAACTCCACCTTCGATTTAAAAGCAACTACCGCTAATAATAATTTATTCAGTAATACC
>CAJBBN010000167.1 GCA_903951325.1 uncultured bacterium
AATGTCTTTTCTTAAGCCTTCGTTTTGCAATTGTAGAATTTCCTGTTCACTAAACTTTACCTTGATTTCATTTTCTAAGTTTTCGTTTTTCAGCCTCATAATTTCTTGATTGGCTAAATCTGCATCCTTCTTAAATTTCACTCTTTGACGATGTAAAATAAAAGCAATACTGGCAATCAATAATCCAACTATAAAAAACACTGCAGAAAATTCAAACCATTTAGACTTATAAAATGGCGGAGTAACAATAATTTTCAGGCTTGTTACTTCTCCCCATTGCTGATCGATCGCATATGCTTTTACTTTTAAAGTATATGATCCTGGAGCTAAGCTTGAAAAAATAACTGCATGCTCGTTTACATTTAATAAATTCCAATTTTTATCAACTCCCTCTAGCTTGTAAGTAAACCTGCTTCTATTTAACAGTGAAAATCCATTGGCGGTAAAGGAAATGCTAATCGCTCTATCGGTATAAGATAAATTCACGATTGCATCTGGCTCATTTAAATCTTTGCTTAAAATTATTCTATTATTTACAAGGCCGACTGGAACGGTTTGGTTAAATACTTTTAAGCTCGAAAACAAAATTTTGTTTCTGATATTTACTATTTTTAAGTTATTTGGATTGATCCATGAAATGCCTCCGGTGCCGCCAAAAATTAAATTTCCATTTGAAAGCGAATGAATTGATTTTGGATTATACTCGTTATGATGAAGATTCTCATCAACTCCAAAGTCTATTATAGCAAGCGTTTGAGGATCAATTCTATTGATACCTTTTTGTGTGGCAATCCAAATAAATCCAGCACGATCTTGCCCAATAGAATGTATAACATCTGACGAAAGCCCATCATTTGTTTTAATTATTTTAATAACGTTCCCGTTCGTATCGATTACACTTATCCCATTGAACTCGCTTCCCACCCAAATGTTGCCAGTCAAATCTTGAAACAAACAGCGCAGCTTATTGCTTGTAATTTTTTTTGATTCAGATGGTGTTTGTTCAATGTAATTTGTAAAAATTCCTGTTTTAATTGTCAATCTACTTAAACCCTTATCTTCGCTAGCTGCCCATAAATACTTTTCGTTTCGGTCTAATAAAACATCTATGATTTGAAAACTTACGATTGTATTTTTTTTGGATTTGTTAGGTTTATAAGTAATAAAATTATCGCTACTATTTATATACTTACTGATTCCCCCTCCTAGTGTAGCAATCCAGAGATCTCCGTTTTTGCAAAGCTCGATGTCCCAAACATTATTATGCGAAATGCTTGAAGGTTTTTTTGAATCTGCTAGGTAGCTTTTGATAACCCCTTTTTGATAATCAAAAAGACTTAAGCCATTCGCAAATGTACCCACCCATAATTTATTTGCACTGGCCTGTTTCAAAGAAGTAATAACTTGATGCGGGAATTTTTTATCCCTAAGCTTTACACTCGAAGCGCTATTTTTATTTTTCTTAGCATCGATACAAAGCAATCCATCGCCATCTGTTCCAAGCCATATTTTTTGATCAGCAACTTCTAAAATTGATAATATAGATGGCGCCTCTTCTTTTTCATAAATTAATTCAGGTGTATTGAATGGGGAAACTTCTTGAGAGCAAATATTTATTCCTCCATTAAAAGTTCCAATCCATAACCTACCTGCATGATCAAAAAATAACTTATAGGCCGCATTGGAGTTTAAACTATGGGCGTTCTTTTTAGAGCCATATATTGGCAAAAAACGGCTTGCCTTTTGATCAAAATAATTTATTCCGCCACCGTCTGTAGCTATCCAGGGCCGGCCATTTGCGTCTAATTTAATATCTGTTACTCGATTGTTAGAAATCCAATTATTGGCTTTGGCATTACTGCTGAAACTTTCGATTTTGCTTTTTGTTAAATCGACTTTAAATAAACCCGATCCCGAGGTGCCTAACCAAAGTAAGTTTTTGTGCTTATCGTAACACAAAGATTTTTCATAACTCTGTATTTCATATTGATCGGCTAATTCATATTGAAAAACTTTTTGTTTTTTTAAATCGAAATAAGCTAAGCCTTTCTCCGAACAAACAAACCACAAGCGTGCTGCGTTGTCTTCTACTAAATCAAAAACAAATTCAGAACGAATCCTAAAATTTTTATTACTACTGGTAGTATTTAAATGCGAAATTAATTCGAGGTTTTCGTTGATTCCTAATATGCCATCTCCACTTGTTGCCAACCAAATAACTCCGGTTTTGTCTTGGTAAATATTTCGAACCGTTAAATTATTCCAATCAATTGTGGTGTTTGGAATATTTAAGCGAGCTACTAAACCGGTAGCTTTTTTAATAATGGAAACGCCCGCTTCTTTGTGTCCAACCCATAAGTTTCCAACTTTGTCTTGTAATAGTGAATATACGGTTGGCCCAGCTATTAATTCTTGTTCAACCCCGGCATAATAAATGGTGAAATCAAAACCATCAAACTTATTGAGCCCATTTCTGGTTCCTGCCCAAATAAATCCATTTTTATCTTGAATAATACTATATACGGTATTGTTTGAAAGCCCCTCGTCTATGGTTAAGTGTTTAAAGCTAAAGGGTATTTGTTGAGCGAAAGAAATTTCACTCGACAAACAGAAGAAGAATAATAAAATAAGAACAATGCCACGCCGCCTTTTTCTCATAATAATTTGATTGAATGTTAAATTACTTAAAAAAATGAAACATCCTGCAGCCAAAAATTGAAATAGCAGAAAAACCGCTCTTTCAAGCACCTGACATCAATTAAAAAAACACCGAAAACAAAAAGAGCCTTAGATTTCTCTAAAGCTCTTTTGCGGAATGGACGGGACTCGAACCCGCGACCTCCTGCGTGACAGGCAGGCATTCTAACCAGCTGAACTACCACTCCGTTTCCCTATGGGACTGCAAATATACAGTCTAATATGGTTTTATCAACAAAAAAATGAAAATTCTCGAAATTAATCGATTAAATAGTTCCTTCTTTTAGTTTCTCTGCATTCTCTGCAAATTGCAAACCATCGATAATATCCTGAATATCACCATTCATTACCCCATTTAAATTATAAGAAGTTAAGCCAATGCGGTGCTCGGTTAATCTGCTTTGGGGGTAGTTATAGGTTCTAATTTTAGCAGAACGGTCGCCTGTTGCAACCATGGTCTTTCTTTTTTTGGATACTTCATCCAAATGTTTAGCGTATTCCATCTCGTAAATACGAGATCTTAAAACAGAAAGCGCTTTATCGTAATTTTTATGCTGTGATTTTTCATCTTGGCATTGTGCAACAATTCCTGTTGGAACGTGCGTTAATCGAACAGCCGAATAAGTTGTGTTCACCGATTGCCCACCTGGACCAGATGAACAGAAAAAGTCTTTACGAATATCACTTACTTTTAAATCAATATCGAATTCGTCTGCTTCTGGTAATACCACTATAGAAGCGGCCGAAGTATGCACCCTACCTTGTGTTTCGGTTGCAGGTACTCTTTGAACACGGTGTACACCCGATTCGTATTTCAAGGTGCCGTATACGTCTTCACCAGAAACATTTAAAATAATTTCTTTATACCCACCTGCGGTGCCTTGTGTATAATCTACCAGTTCGGTTTTCCATCCTTTGTTTTCACAAAAGCGTTGGTACATTCTGAATAAATCGCCTGCAAATAAACTGGCTTCGTCGCCACCGGTACCCGCGCGAATTTCTAAAATAGCATTTTTAGCATCTTCAGGATCAGAAGGAATCAACATTAAACGAATGTCATCTTCCATTTTATCCCTTTCGTGAATAAGGGTGTCTAGCTCTGCTTTAGCCATTTCCCTAAACTCTTCGTCTTTTTCGGTCGCTAAAATTTCTTTGTTCGACTCGATATTGCTCATGATATTGCTATAAATGTGGTATTCCGCCACAATTTTAGACAACTCTTTGTATTCTTTATTTAATTGAGCAAATCGCTTCATATCAGACATAGCATTGGGAGAAGAAAGCTCCACTTCTACATCTTCAAATCTTCTTTTTATTGCTTCTAACTTTTCTAACATAATTTTAATCCCTGAAACAGGGCGCAATTTACGAAATTAACTGATTCTTAGCGATTCCTTTTGGGTAAATTCGAGCGGCTGAGCTATTTGAGTGGCTGAGTAAATAAACTGTCGGATTGCATCCAATAAGCGCTGGCGCCGGCCATGGAGCATTGCTCCATTTTAATTTGAGTACTCCTTAAAGTATCTGTGCGTAGGTTTTGGTATTGTAAAATATGACCGTTTTTACCATAAATAATTTTGCCTTCTTTGACTGTAAATTTTTTCAAGCCCAAGAGTGGAATTGTTTTTTGATAACTTCCGAAAATATCAAAAACCATAATGCCCACCAACGGATCATTTAAATAAACAAATTCATTGTTAGCTGATAAAAAATTTGGCTTGATTATTTTTTTAGTGAATAAATAAAGGTCTTGTGATTGTTGCTTAGTTTGAAAATTTCCGTCGAGCCTCACTAATTTTCTACTGAACTCGTCGTAAGCCCAAAATCCATTTACAGGTGCGGTACAAACTAAATTAAAAAATGAATTTGGATAAATTGCTCTCAAATCGTAAGAGCCTATTTCTGCTAAATTAACATCTAAAATTTTTACTTGAAAAAAAGAAGGATAATAAACCATTATGGCAAAAGGGTTGGTAGCATCTAAAATCTCGGGGCTTCCACTTGCTAAAGCTGCGTAATGATTGGTTTTGAGCCTTGTCGATTCTACTTTTGTAATATTGCTTTTTAAGTCGATATACAATATATTGTCTAAGCGATCTACTTGATAATTTTTAACTTGCGTGGCAATTAAAGTACTTTGCGCACTTGCCTGTTGACAAATGAAAAATAAAAAAAAGAACTTAAGCTTTTTCATTTTCGTTAAAAGTTAAAAGCGAAAGTTCCTGCCCATCAAAACAAGCATAGGAATTAGAATGAATCCATTCTCCTAAATTAATATACCTGCTGTTATTTCCTAAATCGATATTTAGTGGAATATGACGATGACCAAATATAAAATAATCGTAATGGGTATGTTTTAATTTTTCTTTCGCATAAATAGCCAACCACTCGTTTTCCTCGCCTAAAAATTGTTCTTTTTTATCGTGAACTAAGCGTGATTTTTGAGACCATGCATGTGCTAGTCCTACGCCAAGATTTGGATGTATGCGTGCAAATAACCATTGGCAAACTTTGCTCGTAAAAATTTTCTTCAGCAATTTATAATTGTAATCTCCGGGGCCTAATCCGTCACCATGCCCAATAAAAAAGCGCTTCCCATTAAACTCGCGTTCGACTGGTGCTGAATGTAATTGTACGCCTAATTCTTTTTGAAAATAAGTAAACATCCAAAGGTCGTGATTGCCTTTAAAAAAATGTACTGGAATGCCTGCATCTGTTATTGCGGCAATGGCTCCTTGCAAACGCACAAAACCTTTAGGTACCACCTTTGCATATTCAAACCAAAAATCAAAAATATCGCCAACTAAAAAAATTTCGGCAGCATCTGCTTTAATGACATTTAACCAACGCACAATTTTATCTTCTCTTTGGCGGCTGATTTCGAAATTAGGTAAGCCTAAATGAAAGTCGGAAGCAAAATATATTTTCTTTTGGTTTTCCATTAGGCTTGCGTATC
>CAJBBN010000168.1 GCA_903951325.1 uncultured bacterium
CAGATTATGTGTTTATTCTTGATCCATGGTGGAATCCAGCGGTAGAACAGCAAGCCATAGATCGTACCCATCGAATTGGTCAAAAAAATAATGTATTTATTTATAAATTCATTACAAGAAATACAGTCGAAGAAAAAATATTAGCTTTACAAGGGCGTAAGAAACAAATTGCAGATTCCCTCATTATTACCGAAGAATCATTTATTAAAACATTAACAGCACAAGATATTAAAGCAATACTCGAATAATATGGAACTCACTAAATTCTCAACACTATCTTCTTTGTTTGCTTTGCTAATGGTTGTATCGGCAAAAATTTTAATTCCAATGAACGGTGAATTAATTTCTATACAGTTATTTTTTGTTGTATTGGCTGGTTTAGTTGGAGGTAATATGATTGGTTTGACTGCACAACTCATTTATATCATGTTTGGATTTTTTGTGCCGGTATTTTATAACAATGAATTAGCTTCGGTATTTTTTACTCATCCCAATCATCTGTTTCAATTATTATACCCACTAATAGCCTTAGCAATTGGCTCCTATTTATCTATCTATAAGGGTTTGTGGCATTCCATCCGCCATTCATTCTTGATAATACTAATTGCTATACTGGTTTTTATACTTATGTATTTTGGGCTTACAGATAAATTAGCCTTATCAAATTACCTTCAAAAAAATACTGCAATGTTTATTTCCTATTTTATAGAAACAATCATTGCAGTAGTTTTATTTTTTTATTGGCAAAAAATTAATCGTAAAACTATTACGCATTAATTTATTTTACACTAACATTTATTCCAAGTTCTTTCAATTGTTCTTGACTAATGCTTGATGGGGAATCAATCATTACATCTCTTCCAGCATTATTTTTAGGGAAAGCAATCACATCTCTGATAGAGTCTAATTCTGCAAACAAAGAACACCATCTATCAAAACCAAATGCAATACCACCATGTGGAGGTGCGCCATATTCAAAAGCATCCATTAAAAATCCAAATTGTTTTTGAGCCTCTTCTTTACTAAAACCGAGTAGTTCAAACATGGTTGCTTGTAAGGCTTTGTTATGTATTCTAATAGATCCGCCACCAATTTCAGTTCCATTAATCACCATGTCGTATGCATTTGCACGCACTAATCCCGGATTGGTTTTGAGCAATTCCAAGTCTTCGGGTTTAGGCGAAGTAAAGGGATGGTGCATAGCATGGTATCTTTCAGATGTTTCATCCCATTCTAATAATGGGAAATCTAAAACCCATAATGGGGCAAATACATTTTTATTTCTTAAGCCCATTCTGTTACCCATCTCTAATCTTAATTCGCTTAATGCTTTTCTGGTTTTATCGGTGTTGCCAGCAAGCACTAAAATTAAATCTCCTGGCTTCGCATCGAATGCAGTGGCCCAATTTTTTAATTCATCTTCGCTGTAAAATTTATCGACAGAAGATTTTAAACTTCCATCTTCATTGTATCGTAAATAGATTAAACCGGTTGCACCAATTTGTGGGCGTTTAATAAAATCTGTTAACTCGTCAATTTGTTTCCTGGTGTAAGCTGCGCAATTGTTGGCATTGATGCCTATTACTATTTCTGCATCGTCAAATACTTTAAATTCTTTTCCTTTTACAATAGCATTTAATTCCACAAATTTCATATCAAAGCGGGTATCGGGTTTATCCGAACCATAAAATTTCATGGCATCTGCATAAGTCATTCTTGGAAAATCTATGATTTCAACTCCTTTTACAGATTGAAATAAATGTTTAGCCAAACCCTCAAACATGTTTAAAATATCTTCTTGCGTTACGAAAGACATTTCACAATCTATCTGTGTAAATTCTGGTTGACGATCTGCTCTTAAATCTTCGTCTCTAAAACATTTGACAATTTGAAAATACCTATCAAATCCAGAAACCATGAGCAACTGTTTAAAAGTTTGCGGTGATTGCGGTAAAGCATAGAATTCAGATTGATTCATTCTGCTTGGCACCACAAAATCTCGAGCCCCTTCGGGTGTAGACTTAATCAATACAGGAGTTTCTACTTCAATGAAGTTTTGCGCATCCATATATTTTCTTGTTTCTTGACCCATTCTATGGCGAAGCTCTAAGTTTTTTCTAACTACATTTCTTCTTAAATCAAGGTATCGGTATTTTGCACGTAATTCGTCACCGCCATCTGTATCATCTTCAATAATAAATGGGGTAACTTTCGAACTATTTAAAATTTCTAAATCCGATATACTGATTTCAATATCGCCGGTTGGAATTTTATTATTTTTATTGCTGCGTTCTATTACTTTTCCACTTGCCTTAATCACAAATTCTCTTCCTAATTTTCTAGCAGCTTCGCAGAGCTCCGCATTTTCTTCCATATTGAAAACCAATTGCGTAATGCCATAACGGTCTCTTAGGTCGATAAAAGTCATTCCCCCTAAATCACGAGATTTTTGAACCCATCCGCAAAGCGTGACAGTTTCATTTAAATTTATACTCGATAATTCCCCGCAAGTGTGTGATCTCAACATATTTTCTATAACATTAATAAAGCGTAAAATTATAAATTTTTAAGGGATTTTAGGATAGGAAGACCTGCATAAATTTAAATACCTGCATTTTGTTCTCCAAGCATGGTTTAAATTGACATTGCTTTATCTCGCAATTACTATTAAATTAGCGCCTGAATTAAAGATATTTATTTTTTTATATGATGGAATTATTGTCAAGCCCAGAAACTTGGGTCGCATTGCTTACACTTACCATATTAGAAATTGTTTTAGGAATAGACAATATTGTATTTATTTCTATCATCTCGGACAAGCTTCCAAAAGAAAAACAAAAACGCGCAAGAAAAACGGGTTTGGCTTTAGCATTAATTACGCGTATCCTTTTATTACTTTCTTTGTCTTGGGTAATGAGTTTAACAGATCCATTATTTAATGTCTTATCAAACGATATTTCGGGTAGAGATTTAATATTATTAATTGGAGGATTGTTTTTAATTTATAAAGCGACAACAGAAATTCATGAAAAAATAGAAGGACATGAAGAAGCAACACATACACCAAAAGGTAATATTTCTTTTGCAGCTGTTATTTTTCAAATACTGTTATTAGATATTATTTTTTCTTTAGATTCTGTAATTACTGCCGTAGGAATGGCAAATCATATTGAAGTAATGATTGCTGCAGTTATTATTTCTGTTGGTATTATGTTATTGGCTGCCGAATCTATTAGTAAATTCGTGAATGATCACCCCACTGTTAAAATGTTAGCCTTGTCATTTTTAGTATTGATAGGCGTTTCATTATTAGCAGAAGGGCTAGACCAGCACATACCAAAGGGTTATGTGTATTTTGCAATGGCATTTTCGGTATTAGTGGAAATGCTAAACTTGAAAGAAAAAAAGAAAAAATAATTTATTTTTTCGAATCAACTTCTTTCATAATTACTTTAATTTTTTCTTTTAAAATTTCAGTGTCTGCATTTGCAAGCATATCTGCTAATGTGCTTTTTGCATTAAATTCTATTTTTTCTTGATAGGCATTTTCTATAATGGTTTTTACCATCATTAATCCTTTTTCAATTGTATCGTCGTCAATTTTTGTTAAGTATGTTTTAAAATACTTTCCAATATAATATTGTTTATTATATGCATTTAAAGAAAATTGATTTATAAAATAAGACATAAATATTTTATCGCCTTGTGTTGCATAAATATTTGCAATGGCCATTTGCACATAATCACTTTCGATATTTTCTAGGCTTTTCGCTTTTGCTACTGCGCTCAATTTATCGAATAGATATAAAGCGTTTAAGGCTTTTTGAACAACAACATAGGAGCTGTCATTTAGGGCATTTAATATGATTGATTTACTTGATTCATTTGGATTGCTTGCAGCTAGGCTGCTTATTGCTGCCGCTCTTACGCTCGATTTAGGATCCATTTTAGCCAAAAGCTGTATTTTTTCGATAATGGCAGTCGAACTCATCTGTTCTTTGTTTTCGGCTAAAAAATTGATACAATTTTTTCTAATCTCAAAATTAATATCATTTAAGCCTTTTTGGATGATAGCCATTGCTGCGGTATCGGTATTATATTTTTTTAGTGCTTCAATGGCTTCTAGTCTGTCTAAAAATAAAGCGCCATGGTTATAGAGATAAATCCATTCTGCCACACTGTGGTTATCTTTTTTAGTACATACCAACATTTTTTCGGCATCTACATTGATTAAATCTGGCGCGGTATTACTGTTAAATGTAAAAACTTCTTTGCTTTTAGTTATGCTTACATTTTTTCTGTCCATTTTACCATTGGCATAAATGTCAATGCTAATCGGCAATTGATATAATGGAAATTTACTTAAATCCTGTTCTTGGCTAATACTCACTAAAGCAATTTTTTTAATACTATCGTAACTATAATTAATATTAAGTTCGGGGTGTCCTGGGGCTAAATACCATTGATTAAAAAACCAATTTAAATCATGGCCCGTTACTTCTTCAAAAGCCAATCTTAAATGATGTATTTCGGCGGCTTTAAATTTATTTTTTTCTAAGTATAATTTTAGAGAAGCAAAGAAGGCTTCATCGCCTACTATTTTGCGCAACATATGAATGATTCTTCCCCCTTTTTGGTAAGAATAATTATCAAACATATCTTCTCGATCTGTTAAATCAAATCGAATCATATTTACTTTTTTCGTTTTGGAAGTTCGAAGGTATTTTATTAAATCTTCGTTCGCTGCCCTATCTGCTTCTTCGCGCCCATATTTATAATCGGCCCATATGTATTCACCGTAGGTAGCAAAGGATTCGTTCAAAGGCAAGTTAGGCCATGATTCTGCGGTGACTAAATCTCCAAACCAATGGTGAAATAATTCATGAGAAATGGTTTCTTCATCTGGATTATCAATAACTGCACGCGCATCCATATTCATGTCTTCTGCAAAAGTTACCGCTCCCGTATTTTCCATCGCACCGGCAACAAAATCTCTGACAACAATTTGAGAATACTTATCCCAAGGGTAATCAACACCTAATTTTTCAGAAAATAAATTGATCATTTCTGGCGTGTTACCAAAAATTAATTTTGCTGTTGATTCGTATTTGGGTTCCACATAATAATTCACTTCCATGTTTTTCCAATGGTCTTTGATTACTGCAAAATTTCCACCCGCTACCATTGTTAAATAAGCCGAGTGTGGCAAATCTTGTTTCCAAACATCGGTGCGCGTGCCATTGCTATGCTGCGTGCTATAAGCCAGATAGCCATTAGAGAGGCTGACAAAATTATTTTCTAAAGTAATGGCAATTTCTTGTGTGTATTTTTCTGAAGTAGATTCTATGGTTGGAAACCAAGCAGAATTTGCTTCTGTTTCTCCTTGCGTCCAAAACTCTCTGGGTTTGTTTTTTATTTTTCCTTGTGGGTTGATAAAATAAAATCCTTTATCCGAACTAATACTTGAGGAGCCATTTACTTTTAATTTATTGGGTTGTGCTATATAATCTATATTAACAGTATAACTCTCCTCTTTTTTAAATTCCCTTGGCAAACGAATATTTATTTTTTTACCATCGTAGGTATATGGCGCTGTAGTACCATTTACTTTTATAAAATTAATTTTAAATCCTTTAGCATCTAATATTAACTCCTCACTTGCATAAAAATAAGGTTTAACGGTTAGTGTTACATTTCCTATTACAAAACAACTATCCCAATTAAGTGCAATATTTAATTGCATATGTGTAATGTCCGAAAGCCTTGTATAAGAAGGCATATAATTCGTTTGCTCTTTTATCGTACTCGTTGAATCGGCTTGTTTTATAACGGTTTTACAGCTTAAAAATCCAGTCAATAGTAAAAAGTAAATAGTGTTTTTTTGCAGTTTATTTTTCATTTAAATAATTTTCTAGGGTGGCAATAAAATGATTTTTAAATTCGGTAAAATAAATACCTGTTGCAGGACCCGAATAACCTGTATGGATATTTCTTACCTTTCCTTTTTTATCAATTATAATTAGCGTAGGAAATGCAACAAAATTAGCGAGCATAGGCAATGCTTTATTTACACTTCCTTTCTGTGTATTTCCTGCTATAACTAATGGGTAGGTAATATTTAATTGGTTCTTAAAATTGATAATATTTTTTTTAACAATGTTGATGTCTTCACTTTTTTCAAAACACAATCCAATTATCTCTAAGCCTTTGCTTTGGTATTGTTGATAAATGCTTGTCATCAACTTGCTTTCATCTAAACAATTCGGACACCAAGAGCCCATGATTTGTAAAAGCACTACTTTCCCTTTAAACCTTGCATCTTCGAGCGTAATTGGGTTGTTATTTAGGTCCGGGAAATTGAAAGCGATGCTTTCGAATCCTTGTGTTAAAAAAGTTAATTTTTCAGCGTCTGGTAAAAAAGCTTTTGGATTAAAACTAGCTTTCCAAAATTCTTTATTGCTCAAGCCCGAATAAAAAACACCATTACTAATCCTATTGTTTTGCGGATTGAAATCTGCAAGTACTAAATAGGCATGTGAACCATCAAAGGTAGAGAGTCTTATTTTTTCTCCATCGAACACTCCTTCTAAAAACCGATAATCACCTGTACTGGTTAAAAAAGTACCTGTAATATTTGTTTGAGTTGATTGGAATTTTCCAATGGCGTCACTACTATCTTTAAATGCCGTATCAAAAAATTTTACATCCCAGGTGTTATTTAGGTTTAGCGCTGTTTTATGTGATTCATCAAATCTTGTTTGGTTGATACTTGCTTCAAATGGCATGCTAGTATTCCCTTTAGGTAAATGTCTAGTCCAGCGACCTTGCATTTTTGTTGCACTAACTTTAACCATAAATTCTGCATCAAAAAATGGCAAAGTAATTAATACGCTATCTCCAATTAATCTAAAATTATTTACCCTAATTGTATCTTCTGCATTGATAATATTCATCACCATTCCCGATGGATTTGTTTCAATATCAAAAACAAATGGGATGCTTATTTCATCTTTTCTAATTAAGCTTCCCCTCCATTTTCCAGAAGTTATATTTATTTTTTGTCCAAATACCACTGAAGTTAAATGTAGGAAGAGGACTAAGGCGAGGCTAAATTTTATTTTTTTCATATTTTATTCCATTTGAAATAGATGGTTGGTGTTTTAAAATCCAAAGAAATTACTAAATTGCAATATAAACATATCCTTTAAAATGCTTCAAAAATATATTTATAGATTTCTATGTTGTTTCGTCATTTTGGTGTCGCCTATGTATTTACTGGCGCAATCTAAAGCAGAAAAAAATGCCATCAAGCAAGAATTGAAAGCTTTAAAGAAATTGAAACCAGTTGATATTCGTAAAATGAAAATCAACTATGAGGAGCAGTTAGAAGAAAAAGAAATCGAAATTGCTATTGCTAAAAAGAAAACAGATACCATGCAAGCTTATTTGTATGGTATGCAAAATAAATATAGTGATTTGCAAAAAAACTGTGAAAACAAAACAACAAGGGTTTACGGAGTTTTAAGTGCCGTTCAAGCAAAAGGGTATTATTATCGAATTCAATTAGGGGCTTTTAAAAACTTCGATTTAAAAAATAAAATGAACAAAGACGATCAAAGTATTCAAGTAGAATATTTGAAAGGCTTAGAAAAATACATGATTGGTTTGTTTTTTACTTTTGAAGATGCAGTGTCCTATCGAAAAGACATACAGCAAATGGGCATTAAAGATGCTTTTATTGTGCCTTATAAAGATGGCATTCGAATTACGCACCAACAAGCCAGAGAGGGCATTGCTGCTCAATCTGCAGCACTAGCGCAATAAAAAAATATTAATCCATAAAAAAAGCCCAATGAAACTCATCGGGCTTTTTTTATGGAATGTGATTTAATTTTATTTCAATATTTCTCGTGAAATTACAATTCTTTGAATCTCTGAAGTACCTTCATAAATTTGAGTAATTTTTGCATCACGCATTAATCTTTCTACATGGAATTCTTTTACGAATCCATAACCGCCATGAATTTGAACAGCTTCTACTGTTGTTTTCATCGCGGTTTCTGAAGCAAATAATTTTGCCATCGAACTTGCTAGTGCATATTCTTGGTGGTTATCTTTTAACCAAGCTGCTTTTAAACACAATAACCTAGCGGCTTCAATTTCGGTAGCCATATCGGCTAATTTAAATTGAATGGCTTGATGATTGGAGATGGTAGTACCAAATGCTTTTCTTTCCTTAGAATAGGCAAGCGCTAATTCATAAGCGCCAGATGCAATACCCAATGCCTGTGCAGCGATTCCAATTCTTCCACCTGCCAATGTTTTCATGGCAAATTTAAAACCAAAACCATCTTCTCCAATTCTATTTTCTTTCGGCACTTTCACATCTGTGAACAAAAGTGAATGCGTATCAGAACCCCTAATACCTAATTTATTTTCTTTAACGCCTACTTCAAATCCAGGCATTCCTTTTTCAACAATTAATGCATTGATACCGCGGTGACCTTTGCTTACATCTGTTTGAGCAATTACGATATAGGTGCTAGCAGAGTTTCCGTTGGTGATCCAATTTTTAGTACCATTTAACAAATAATGATCGCCCATATCTATGGCCGTTGTTTGTTGACTAGTTGCATCCGAACCTGCTTCTGGTTCTGATAAACAAAAGGCGCCAATTTTTTCGCCTGTTGCTAAGGGTACTAAGTATTTTAATTTTTGTTCTTCATTTCCATAAGCTTCGATACCATAACATACCAATGAATTATTTACCGAAACTACTACCGATGCAGAAGCATCTACTTTAGAAAGTTCTTCCATGGCGATTACATAAGAAATGGCATCTAGTCCAGATCCCCCGTATTTAGGATCAACCATCATTCCTAAGAAACCTAGTTCTCCTAATTTTTTTATTTGTTCTGCCGGAAAAATTTGTTTTTCATCTCTTTCAATCACTCCTGGTTTTAATTCATTTTGCGCAAAATCTCTTGCTGCTTTTTGAATCATTAAATGTTCTTCTGTAAGTTGGAAATGCATATTATATTTTTGTTATAGGTTGATATTTAATTCGATTGTTTAATTTTTTCAATAATATTTGAAGTAGAATAACCGGCTACAAAGTCCATGGTTTCTACTTTCCCGCCATTGTTTAATACAACATCTGCACCCACTATTTGTTCGATGCGGTAGTCGCTTCCCTTAACTAAAATATCAGGGATTAAAAAACTGATGAGCTCTTGAGGTGTTTCTTCATCAAATAAAATAACCGCATCGACAAATTGCATTGCCGCTAATATTAATGCCCTCGATTGCTGATCTTGAATAGGTCTGTTTGGACCTTTTAATTTACTTACAGAAGCATCTGTATTTAAACCAATAATTAATTTCCCTCCTAAAGAGGCCGCTCTGGCTAAATAATCGATATGTCCATAATGGATAATATCAAAACATCCATTGGTGAAAACAATTTTCAATCCCATGTATTTCCATACATCCATCAGCCCAGAAACTTCTTCCTTCTGCATGATTTTGGATTTTATCTTCATCAATTTTTCCATTGCTTATGCTTGTTTTCTTTTAATCAAAAATACAAAGAATAAACTAATTGATCCCACTACCAGTATAGATAAAATTTGTGAACCATGGCTAATTGCAGCATAGCTTAAGCCGTCGTTTTCTTTTATACTAAAGACCAGTAAAGAAATACTAACGGCCGCTTCAAAGGCCCCAATGCCGCCTTGTACAGGAGCAGACATACCAATTCCTCCTGCCACCATTACAAACAAGCCAACGGCCATGCTTAATTGACTTGTTGCAGGTATAGCAAAAAAGCATAAATAGGTAGCTAATAAATAACAAGCCCAAATACCAAGCGATAAACCAAAGAATCGAAGCCTATTTTTTAATTGCAAAGCAGAAAGCAATCCTTTTTTTAAGGGTAATGTAAAAGCATTTATTTTTTGAGTGATTTGCCAAGTCTTTATTTTTTTTCTTAGTAAGAAAAATAAAATACCAAATACTAAAGCAATTCCAATGACAGGTATAATTAAATCAACTGCGCTATTTAATTTAGAAAAAAGAGGGGCTATAAAATTTTCAAATACAAAAACATTTATTTCTTTGTACAATATTAAAATGGCCAATAAGCCTAGTCCTAATAAAAAAATTACATCGACAATTCGCTCTACTACTACCGTTCCAATAAGTGTAGAAATGGGCATGTTATCTGTTTTGTTGAGCACGGCACATCTAGAAACTTCTCCCATTCTAGGAAATGCCAAATTGGCCAGATAGCCTATCATTACTGCATAAAACGTATGTGTTGTTTTAGGTTGGTAGCCAATGGGCTCAAATAACATTTTCCAACGCAAAGCCCTTAACCAATGAGCAAAAAGAGAAACCAATACCGATAAAGCAACCCAATAATAGTTTGCCGATTTTAAACTTTCGCCTAATAGCAATAAGTTTTGATTACGAAAACTAAACCATAAAAGGGCAGCGCCTAATC
>CAJBBN010000169.1 GCA_903951325.1 uncultured bacterium
ATACTTCTTCTGGATGCTCTATGCGGCCCCAAGAAATATCTGTAATATGTAATAAACCGTCAACACCACCTAAGTCGATGAATACACCAAATGCAGTAATGTTTTTAACAGTTCCTTCTAATACTTGACCTTTTTCTAATTTAGAAATGATATCAAATTTTTGACTTTCTAAATCGTCTTCGATTAATACTTTATGAGAAACCACTACGTTACGGAATTCTTGGTTGATTTTAACCACTTTGAATTCCATTGTTTTTCCTACATAAATATCGTAGTCACGAATTGGCTTGATGTCAATTTGTGAACCAGGTAAGAATGCTTCTACACCATCGATGTCAACAATTAATCCACCTTTTGTTCTGCTCTTCACAAAACCATTGATGATTGCGTCTTTCTCTAATGCAGTATTGATATTATCCCATGATCTTTGTGTCTTAGCTCTTTTACGAGATAAAATTAATTGACCATTTTTGTCTTCTTGATCTTCAACGAAAACTTCTACTACATCACCTAGTTTTAAACCCGGTGTGTCGCGAAATTCAGAAAGAGGTACCATACCATCAGATTTAAATCCAATGTTTAATACAACATCTTTTGTGTTCATTGATACAACAGTTCCAGAGATGATTTCTCCTTTGTTGATTGAACTAAGTGTAGTGGTGTAAAGAACTTCTAATTTAGCTCTTTCAGCATCTGAGTAACCACCTAGTTTTTTGTTGTCCATATCCCAATCGAAATCATTGCTGTTGTGGATAATGGAATTTGATTTAATTTCATCAAGCGATAGAGAATCAGCTTCTGATTCAATCACTGTTTCTTCAGTGTTTCTGTTAACGAATTCAGCATTCGCTTGAGATGCTAGTAATTCTTGGTCTGTGATTTGTTTTTTTGCCATTAAGTTTTTTTCTCCTTTTTCCTGTGATTTGCAGGAGGCCAAAGATAGAAATTAATATCTGAATAACAAACAAGCCCAATGAGGCATTTTTTGATAAAAAAAGGGTTTTAAGAAGCATTTAAGCAGGTTTTTAATGAAAACTGCTTTTAAACGCTTTATAGGGCGATTAATTGACGGCTACTGAGTAAATCTTTGACATAATTTAATTGTTCAATTGGGTTTAGAAAGGTATTATCTAATACAATTGCGTCTTCGGCTTGTCTTAATGGGCTTTCGCTGCGGTGGGTATCTTCGTAATCGCGCATGTTCAGGTTTTCGGCAATTTCGGCTAAACTTACTGCTTCGCCTTTTAGCTGCAATTCGTCGAAACGTCTTTTTGCACGAACTGCAGGATCGGCCGTCATAAATATTTTGAGTTGTGCTGCTGGAAATACGGTTGTGCCAATGTCTCGACCATCCATCACCACATTTTTAGTGTTTCCGATAGCTTGTTGAATGGCTACCATTTTAATTCTAACCGCTTTAATGGCAGAAACTTTACTTACCATTTGTGAAATTTGCATACTGCGAATAGCTGCAGAGACATCATTTCCATTCAGTAAAAATTGATTCTCATGCACATCCAATTCAATTTCGTTTAATGCTTGATGAATAGCATCTAGGTTATCGAGGTCAATATGTTGAGTGATAAAATACAAAGTAACGCAACGATACATTGCACCGGAGTCGATATAAGTAAAGCCAATATCCTTTGCCAAAGCTTTAGCCATGGTGCTTTTACCGCAAGAGGAATAGCCATCAATGGCAATGTTGATAAATGAATTTGGATTCATGGTGCCACAAATTTAATTAAATTAATGAGGGCGAGCTTATTTTTTCTTAAAGAAATCATTTGGATTCACAATCAAGCTCACCATATTGGTATAGCCCGCTAAATGGTTGTTCGCGCTACCATAATTGAATCTTATTTTGCTAATTTTTAGTCCAAATCCCCAAGAAAATCCAACAGTAGAAAGTCGAGTTTCTAGACCAAGTTCTTTTCTTTTTTGGTGGTTATAGCCAACCCTAAATTGCATGTTTTCTGAAAAAATAATTTCGGTACCAATAGCCACATGTCGTAGCAATTTATCGGTAAAACTAAATTCTTGTAAAATGGGTAAGCCAGTAGCTAAATCAATCTGGGTAGTTCTTTGATTCGGATCTAAATAAGTCAAATCAAATCTTTGTAAATTATGAAGCGTTAAAGAAAAACGAAAAGGAGCATGTGCTAATTTTTTAGAAACACCGAACTGTGCTTCAAATGGCATGGTTTCTTTTTCGTTGCTAAAGGAATTGGTTTGCGCGCCTATATTTTTAAGTACAAAAGATGCCGTAAAACCATTGATGGTGTCGGCGTAGGTGCCCCCAAGATCTAGCAAAACGGCGCGTGCATCGTATTCAGCTAATTGGCTAAAAACGGTTTTAACACTTGCGCCATAACTAAAAAGTTGACGGGTATAGGCATAACTAAAATTGAGCGAATTTTCTTTCGCGTTAAAATTGCCAAGGTTGTCGCCATATTCGTTGGTTAATTCAAAATTGCCATAGTCGATGTATTGAATGCCTATGCCAAAAGTGCCATACCTATTCATAGAAAAGGCAGTGCCTAAATAGCCATAACTGATATCGCCAAAATAATTACAGGTATTAAATGCATACCTGTTGTCCATTTTAGCATTGAGCAAGGCAGGATTTTGCGCCACATTGTTTAGATCGGCATCTACACTTGCAATACAATAGCCACCTAAAGCAGTGATTCTAGCAGAGTTGGGTAGGGTTAAAAACTTATGCGTTCCGTAGCCACCTGTTTGCGCGTATAGCGGGAATACAGTGCTCATGGCCAATCCAATAAAAAGGAATTTTAAGTTGCGCATAAATTCAAAATGTATTAACGACAAACGAAGTTAATTATTTTTCCTTGTCAAAAATTATCTTTTGGCAGGTCTGCAATAAAATCTTTATTAAAATTAACTAAAAACAATTGTTCAGATGCTCTGGTAATAGCGGTATACAGCCAACGTATAAACTCTTTGTTTACTAGCTCGTCTGTTAAATAGCCTTGGTCCACAAAAACTGCTTTCCATTGCCCACCTTGAGATTTATGACAAGTAACGGCATAGGAGAATTTAACTTGCAAGGCATTATAATAGGGGTCTGTTTTAATTTTGGCTAATCTTTCCGATTTATTTTTAATGTCTGCATAGTCTAAGGCCACTTGTTCGTATAAATGTTTTTGCTGCGCATTGCTCAGCGCCGGACTATCCGAATCTAGGGTATCTAAAATAATTTTTGCAGTAATGATTGGCTGCGTTGGAAAATCTACTAATTGTAAACTGGCATCGGCAAATTTTAAACCATACATTTCTTGTTCGTTTCGAATGCGGATTACTTTTGCAATTTCTCCGTTGGCTATAAACTCGCCATCTGTAGATTCTGGAAGCCAATGGTAATTATTTTTTACTACCATTAAAAAGTCACCGCTAGAAATAAATTCTTCTCGAAATAAAATTCGGGCCCTAATTTGTTGATTGTATAAATTGGCATTCTTGTTAGACCTACAAATAATAAGGGTTTCATCCATTCCAAAATGATCGTAGGCATAATTAATACCATCGACTAATTTCTCTCCAGTGATGTAAAAAAAGTCTTTGAAATTTTTTACCTGCATGCTTGGCTTGCTGATATTTTCGGCTAATAGCTGCTCTCTTAATGCAGTTGCGTTTTCTAAAATACCCGACTTTTTTTCTTGCCTTAACACTTCTTTTAGTTCTGCACTAAAAACTTTTAAACCAAAATGATCTTGTAAATAACTTGGATTAAGTGCTGGGCTTTCGCTTGCGCCAACTGGAGGTAGCTGAGCAGTATCTCCTAAAAATAATATTTTGCAATTACTATCGGATTCGTATACATAGGTAATTAAATCGGAGAGTAAACTGTTGCCCCCAAAGTATTGTCCTTCTTGCACATCGCCAGGTATCATGGATGATTCATCGACAATAAATAAAGTATCGGTATGTGTATTTTTTGCAAGACTAAATCCACTGCCAAATTCCACTGCACTTTTTTTTCGATATATTTTTTTGTGAATCGTAAACGCCGGTTTTTGCGAATAATTTCCTAAAACTTTTGCAGCCCTACCCGTTGGGGCGAGTAAAATGGCTTTCATTTGGTATTTCGGTAATAACTTTACCAAAACACTCATCGAAGTGGTTTTGCCTGTTCCAGCATATCCTTTTAATACAAATAGGGAGTTTGGCGCTTCGGATTTCAGAAAGCGATCTATTTGCCCAAACAAATTGACCTGATCGGCGGTTGGTTGGTGTTTAAAAAGCTGTTCAAATAACTGGTTCACGGCATAAACTTAGGCAGAAATTAGCAAAATCATTTTAATTTTCTACAAATCTTTATAAAATAATACATTTGTGACAATGAATGGATTATTACATAAGGTAGAAAAAGCAGAGCGAGTAGATGAGAGTTTTTATTTCGATACAAAAACGCCCTATCATTTATTCTTGCAGTTAGATGGCAGTTACTTTAGAGCGGTTGCCTATAGTAATACGCGCGAAAAGTATGTAATGCAAGCCGAATTTAGTTACGACCAGGCCAATGATACATTAAAAGAAATTTTTGAAAAAACGGACTTTTTAAAAAGAGCCTATACCAAAGTTCGTTGTATCGTAACAACTCCAGCGCAAACTTTGATTCCGGTAGTGGAGGGTTTAAGTATTGATCCAGAAACAGCTCTTGGTTTCAATGTTAATTTATCTTTTGATCAACAAATATTTACGAATGCATTGGCTAGTATAGATGCTGTGATGGCATTTGCGGTGCATAAAGAATTTGTTTCGATTGTAACCAATCGATTCCCACAAGTTGAATTTGTTCATGCAGCAGCCAGCACCATTTCTTATGGAATCGAATTAGCTGCAAGTAATACGCAAGCAGCCATGTATATTGTTTTGCACGAAGGTTTATTAGAAATTTGTTTGATTGAAAATAATAAATTAAAACTATACAACACATTTGCTTTTCAAACTCCCGAAGACTTGGTGTATTATCCATTGTTCATAGCCGAACAGTTTAAACTAAGTGCCGAATCTTTGCAAGTTAATTTAGCAGGAAATATTGCACGCGCAACCCCTGCATTTGATATCCTGCAAAAATATTTTGCCAATGTTCAAATGGCACCACTCGATAAGCGCTCTAAATATGCTGTCAGAATGGAAGAAGAACAGGTTTATCCTTCTTTTTTAACTTTATTTACCACTCGTTTATGCGAATAATTAGTGGAAAATGGAGAGGCATTCGTTTGCAAGCGCCTACAAATTTGCCAGTAAGACCCACAACCGATCAAGCAAAAGAAGCATTGTTTAATATCTTGATCAATAGTTTTGATTTCGATGGATTGAAAATATTAGATTTGTTTTCAGGAACAGGGAATATGAGTTATGAATTTGCTTCTCGCGGCTGTACCGATATTACTTGTGTTGATAAGCACCTTAATTGCGTAAGATTTATCAAAGAAACTTTTCAGAAATTAAAATTCGAAAACGCCAATTTGATAGTAGACGATGTGTTTAAGTTTTTAAAATTGGAGCAAACAAAATATGATATTATTTTTGCAGATCCGCCATACGATATGCCCCGCATTGCAGAGATAGCAGACTTGGTAATGGAACAAGGAATATTAAATACGGCAGGTGTTTTAGTTATTGAACATGCCAGTTTACAAAATATAAGTAACGGTAAAGGCTATCAAGAAACCAGAACCTATGGTTCTACTAGTTTTTCTTTTTTTAAATTATTAGTATAAAAGCAAATGAAAAAAATTGCATTATTTCCGGGATCTTTTGATCCAATAACAGTGGCTCATATTGATATTTTAAAAAGAGCATTGCCTTTATTTGATGAAGTGGTGGTAGGTATTGGTTTAAATAATACCAAGCAGGGTTTTATTTCAAATGAAAAAAAAGAAGAAATGTTGCAATTAGTTTTTCAACATGAACCCAAAATTAAAGTAGCCACATACGAAGGTTTAACCGTCGAATATTGTAAGCAAATAGGCGCGCAGTATATGATTCGGGGCATTCGTTCTGCCTCAGATTTCGAATACGAAAAAGCCATTTCACAAATGAATCAGTCGATGCATCCAGATATTGAAAGTGTATTTATTATAAGTAGACCAGGCTATTCGGCCATTAGCTCTACCATTGTTCGAGATATTTTAAGAAATGGTGGCGACATTAGCCAGTTTGTGCCAAAAGAAATTACAGGTATACTTTTAGGCTTAAAGTAATTTGCAGATAATTTCATCGATCGAAGCATAGGTGTTCTCGCGTACTTTTTCGAATTGACTTGTAGGAAGCCAAGCTGTTTGTGTAATGCCTTCTGCCAGTTGAGGGATTAAATTCTTCTCCTCACTTTTCATCAAATACCAATTGGTTTGCTTTAAAATCCAATCGTTATTTTCTTCATAAATATGATAGCTTAGGTGGTATAAATCGCCTAGTTCAATATGGGTGATGCCGCATTCTTCTTGAACCTCTCTGATAGCCGCTGTTTCAAAATCTTCCCCATCGTCTAATTTACCTTTAGGTAAATCCCATTTTCCGCGTCGAAAAATAAAAAGATATTCCGATTGGCTATTTTTAACTAAGCCGCCGGCTGCATTAATCAGCGTAAATTGTTGTTTTAGTTGGTTGAATACTGCTGTGGGGTTTGCACATATGATGTTTTTTTGCCCAGTGATGTTTATTATTTCCTCTTTAGAAATAGTTAAAGCAGCTGATTCAGAATTGTTTGCAACATTGTGTAAAACTTCTTGACTAAAATTGTCTAATTGTGAAATAACTAAGACGTTTTGATTTATATAAATTTTATACATTTGTGCTATGTTTAATACCAAAGAAACTTCTTTAAAAGTAGCAGAATTTTTGTTACAAATCAAAGCAATCAAATTGCAACCACAAAAACCATTTACTTGGGCTTCGGGTTGGAATTCACCAATATATTGTGATAACAGAATTACTTTATCCTATCCACCTGTAAGAACATACATTCGCCAAAGATTAGCAGAAGTAATCCACGAAGAATTTGCTCCTGCAAATTTAATTGCAGGTGTTGCCACTGCAGGAATCCCCCAAGGTGTTTTAGTAGCACAAGAATTAGGCTTACCATTTGCTTATGTTCGTTCGGCTCCTAAAGATCATGGCATGAATAACATGATTGAAGGGGAAGTAAAAGAAGGTCAAAAAGTAGTAGTAGTAGAAGATTTAATTTCGACTGGCAATAGTAGTTTAAAAGCGGTAGAAGCTTTACGAGCAGCAGGATGCGAAGTAATAGGCATGGTATCTATATTCACTTATGGATTCGATGTAGCTAATCAAAACTTCAAAGACGCAAATTGCAAACTCATATCTTTGAGTAATTACGACGACTTAATCGATCAAGCATTGGAGTCTAGTTTTATCAATGCAAATGATGTTGAATTGTTGAAGTCTTGGAGAGCAGACCCAGCTAAATGGAATAAATAATCAGCGACAAAATTTCCTTTATTTTTTCTAGAATCAGTAATTAAGGCAGTTAATTAGGCTTTACAACAGACAGAATTTCAGTTGTTTGCTTGCTTTAGCCTTTGGCTTGCCATTTGAGTTATGATTGATACGCTATAATAACAGCGTTGAATATGAACTTCAATCAGTACACTATTAAATCTCAAGAGGCGATTAACAAAGCAGTGGAAATTGCCCAAGCTAATCAACAACAAGCTATCGAACCCGCTCATATTTTAAAGGGGATGTTTTCGGTAGATAAAAATGTAATACAATTTTTATTTAAAAAACTCAATATTGCGCCGCAGCGAATACAAGAGGTAAACGATGCCCTGGTTTTGTCCTATCCAAAGGTACAAGGCGGCGATCCATTTTTTTCAAGAGATAGTAATCAAGTTTTCCAAAAGGCCAGTGCATTATTGGCAACTTTCAAAGATGAATTTATTACGGTAGATCATTTGCTTTTAGCCATTTTAGCTGGAAGCGATAAATCAGCAAGCATGTTAAAAGATGCGGGTTTAAAAGAAAAAGATTTGAAGGCGGCTGTTTTTGCTTTAAGAGGCGATCAAAAAGTAACGGACCAAAATGCCGAAGCTACCTATCAATCACTAGTTAAATTTGCTAGAAATTTAAATGATGCGGCATCTTCCGGAAAGCTAGACCCGGTAATAGGTAGAGACGAAGAAATTAGAAGAGTTATCCAAATTTTATCGCGTCGTACCAAAAACAATCCAATCTTAATTGGCGAACCGGGTGTTGGTAAAACCGCCATAGCAGAAGGTATCGCCTATAGAATAGTGAATGGTGATGTGCCCGAAAACTTAAAATCAAAATTGGTTTTTTCTTTAGATATGGGTGCCTTAATTGCCGGTGCAAAATATAAAGGGGAGTTCGAAGAAAGATTAAAAGCAGTAATTTCAGAAGTCATTAAAAGTGATGGACAAATTATTTTATTTATTGATGAGATTCATACGCTAGTTGGTGCCGGTGCATCGGAAGGTGCTATGGATGCGGCGAATATTTTAAAACCAGCATTGGCTCGTGGCGAATTGCGTGCGATTGGCGCCACTACCTTAAACGAATATCAAAAATATTTTGAAAAAGATAAAGCGCTAGAACGCAGATTTCAGAAGGTTTTGGTAGCCGAGCCAGATATCGAAGATGCCATTAGTATTCTGCGCGGATTGAAAGATAAATATGAAATACACCATAAAGTAAGAATTAAAGATGAGGCAATTATTGCTGCAGTAGAATTATCTCAGCGTTATATTGCTGATCGTTTTTTGCCAGACAAAGCCATCGACTTAATGGATGAGGCGGCAGCAAAACTGCGACTAGAAATGGACTCGGTGCCCGAGGCTTTAGATGAAATTGAACGTCGAATCATGCAATTAGAAATTGAAAGAGCTGCCATAAAACGCGAAGGAGAAACTAAAAGATTAGCAGAGTTGTCGGAAGAGATTGCCAATTTATCGGAGCAGCGTAATAGTTTTCGTGCTAAGTGGAACGCAGAAAAGCAAATAGTTAATAATATTCAAAGTCAACTAGATTTATTAGAAAGATACAAGCTAGAAGCGGAGCAGGCAGAGCGTTCGGGCGATTACGGTAAAGTGGCAGAATTAAGATATGGTAAAATAAAAGAAGCAGAAAATACTGTTGAGCAATTGAAAATTGAACTGGAAAAAAATACTTCCAGAATTATGAAAGAAGAAGTAACAGCTGAAGATATTGCGGGAGTAGTTTCGCGTTGGACCGGCATTCCGCTAAATAAAATGATTGCATCGGAGCGCGATAAATTATTGAATTTAGAACAAGAGTTACATCAACGCGTAGTAGGACAATCGGAAGCCATTGAAGCCATTGCCGATGCAGTTAGGCGAAGCAGAGCTGGGTTACAAGATAAAAAGAAACCCATAGGTTCTTTTATCTTTTTAGGAACAACAGGTGTTGGTAAAACAGAACTAGCAAAAGCCTTAGCCGATTTCTTATTTAACGATGAAAATTCGTTAACAAGAATTGACATGTCTGAATACCAAGAGCGACATGCTGTTTCGAGGTTGATTGGTGCGCCTCCAGGATATGTTGGTTATGATGAAGGTGGACAATTAACAGAAGCCGTTAGAAGAAAACCATTTTCGGTTATTTTATTAGATGAAATTGAAAAAGCGCATCCAGATGTATTCAATATTTTATTACAGGTATTAGATGATGGAAGGCTAACAGATAATAAAGGTAGGGTAGTCAATTTCAAAAACACCATCATTATCATGACTTCTAATATTGGTGCCAATGTAATTCAAGATAATTTTGCAGAAATGACTGATGTAAACCGAGAGGAGATTATTGCCAAAACTAAAAATGCAGTATTCGAAGTTTTGAAAAAAACCATTCGTCCAGAGTTCCTCAACAGAATCGATGAATTAATTATGTTTACGCCTTTAAGTAGAGAGGAAGTGCGTGAAATTGTTGATTTGCAATTCAAGGGCATTCAAAAAGTACTTCAAGAAATGAGTATCACTTTAAATGCAACAGACGAGGCATTAGATTGGTTGGGAGAATTAGGTTATGACCCACAATTTGGTGCACGCCCATTAAAAAGAGTAATGCAAAAAAGAATTTTAAACGATTTGTCTAAACAGATATTAGCCGATAAAGTGATAAAAGATGCCGAAATCATGCTTAAATTAAGCCCTAAAAAGGAATTTATTTTCGAAAATATAGCCGTTTAAATAGTAGGATCTTCCTTTTTTTATTGTCTTTATTTAGTTATATTGCCTATAAAATTGAATTTAAATCCTATGAAGAAAAGAATTTTATTGTTGCTTATAACAGTTGCTACTTTGTCGGTTTCGGCAAAAGAGACAAAAAAATTACCTGCATCTTTTAAATTAAAATTAAAAGAGTTTCAATACAATGATCGAACAAATTTTCCTTCATTTATGGTTTTCGAAAAAGGGCAAAACTTAAGGGTTGATAAAACATCAACTGCTTGGGCTAAAAATGTATTTGATTTAAATGCAACAGATGAATTACATTTTCAATCCGAAAAATCGGAAGTACTGAACAATACGGAGTATCGTCATTATACCTTTCAGCAATATTATGTGCAAACACCTGTAGAATTTGCAATCGTCAAAGTGCACGAAAAAGCAGGTGAAATTGAAATTATTAATGGCGATTTTCATGCGGGCATTTTGCCAATGAATACGCCTAGTATCTCTGCTGAACAAGCTTTGACTATTTCAAAATCTTTAATGCCTGCAAAGTATTATAAATGGGAAATGAATGGATCGGGCCTTCAAAAGCAAGCCTCATCTGAGTTTCAACCAAAAACCCATTTAGTATTATTGCCTTTGCAAGTAGATGGAGTAACACAGTTTTACTATGCGTATAAATCTACTATTTACACCGAAATGCCTTTGGCTATTGCGGATATTTATATTGATGCAAATACTGGTCAACAATTAAAATCAATCAATAAACTATGTACTGCAAATAGTAAAGGTACTGCAGTAACTAAATACAGTGGAACCAAAACAATTACAACAGATAGTTTATCTGCAGTACAATTTGTATTGACCCAAACAAATCGTGGCAATTCGGGTACTGGAATTATAACCTATAATTGCCAAAAACAATTCGAAAATAATGCCATCCCATTTACTGATTCAAATAACTATTGGAATAATTTTAATGCGAATTTAGATGAAGCCGCTACAGATGCTTATTATGGCGCAGAACAAACATTTGATTTCTTTAAAAATGTACATAACAGAAATAGCATCGATGACAATGGAAAAGCGATGGAAATGTATTTGCATTATGACTTTAATTATTTCAATGCATTTTGGAACGGAAGCTATACCGTATTTGGAGATGGCAATAGCCAGCCCTTAACCCATATAGATGTTGTAGGCCACGAATTTGCACATGCAGTCACACAATTTAGTGCAGATTTAATTTACGAAAGTGAATCGGGCGCGCTAAATGAGTCGTTTTCTGATATTTTTGGTTCAGCGATAGAAATTTATGCTTTAGATTCTAATGCCAATTGGAAAATTGGCAGAGGGAATTTTTC
>CAJBBN010000170.1 GCA_903951325.1 uncultured bacterium
GGTATGTGTTTCTTGCAACCTTACCTTTGTTTGAGGAGGCAGCTCCAGTAGCAAGCGAAGAAACTGAACCAGCATCGTAATTTGCATTAGCAAAATAAAAAAACCCAAATGAACATTTGGGTTTTTTTATTTCAATATTTTAAGCATGATGATAGGGCTCTCCTTTTAAAATGCTAAAGGCTCGATAAATTTGTTCTACAAAAAACAAGCGCACCATTTGATGAGAGAATGTCATTTTAGAAAGTGAAATTTCTCCATTTGCTCTCGCTTTTATTTTTTGATCGAATCCATAAGGACCGCCTACTATAAAGACAACCGCGCTAACAGATTGATTTTGCCAGTTGTTCATTTGTTTGCTAAAATCTATAGAACTAAACTGTTTTCCGGTTTCGTCTAAGAGCATGACTAAATCGGTATTGCTAATTTTACTTAATATTAATTCCGCTTCTTTTTCTTTTTGTTGTTCTTCGCTTAAGCTCTTCGTGTTTTTTAATTCAGGAATTTCAATTAATTGAAACTTACAATAATGTATTAATCGTTTGGCATATTTTTCTATGCCTTCAATTAAATAAGCATCATTTGTTTTTCCGACAACTAAAAGTGTAATTTTCATCTGCGTAATTTTTGGGCAAAAAAAAAGGGATAAACCCTTTTTTTTAATTAGTTAACGCTTGCGCGTATAATGTTTAAAGCACCTCCAGCCTTAAACCACTCAATTTGTTGTTGGTTATAAGTATGATTAACCATGATAGTTTCGTTGCTTCCATTGGCATGGTTTAAACAAATGCTCAGTTGTTTACCTGGCGCAAATTCATTTAATCCATTAATGTCAAAGCTGTCGTCTTCTAAAATTTTATCGTAATCGGCATTGTTTGCAAAAGTTAAGGCAAGCATACCTTGTTTCTTTAAATTTGTTTCGTGAATTCTAGCAAATGATTTTACCAAAATTGCACGAACACCTAAATGACGAGGCTCCATTGCTGCGTGTTCTCTTGAAGAACCTTCGCCATAGTTTTCGTCACCGACAACAATAGAACCAATTCCAGCTGCTTTGTAAGCACGCTGTGTGGCAGGAACTGCGCCATATTCGCCGGTTAATTGATTCTTTACCGTATCTGCTGTATCGTTGAAAAAGTTAATGGCACCAATCAACATATTATTCGAAATATTATCTAAATGTCCGCGGAATTTTAACCATGGACCAGCCATAGAAATATGATCGGTAGTACATTTTCCTTTGGCTTTAATTAATAATTTTAATCCTTTGATATCTTGTTTTTCCCAAGCAGCAAATGGTGCTAACAATTGTAATCTGCTAGAATTTTCTGCTACAAGAACGGTTACCTTACTTCCGTCTGCAGCTGGCGCTTGGTATCCTGCGTCTTGCACTGCAAAACCTTTGATAGGTAATTCAATTCCTTTTGGTTCATCTAATTTAACTTGTTCGCCTTTTGAATTAGTAAGCGTGTCGGTTAAAGGATTAAAAGTTAAGTCACCTGCAATCGCTAGCGCGGTTACAATTTCTGGCGAAGCAACAAATGCAAAAGTGTTCGGATTACCGTCTGCGCGTTTCGCAAAATTTCTATTGAACGAAGTAATGATTGAATTTCTTTCTTGTTTTTCTGCACCATGACGAGCCCATTGACCAATACAGGGTCCGCAAGCATTGGCAAGCACTACACCACCCATTGCAGCAAAAGTAGCTAAGTAGCCATCTCTGTCTACGGTATAGCGTACTTGCTCGGATCCAGGTGTAATAGTATATTCTGATTTTGCTTGTAAGTGTTTATCTACGGCTTGTTGCGCAATAGATGCTGCCCTAGAAATATCTTCGTAAGAAGAATTAGTACAAGAACCAATTAATCCAACTTCTAATTTTGCTGGCCAATTATTTTCTTTTACTGCTGCAGCAAATTTAGAAATCGGCCAAGCTAAATCTGGCGTAAATGGTCCGTTAATTTGCGGCTCTAAAGTTGATAAATCAATTTCAATTAATTCGTCAAAATAATTTTCGGGATTGGCATATACTTCCGCATCGCCAGTTAAATGATGTGCTACTTTATCTGCTAAATCAGCGACGTCTGCACGATCGGTACCTCTTAAATAAGCGGCCATTTTTTCGTCGTATCCAAAAATAGAAGTGGTAGCACCAATCTCTGCACCCATATTGCAAATAGTTCCTTTTCCTGTACAAGATAATGAAAGCGCGCCTTCGCCAAAATATTCTACGATTGCACCTGTTCCACCTTTTACAGTTAAAATTCCAGCTACTTTTAAAATTACATCTTTTGCAGAAGTCCAACCAGATAATTTACCAGTTAATTTAATGCCGATTAATTTTGGAAATTTTAATTCCCAAGGCAAGCCTGCCATTACATCACAAGCATCTGCACCACCCACACCAATGGCAATCATACCTAAGCCACCAGCATTTACTGTGTGAGAGTCTGTACCAATCATCATACCTCCAGGGAAAGCATAATTTTCTAATACCACTTGGTGAATAATTCCAGCACCTGGTTTCCAAAAACCAATGCCATATTTATTAGAAACAGAAGCTAAGAAATCGTAAACTTCTTTGTTCTGAGAATTTGCTGTTACTAAGTCGGCATTTGCGCCTTCTTTTGCTTGAATTAAATGGTCGCAATGAGCAGTAGAAGGAACCGCTACTTTTGCTCTACCTGCTTGCATAAATTGCAATAAAGCCATTTGTGCAGTTGCATCTTGCATCGCCACTCTGTCTGGTGCAAAATCTACATAAGACTTACCTCTACCATAAGCTTCTGAAGCACTTTCCCATAAATGGGCGTATAATATTTTTTCGGTTAAGCTGAGGGGTTTGTTTACAATTTTGCGAGCTGCGTTAACTTTCGCGTCAAGGTTTGCATAAACCTTTTCAATCATTTCTATATCAAATGCCATAATAATTTATTTTCTACCGCGAATTTAGGATAAATTCTTATTTTTTTTCGATCAATTTTGCATTTGTTTATTTGATAATTTCGAATCGAAAACCACGGTTTAATAACGCTTCTATTGATCTTGGCAGCGATTCTTTAAGATTGGCATAAGCTTTCAGGCTATCGTGAAAAACGATAATAGCACCATCGCTCGAATGATTGAGCACATTTTGATAGCATTTTTCGGGGCTACTTTTTTGGTCAAAATCACCGCTTAGTACATCATACATCACAATTTTGAACTTTTCTTGGAGCAGTTTTATCTGGCTTCTTTTAATTCTGCCATAAGGGGGGCGAAATAAATTCGTTTTAAAATAAGTCTCGCAAGCCATTGTATTTTGCTGGTAAATGTTTTTGTCTGTTTTCCAGCCATTTAAATGGTTAAACGTATGGTTTCCAATAGCATGCCCGGCTTTTATTATTTCTTCAAAAACCCCAGGGTGTTTCTGAACATTATCGCCAATACAGAAAAAAGTTGCTTTAATTTGGTATTTAGCTAGCACTTCCAAAACAAAGGGTGTTACTTCGGGAATTGGACCATCATCGAAAGTCAAATATACCACCCCTTTATGCGTGTGATAATCCCAAATAAGATTGGGATATAATGCTTTTAGTAATTTGGGTGTTTTGCTGAGGTACATCAAGTAAAAAAAATGTTACGGTAATTTAGCAATTTATTAAGGATATGGAGCTAAATTACTATATTTTTGCAGTTCAAATTATATTTTTGTTTCTGAAATATGAAAAAAACGATATTACTCTTATGGACTTCCTGTTTTGGATTAGGCTTTGCCCAAAGCCAAGCCCAAAGCCAAGCTTGGTCTTTAGAAAACTGCATTAGTTATGCCCTCGAAAATAATTTAACCATCAAGCAATATAAGTTGAATGTTGATTTAGCCTCGATCGATTTAGCCCAAAGCAAAAATGCGCTATTGCCATCATTTAATGCAAGTGCATCTAATTCAAAAAACTACGGATTGTCTGTTAATCCAGTAACAAGTTCGTCAGAATTCCAAAGTTTTAGCTCTTTCTCAACAGGTATTAATTCGCAAGTCACTATTTTTGGTGCCGGACAAAAGGTCTATAATTACCAAGCGCAGACTTTCGATTTAGCTGCTGAGGTAGCGAGTTTAGCTAAAATTAAAAACGATATTACGTTAACGGTCATTAATTATTATTTAAATGTATTGTATAATCAAGACCTCATACTTGTTGCGCAAGAACAATTAAAAATAAGTTTACAACAATTCGAAAGGGCGAACAAAAACTTTGAAGTAGGGAATAGCACACAAGGAGATTTGTTAGAAAGCAAAGCACAATTAGCAAGAGATCAATTGAATTTAACCAATGCAGAAAATCAATTAGCCATTGCAAGGCTAAATTTATTACAGTTATTAGATAGAGATCCTGCAGAAGTAATGCTAATTGAAAAGCCAGCAAATTTAATCCCTGCCTTAGATAAAAGCGAGCAGTATCAATTTAGTTCGGTGTATCAAGCAGCTGCAGAAAAACTGCCAGATGTAAAGCTCTTCGATTTCAGGTTTCAATCTGCGGCTAAAAATGTGGCAATCAGTAAAGCGGTTTTATTTCCTAGTTTAAGTTTTGGTGCGGGCCTTAATTCAAATTATGTTTCATTAGCTCAAGAAACCTTTAAAGGTCAATTGCAAAATAACTTTGGTCAGTATTGGGGATTTAGTTTAAATGTGCCCATTTTCAATAGTAGAAATGCCAATGCTAATTTAAAAAGAGCGAAAATAAATTTAGCCAATGCCAATATCAATACACAAACAGCCAGGCTAAATTTAAGTAAATCTATTGCACAAGCGTTAACAGATTTAAAAGCGGCTGAAAAAAAATATGAGTCTACTGTAAATAGTAATATTGCGCTCAAAGAATCTTTTAAATATAATCAACAAAAATTCGAAGTCGGGTTAATCAATGCAGTTGATTTTATTATATCAAAAAATAACTTAGCAAAGTCTGAGGCTGATCGTGTGCAAGCATTATATGAGTTAATACTTAGACAAAAGCTTGTTGATTTTTATTTAGGAATTCCATTGTCATTTTAATATAAAAAAACATGTTGAACAAGAAAAATAATTTAATTAAATATTTGATAATTGCTGTGGTGGTGTTAATTGCATTTGCAATCACAGGCAAAAAAATGGGATGGATTGGCGGTGTGGCTAATCAAAAAGTAGCAGTCGAAAAAGTTTCTCTTAGAACAATTGTAGAAACCGTTTCTGCAAGTGGCAAAATTCAACCAGAAATAGAAGTGAAAATATCTTCCGATGTTTCTGGCGAAATTGTTTCTTTGATGGTTAAAGAGGGCCAAAAAGTGAAGCGCGGACAATTGCTTTGCAAAATTAGACCAGATATCTATGAATCTTATCTAGACAGGGCTTCGGCGGCTTTGAATACTTCAAAAGCGAATTTATCAAATGCAGAAGCAAGATTTATTCAAACAGAACAAGCATACGATAGAAACTCAAAACTTATAAAAGATAAAATTATTTCTGAAGCAGATTTTGAAGTAATAAAGAGTAATTATTTATCTGCAAAAGCAGATGTGCAAGCCGCAAAATTTAATGTTAAAAGTGCAGAGGCCTCTGTAAAAGAAGCAAAAGATAATTTATTTAAAACCACTGTTTTCTCTCCGGTAGATGGAACAGTTTCTAAATTGAATGTAGAATTAGGAGAGCGAGTTTTAGGTACTTCTCAAATGACAGGTACCGAAATTATGCGCATTGCTAATTTAAATTCTATGGAAGTAAGTGTAGATGTAAACGAAAACGATATCAATCGATTGTCTATTGGTGATACTGCAATAGTAGAAGTGGATGCCTTTCTTGATCAGTCTTTTAAAGGTGTGGTTACAGAAATCGCAAACTCTGCAAGTGTTGTAGGCGCTAGCGCAGACCAGGTAACTAATTTTCCGGTAAAGATCAGAATTTTGAGTGAATCCTATTCAAAATTAAATAGTAAAGACAAAAATTTAGCATCACCTTTAAGACCAGGATTATCAGCCACAGTAGAAATTCAAACCGAAAAAACGGTTAATATTTTAACAGTGCCAATTCAATCTGTTACAACCCGAGAAGATTCTGTAGATGATAAAAATATTGCTACAACAGTAGTTGCAGTTGGCGCTTCGAGTATGAAAGAATTTGTTTTTGTAATAGAAAACAATAAAGTGATTAAACTTCCTGTGAAGACCGGTATTCAAGACGATATGTATATTGAAATTAAAGAGGGTTTAAAAGAAGGACAGGAAGTGGTGGTTGCACCTTATTTAGCTATTTCCAAAATGTTAAAAGATGGAATGCAAATAGAAATTGTGTCCAAAGAAGACTTATACACATCGGACGAGAAGAAGTAGGCTGGATTTTTTGCCTATGTATTTCAATTTTGGTATGTTCGTGCTAATAGAAGACTATGCAGCAAATTAATAAAGAAGCTAAGATTGCCGTAATTGGTGGTGGAAGTTGGGCTACAGCCTTAGTAAAGATTCTTTGCGATAACCAAGCAGATGTAACCTGGTGGATGAGAAATGAAGAGGCGGTTGCGCACATTCGTGCTTTCGGTAGAAATCCTCATTATTTATCATCGGCAGAAATAAACATTTCGAAAGATCGTGTAAGTACAGATATAAAAGCCACCATCGCCGCCGCAGATATTATTATTGTAGCAGTTCCAGCCGCTTTTTTACATACTAGTTTATCGTCATTAAGTCCAGCAGATTTTTCTGGAAAATTTATTTGTAGTGCAATAAAAGGTATTGTTCCAGAATATAATTTAATCATCGGAGAGTACTTTAATAACTATTTTAAATTACCACTGGAACAAGTCTTAGTGATAAGCGGGCCTTGTCATGCAGAGGAAGTAGCTTTAGAAAAATTATCTTATTTAACCATTTCTTGCTTACAGCAAAATCATGCAGATGCATTCGCTGCTATTTTAAATAATCGATATATCCGTACCGTAACCAGCGATGATATTTATGGAACGGAATACGGAGCGGTGCTGAAAAATATATATGCAATTGCAGCCGGTATTTTTCATGGTTTAGGTTATGGCGATAATTTTCAATCGGTCTTAATCTCTAATGCTATTCGAGAAATGGAACGCTTTCTTGCAGCCGTTCATCCTATCAATAGAGATATCAAAGAGTCGGCTTATTTAGGCGATTTACTAGTTACGGCCTATTCTCAATTTTCAAGAAACCGAACCTTTGGTAATATGGTTGGCAAGGGGTATTCTGTAAAATCTGCCCAATTTGAAATGGGTATGATTGCAGAGGGCTATTATGCTGTTAAATGTATTCACGAAATCAATAGACAATATAAAGTGGAGATGCCTATCTGTAGGGCCGTGTTTGCTGTTTTGTACGAAAACATTTCTCCATTAATAGAGATGAAATTGCTAACAGATAAATTAAATTAAAAACATTTTTTTCGCTAAATTCTTAATTTACAATTAGTTAAAATTCATTTTGTTTTCAAAATGAACATCCTGTCAAATTTGCGTTAACTCTCAGGCATTCGCCTATTTTTGCATTGTATAGCATATATTTATATGTACATTTATAGGCTGATTTATAGGAATAAAATGAGAATAACTTTTTTATTTAAAACACTTTATTTAACAGGCTTTTGCCTTGTGTTAATGAATGTTAATTTATTTGCCCAAGACACCATTCGGGTGATGCAATATAATCTACTTCGTTATGGCGAATCAAATCAGCCACCTAGTACCAAAAACCCTTTACTATCGACCATTATCAATTATGTCAAACCTGACATTTTTGGATGCAACGAACTTTCTGCTACAGCAGATTATGCGCAAAATGTTTTAACAGGTGCCTTAAATATAAATGGGGAAACCAAATGGAAAAGAGCAAAACTTTCTAAGGCAGGTGTTGATGCATCTTTAACCAATACGCTCTTTTATAATTCAAAAAAGTTTGAACTTATTTCTCAAGATACCGTTTCGAAAGTGCAACGAGAAATTACCGCATTCAATTTATTTTATAAAGATTCTAATCTTGTTAAAACAAAAGATACTATTTTCTTTACGGTAATTGTTTTGCATTTGAAAGCGGCAAATGGTTCTGCAGAAGCAGCAACTAGAGCCGCTGAAACCCAGCAGGTATCGAGGTATATGAAGAAATTTAACAAGCCTAGAAATGTGTTGATTATGGGAGATTTTAATATTTATACCCATACCGAATTAGGCTATCAAAATTTAATTGCGGATACTAATTTAATGGGAAGATTTTATGATCCACTAAATAAACCAGGTGCTTGGAATAATAATGGAAGCTTTTCCGCTATTCATACACAGTCTACTCACAGTGCAACAGGTGGAAGTTTTTCTGGCGGTGGCATGGACGACCGTTTTGATATTATGTTAGCGACTAAATCAATTATTTCAGATTCTTTGAAAGTTCGCATTTTGCCGAACACTTATATTCCTGTTGGTAATGATGGCCTGCATTTTAATTTAGCTTTAACAGATTTGCCAGCAAATACTTCGGTGCCTTCTACCGTATTAGGATCCTTATATAATATGTCGGATCATTTACCTATTAGAGCCGATTTTGTATTTACGCCTACAAAGCCTGCAGTTCAAGGCCTTTCCTTGCAGGCAGTTCAGTTTTCGCAACAAATTCAAGTAGCCAACCCCGTAAAAAATAATTTCGAAATTCACTTTAGTGCGAATCTATTAAATCAAATAATTAATTTGAAAATTTATAATCAATCAGGGCATTTAGTAGAAAGTCAAAAAATCGCTACTGCAAATTCTGATTTTCAAATTACACCTACAGCATCTTTACCTGAGGGGATTTATTTATTGAGATTTGAAAACAAAGCAGGTTTGTCGGTCATTAAAAAAATAGCAAAGTATTAAGATGTTTTTTAAGCAATATATGATTCGTTTTTTTGGGTTATTGATAGCCTGTATTATTCCACTAACAGGATTTTCGCAAGCTTCATTCGACGAAAAATTAACGACAGCAGGAAATATTAGAATGACCATTAATAACCTAGGAATGATTGGAAATGCATTCAAAGGTTCTTATAATATTTTGGCCTATCCTTCTTGTGAGTTTCCTGCCAATTCTGGTATAGAGCATTTATTTCAGGGTGGTTTGTGGATTGGTGCAATGATCAATGGATCGCAAGTTGCAGTAAGTTCTGGGGCGACAGACGATGCCGCTGGATATACAACAGGCAAAAGCGGTTTTGAGTTTACTGCTGCATTGGGTGCAAAAATAAAAGAAAGATCAAGCTTAATTGATAATCCATTATACGAAACCAATGCTATTTCGCATCAAGATTTTCTTTCTGATTTTACAGATAAAAATATTGTTGTTCCTGGAACAAACATTGCGATTAGTAGTCATAATTTTCCACTTGGCGCCGATTTACATTTTGAAGCCTATAATTACAATTTTAATTTTGCCAATTATTTTGTCATTCTAAATTATACCATTACCAATAATAGTACAACAAACTGGGATAGTGTTTTTATTGGTTATTGGAAAGACGGAGTGGTTAGAAATATAAATGTTACTCCACCAGGTGGAAGTGCATTTTACAATAAAGGGGGAAATGGATTTTTAGATTCTTTAGACATCGCTTATGAGTTTGACGGAAACGGCGACCCAGGATTTACCGAAACCTATGTTGGTTTAAAGTATCTTGGCTCGATTGACCCAGCTGGCTTTGCACATCCATTGTTAAGGCCAAACATGAAAATCAATTATAATTCTTGGCAGTTTCAAAATTCTGCAGACCCATTGTATTTTTCACCAACAGACGATAATCAGAAGTATGGTAAAATGACGGCGGGTTTAAATCATCGTGCCGATTGGCAAACCGTTATTCGTCCTTCCTTAAGTCAGCCGAATAATAGATCGCATTTGATGGCCGTTGGTCCATTCGTTCAAATTAAACCAGGAGAAACCATTAATATTTCTTTTGCTTTAGTTTGTGCCAAAAAGAACGAAGATGGAAAGCCAAATACTTCCGATAATGATTTTCAAAAACAAATTTTAATACAAAACTCCAAATTTGCACAAACTGCATACAACGGCGAAGACATTAATTTTAATGGCTTGTTAGATGCAGGAGAAGACCGAGATGGTAATGGGGTAATTACACGTTTTGTTTTACCTGCGCCTCCAGTAATTCCAAGAATGAAAGTGATTGCAGCTGAAAATAAAATGGAAATTTATTGGACAAAAAACGCAGAAGCGTCGGTCGATCCAATTTCTAAGAAAAAAGATTTTGAAGGATATCGATTATATAAAACGGCTTTGGGATTTGATGTAAAGCAAACGCAAGACATTACCAAAGCTTTAAAATTAGTTGCAGAATTTGATCGTGCAGATAATACTTTGTTTAGCAATACAGGTTTGCAATCTATTGCCTTGGCCGATTCTGTTACTTTTGGAGAATTAGGCCCATTAGACGAGCCGATTTTTTATCATTACAAATACACTTTTGATAATTTACAAAATGGATGGCAACATGCCATTGCCTTAACTGCATTTGACCAAGGAGATAAAGTAAACAATTTAGAGTCATTAGAATCGAGTACCCTTCCAAATATTAAAAGGGTATTTCCAGGGATGCCTGCAAATGATGGGTTTGAAAACGGGGAACCTTTTGTATATCCTAACCCTTATTATGGATTAGCAGCTTGGGAAGGTTTAAGCACGAATCCAGAAAGTAAAAAAATATATTTCGCAAATCTACCCGCTAATTGTGTCGTAAAAATTTTCACTTCCTCTGGAGATTTAGTAGATCAGTTTACGCATAACGAAAGTTATAATGGTTCGGATATTAAATGGAATAATACATACGCAGATCCAAGCAAGAATCAGTTTTCAGGTGGAGAGCATGCTTGGGATTTATTATCTGCCGATAATCAAATAATAGCTAGGGGAATTTATATGTTTTCTGTAAAAGACAATAAAACCGGTAAAGTTGTTAACGGAAAATTCGCATTAATCAAATAAGAAGTATAAAATTTTAAAAAAAATAAAAAAAATCATGAACAAAAAATTACTCTCAATGGCCATGTTGTTGTTTGGTGCATTTACAGCACAAGCGCAATATCCTTTAAAAACAATCCAAGAAGTACAAACTGTTTCTCAGCAAAATTTAGCTGCAGGCATTGAGGCTTCATCTATTCCATCTACTGATACTATTAGAATCCGTGGTGTCGTAATTATGGATGCTGGACTTTCTACATTAGTAGGCGGAAAACAAATTTGGATTCAGACAAATGATGGTTCATCATTTTCTGGTATTGATTTATACCAAAACTTTCCTGGAAGTACGGTAACCGGTGATGCAGGAACTGGCATTCTTTCATTAGTTGCGGGTGACTCAGTAGAAATAACTGGTAATGTGTTAGAATATCAAGGGGAAACAGAATTTGTGCCAGTGAATACTACACCTGCTACGCCTATTCAAATTTTAGGTGGCGGAATTGCTGTTAAGTCAAAATTAATTACTGCTGCAGAATTAAATGATGCTAACAGAAATAACATTTTAACAACCGGCGAACAATACGAAGGAATGTTTGTAGAAATTCGCAACTTAACTGTTTCTACTGTAGATTATTTTTCGAATGGTACGCGTGTAAGTTTTAATATTGTGGATGCTGCTGGAAATAAAATAAATGTTTCTGACAGATTCAAAGCTTTTAAATTACCTGCAGCGGGTGGTACTTTTGTACCTCCAAATGTTGGCGATGTATTAAGTAGTATTAAAGGAATCATTGCTCATTCATTAAATAATAGAGGCTACGAAATGCATGTTTTTGATGCATCTCAAATTGTGTATGGTGCAGCAGCGCCAACTATTTCACAAATTACGCGTTCTATTAAAGTACCAACAAGTACAGATGCGATTACCGTAACAGCAAATATTACTGATAAAGACGGCGTTAACTCTGCAGATTTATATTATGCAGTAGGTGTAAATAGTACATCTTATACTTCAGTATCAATGACTGCAAACGGAAACAGTTATTCGGCTGTGATACCTGCACAAGCAGATGGTTCATTTATTAAATATTATATTTCTGCAAAAGATAATTCTGTAGGACAATTAGTAAGTCGTATTCCAAATGTACCTACAGAAGATCCTAAATTTTATGTAGTGCGTAATGCTGGAATGGGAATTTATGATGTACAATATACTCCCTTTAAATCTGGAAATTCTGGATTCGCAGGACAAGAGGTTACCGTAAGTGGTATTATTACTTCATCGGCAAACGATTTAGGTTATATATTTATTCAACAAGAAAACCAATTGAATTGGGCTGGTGTAATGTGTATTGGAAGCACTACACTTGCTACCTTAGCCATTGGTGATAAAGTAACGGTTACTGGTACAGTAAAAGAAAATTTTGGTTTTACGCGCATCGAGGCAATTACTTCTGTTGCTAAAAATGGTACAGGTACCATCACACCAATTGTATTGGTGGCAGATTCATTCCGTAAATATAGTTTCACTGGTACCGAGCCTTACGAAGGTATGTTGGTGAAATTTGTTGGAAATACAGGTTCGACTTTAAAAGTAGTGAATTCGAATGCAGATGATCCTAGTAATTTTGCAGAATACCGTGTTGGTCCAGATACTACTGATGCTGGTGCAGGATGTAGAGTGATTGCAGGTAGAGTAACATCTTCTGTTTACTCTTCGTTAAATGTATCTTATGTAACCGATACGATTTGGGCTACTATTTCTGGTGTTATGAAAGTGGCTCCAATTGTTGTTCAAAAAGGAGATGCAATGACGTCTGTTACAGGTATCATGGATTATTCTTTTAGCAATTGCAAATTAATGCCTCGTAACAATGCAGATTTTGAAAATTATGTTAGGTTAAATGTTGGCGTAAATAGTAACGCAATTAATTTAGGAAAAGTGGTTGCTTATCCAAACCCAACTAGTAACCAAATTAATTTTGATTATATCTTACCTGCAAATGCAGCAAATTGCGCAATTGTAGTATACGACTTATTAGGTAAGGTAGTAGCAAATACAAACATTAACACTTTGAGTGGTACTGTGAGTATGGCTACTAGTCACTTAGCACAGGGAACTTACATCTATTCAATTACCTCAAGTAATTTAGGACAATTGAATAATGGTAGATTTGTAGTGGTAAAATAATTTAGACAGCTGCTTGTATTGAAAAATGCAAGCAGCTTTTTATTTAAAATTCTAATGAAACATACACGCATTTTATTTTTTCTGTTAGTAACAACTATTTTTTCTGCTTGTATAAAAGAAGACGAATTAAAGTTGAATACGAACCCAAACACGAATATTCTTTTAGAAAAAATAGATCGTGTTGGCGAAAATAGATTAAATACAAATGTAACGATGCATTGGTCGGCCGATGACCGAGACGGCTATATAGTAGGCTACGAAGTATCTCTAGATAACATCACTTGGTCTTTTACCACCAAACAAGACAGCGTTTTTCGCTTCAGCATTTTAAATGGGGATACGACAGATATTAACTTGTATGTTCGAGCAATTGACAACGATGGTAATAAAGATTTAACGCCTGCCTATTTAAAAATTCCAATAAAGAATACTATTCCAACCGTTGCTTTCGATGACAACTTAATTAAATGCGATTCGGTATATTCTGTTTTTTCTTTGCTTTTTTCTGCAAACGATTTAGATGGAAACGAAACGATAGATTCTATTTATTTAAAAATTAATAATGGAAATTGGTTCGCCCTTTCCAAACAGTCAACCTTTGTTACCTTAGTACCCAATAATCCAACGCTTGCTGGTAACGACCAAGCAAAAGTTTATTTAGGTTACGATGCCATTAAATTAAACAAGCAGATGAATGGCTTGTTAGTAGATGGCACCAATCAAGTATACCTCAAAGCCCGCGATTTTTCTGGATCGGAGAGTGTTATAGATACTTTAGCACCATTCTTTTTAAGAAGAAAAACTTCCGATCTATTGGTCCTAGATGCCTATAATATTGCCACAACTCCTAATGCCGATGTGGTTTATAAAGAAGTATTGCAATCGGTTTATGGCGCCGTAGATTATTATGATTTTTTTAGACAAAACAAAGCTTACTTTCCATCTATTTGGAAGCCAACATTTAGCTTGTTTTTGAATTTGTACGATAAGGTGTTTTGGTATTCTGATAATATTGCTAGTAATAACAATGCCATGCTATTAGAAAGTGGAGCATCCGCAATTCAAAATTATTTAAATGCAGATGGTAAATTATTTGTTTGTTCTGATTTTGCAAACAACGCTTACCCATTGGCTTTTTCAAAAACATCACCCATTTTTCAGTTTTCTCCAGCAGATAGTTTTCAAACTTTTTTTGCGGCCAATCAAAAAGCAAGTATCCCTAAAGATTCGCTGTTGCTGCCCAATACTGCTGCAGGCGCAGGTTACCCAACTTTGCTTGCCAGTTCATTTGCAGACGCGGTCGATCCCTTTTTTGAAAAATCAAATGCGACAGTTATTTATACTGCGAATACTAAAAGAAATTCGGGTGTGACGAATACAAAAGTAGTGATGGCCAAAACGCAAAATGCAAATGGTAAAACCAACCAAGTATTTTGCTCCATTGATTTATTCAAAATGCAAGGCGATGCCAACGCAAATGGACAACAGGATGAATTAAAACAATTGTTTCAAAAGATATTTTTAGACGAATTTAATTGGTAATGAAAAAAAGCATTCTTTATATATTTCTTTTTATATTTTCATTTGTATCATTTGCATCTGCGCAAATTCAGACGGGCGTATTGAAAGGAAAAGTAATTGATAGAAAAACAAAAGAACCTATCATAGGAGCAACCGTAACTATTGTGGGTACCTACTTTGGGGTGAGTACCGACATCAATGGTAATTTTCAAATCAATACTATTAAGCCAGGAGATTATACCGTCAAAGCTATTTACTTAGGCTATAAAGAATTACAATATAACGGAGTAAAAATAAATGCAACAGTTCCCACGCAATTAAATTTATCATTAACAGAAGTTACAACAGACATTGGCGCAGTAGAAGTATTGGGCCAAAGAACCATTATCGATTTAGAGTCGGGCAAATCGAGTTCGAAAGTTACCTCAGAAGATATCAAAGACATGAGTGTGAAAGATGTGCAGTCGATTGTTGCCAATCAAGCTGGGGTAAGTCAAAATCCTGATGGCTTGCAAATAAGAGGCGGTCGAGTTTATGAAACACAATATTTAGTAGATGGTATTAATGCGCAAGATCCATTAGCGGGCACCGGATTTGGAGTAGAAATTGCATCCAATGCGGTGAACGATGTCGAAGTAATTACAGGAGGTGTAGGAGCAGAATATGGCGAAGGCACATCGGGAGTAGTACTTACCAGAATTAGAGAAGGTGGAGATAAAGTAAAGTTTGGCGGAAGTTTTTACCGAGATAATTTAGGTTTCAACGAATCGAGTAATTGGAATACGGATATGCTCAGTCTTAATTTTGGATCTCCAGTACCTTTTACAAAAAAGAAACTTACTTTTTTTAGTAGTGCTAACATGGAATTAACGGATGAGTTTTTTAAAAACCCAGCCAATCAATTGCATAGTTCTATGATGCGTAAAAATGATTCTATTTGGGCACCACGCGAAGACAATAAATGGTCTGGTACTTTTAAATTAACTTATAATATTGCGCCAGGTAAAAAATTATCAATTTCAAATCAATCAAGTTTAAATATCAATCAAAACACAAGGTCGCTGCAAGTAGTAGGAAACAATGCTATTGTAACGCCTGGCTATCAATATTTATTTAGCTTGAATATGGATAATGCGGCAACTTATACGCATAAATCAAACTTGTTAATTATTCAATATTTAAATTTATTCTCTAAAGAATTATCGATGGATGTTTCTTTTGCAAGACTCTTTACCAATTTAAGAGCCGATGCAAATGGAAGACCATTTAGACCTTCTACCATTGATCAAATTTTTGATCCTGCTTCGATTGTTTCGGATCCTGCCACTTTATTTAATCCGGGCGATTCGGTAATTTATGTTAATCCTGGACCAGGTTTATATAATAATGGTGGCGTGTCTACCCTATGGCACGATCACTATGCGCAAGAAAATACATTCAAGGTAAAATTTAATTATACACCTAACAAAGCCAATTTCATTAGTTTTGGATTGGAGCATAAAGAGCAAGAATATCAGTGGGTAGACGTTACCAGGCCTTGGATTGGTGCGCCAATCATTATTGATGATACCACCACCACTGCTTCGTCGAGTATTGGACAATCCAACGATATTTGGAAAGTAAATCCAGCCACGGGCGGTTTGTTTTTTCAAGATGAATTACGTTATAAAGGAATCATTGTCAATGCAGGTATCCGTTTAAATTATTGGATGCCGGGTAAATTTGCAGATCAAGCAGTGGCAGATCCCAATGCCCCTGTAATAGCTGCTATTAGAGAATCGTATATTAAAAATAGCTCCGAAATATTTGGACGCAGAACAAAATTTAGGTTGTTACCAAAACTTAGAATTTCGTTTCCTGTTTCAGAAAATAATGTTTTGTATTTTAACTACGGACACCTTAGTAGATTGCCACATCCACGCTTTGTCTATGCAGGTTTAGATCCTGTTTATCAAAACCGATCGTTCTTAGCCAACTTGGGTAATCCAGATTTAAATCCCGAAGTAACCGTTTCTTACGAAGTGGGAATAAAAACACAAGTAACAGCTAATTTTGCGATAACTGCTACTGCATTTTATAACGACAAATTTGATTATATCGTAAGTAGAAGAATTATTGTAAAAGACCAAACCGGTCGATTTGTCGAAAAGAATTTTAATATCAATCAAGACTATGCAAGAATTCGCGGATTCGAATTAACTTTGAATAGAAGAGTGCAAAAATATCTGAGTACCACTTTTAGTGCGGCCTATCAAATAGCAACTGGTAAATCTAACTCTGCACAAGAATCGCAATTGCAAATTTTACAAACAGGTTCTGTTTCGCCAACGGTAGAGCAATACTTGGCTTGGGACAGACCCCTTGATTTAAAATTAATGATTGTATTTAAACCAGACACTTCCTTTCATATTGGACGCGTTAATTTTAATAAAGTAAGGGTGTTTTTAAATTCAACATATAAATCTGGTTTAAGATATACGCCTTATTATCAAAATGGCGTGGAACCAAATGGCAGACCTATATACGAGCCAGACGAATTAAATCCTTTTAGCAAACTAGGTGCTGCTTGGTGGAATACAGATTTAAAAATCACCAAAGATATTATCATTAAAAGAGGACAACAAATTAGTTTGAGTATAGAGTTTAAAAATATTTTTGATAATAAAAACGCAGCCATTATTAATCCTATAACAGGAAAAGCTTACGAATACGGCGATCCGCTGCCTAATACTTATCGCGATCCAATGTATCCAGATCCACAAGACAATGGGGTGCCTCCATTTAACCCTGCAAGGTTTTTAACCCCAAGGCAAGTGTTGGCAGGAATTAGTTGGCAGTTTTAATTAAACGCAAATGAATTATTTTATTTATAAAAATATTGAAATGAAAAAATACTTAATCATGTTTATATGTATGATGAGTAGTATGTTGGTGCATGCGCAATTGATGCCAAATTTAGGTGGTCAAAGAGCAGGCACTTCGGCATTTAATTTTTTAAAATTAAATTTCAACCCTAGGGCAACGGCTATGGGTGGCGCCAGTGCTGCAATGCCAGGTGATGCCTACGCTGCAGCTGCAAATCCTGCGGCACTAATTGACATGAAAGAGCTTAGCTTTGCTTTATCTTCTCAACAATATTATGCAGGATCGAATACTAGTTATTTAGCCGCTGTGTTGCCAACTAAACATTATAGCGCTTGGGCAATTCAATTGCAAAGTTATCGAACCGATGCCATGGAAAAACGCACCGAATTTCAACCTTACGGAACTGGCGAGTTTTTTTATGGACAAAATTTAGCTTTAGGTCTTAGTTACAGTAAAATCCTTTCGGATTATTTTAGTTATGGCATCTCTGCTAAGTATGTGTATGAAGGCATTGATAATTACAGCGCACATACTGGGGTAGTTGATTTAGGATTTTTATATAAAACAGATTTTAAAGATTTAAAATTTGCCGTATTGCTTTCTAATTTTGGCATCAACACAAAAATAGATGGCGAAACAAATACTTTAGTTGCTTTCAATAATTCGACAGAAGATATCAACGCTTATGCAGCGCCAACGCTTTTTAAAATGGGGGTTTCGCTTGTGCCCTATAAATCTGGCAGAAATCAACTCTTAGTAGCTGCAGAGTTACAGCATCCAAACGATAATTCAGAAAATATTCGTTTAGGTTTAGAATATAGTTGGATGGATTTGTTTTTTGTGAGGGCAGGCTACAAGCTAGGGTTGAAAGACCAAACCACACCAACATTTGGCGCAGGTATTCGTACTCATTTTGGACGCTATCCGCTAAATATAATTTATGCTGCAGACCCTCATCCAAATTTGGGTTTTGCACAACAAATTGGAGTAGCAATTACATTAACTAAAGAAGCAAGGTAATGGTAGAATCTATAAAAAAATTAGGGATATTATTTTTCACAATTGCTTTTTTAGCAAGTTGTGAAAATCCATTTGGTGATAAAACAAATTTAAGTTTTATTGATGTACCTAATTACGACGAGCAACCCATTGCATTTGTTCCCATTCAACCTGCCTTAAAAGATTTCGATTATCCAAGTGCTGTTTTTGTAGGCTACGATGAGTTGGTCTATATTGCAGATCAAGGAAGGTCAATTGTTTATTGCTTCGATCAAAGTGGAAAGAAAATTTCACAATTAAGCATTCCAGGTTTGAAATCTGTTGCAATGGATAGAAGTCTTAATCTATTGGCTTTAGGTGCAATAGATACGCTAATCAATGGTAATACATTTAAGTTAGATGCAGTATTCAGATACGAATTAGCTTCATCCGATGGTTATGGATTAGCAAAAGCAAAACTTGTTAAAAGAACTATTCATCCTTTTTATTTTAAAACAAGTTTTACCACTTCTGATACCGCTACGCATTTTAATGCAATCAGTATCATGGCCGATAATAATTATTATATCACTCGATCAGGACCCTCTAATTCGCCTACACAAATTGGTGGACCCGATGATGCCGTACTTGTTTTTAATTCACGAGATAAATTTGTAACAACGGTAAATGTGCAAACAGCACAAGGATTAATAAGCGATTATTTTAAACAACCATTTGCTATTACCACCCTTGCAAAAGGCCCACAATCGCCAATTGTAAAGCAAGGTGGCGATTTTATATTTACCTCTATTAATCCTGGAACAACTATTAAAACACAATACATAAGTTTTGTTTCTTCCGAATTTGGCTCGAGCTATTCTTTAAACACGGCGCTTGCAGGACAAGACACGGCTAAAGCAAATGGGTTTATCTATTCACCTGATAAATTTTCTTCGCCAGTAGGGGTGACCATTGCAGGCGATGGAAGTAATTTTATTTTTGTGGCAGATGCGGCCAAAGATTCTGTTTATTTATTTTCCTTAAATGGATTAGAAGGCATTCAGCCGCCTCCAGGTTATGCAGCAAAAAAATACATCAAAGTTTCTTTTGGTGGTAGCGGATTAGGCCCAAAACAATTTAACAGACCAGTTGCCGTAGCTTATCATAATCAAATTCTATATGTGTGTGATGCGGGCAATGGCAGGGTTACTCGATTCAAATTAAGCACCGAATTTATCAATTAACACGATTTTAAATAGCTTCAATTAAATGCTTTAAAGCCCCCATTCGGGCTTTTTAAAACATAAGTTGCTAAACTATTGCTACTTGCCAAATAAAAGCCTATCTTTGCGGCGGCTTTCGCAAGAGGCGATCGCTTTAAACTATATTTTAATGAACCCATTTGAACAATTGGGTGTCAGTCCTAAAATTGTAAAGGCAATTGTAGAAATCGGCTTTGTCTCGCCGACGCCTATACAAGAACAATCCATTCCCGTCTTATTAAAGGGGGATCGCGACTTTGTCGGTCTGGCACAAACAGGAACAGGGAAAACTGCCGCATTTGGCCTCCCACTGTTAGAACAGATAGATCTTCGAAGTAAACATCCGCAGGCATTAATATTATGCCCGACGCGTGAGTTATGTTTACAAATTACGAATGATCTAAAAAATTACGGTAAATACCTCGACGACTTAAATGTTGTTGCCGTGTACGGAGGTGCTAGTATTGTAACTCAGTTAAAAGACATCAAGAGAGGCGCACACATTGTGGTGGCTACTCCTGGTAGAATGCTGGATGTACTCAATAGAAAAGCAGTTAATTTTTCAGAAGTAAAATCTGTTGTTTTAGATGAAGCCGATGAAATGTTAAACATGGGTTTTCAAGAAGACATCAACAGTATTTTATCAACTACTCCAGATGATAAATTTACATGGTTATTTTCGGCAACGATGCCTGCAGAGGTTCGTCGTATTGCCAAAAATTACATGGAGAATCCTTTCGAATTAACAGTAGGCACAAAAAACACTGGTAATGTTAATATTAATCACGAATACTATGTAGTTCGTCCTCGCGACAAATACGCAGCGTTAAAAAGGTTAGTAGATTATAATCCTGATATTTTTGCTATTGTTTTTTCAAGAACAAAAATTGAAACGCAAGAAATTGCGGAGATGTTGATGAAAGATGGATACAATGCAGATTCTTTGCATGGTGATTTATCGCAACAACAACGCGACAGGGTAATGAAAAGATTCCGTGATAGGTCTTTGCAAATTTTAGTTGCAACAGACGTAGCCGCAAGAGGAATCGATGTAGACAATGTAACTCACGTAGTACATTTCTCTTTACCAGATGAAATCGAAAATTACACACACAGAAGTGGTCGTACTGCAAGAGCAGGAAAAACAGGAACTTCATTGGCAATTATTACTTCAAGAGACATTGGTAAGATTCGTCAAATTGAAAGACAACTTGGATCGAAATTTACTTTAGCAGAAGTGCCAACTTCATTTGATGTATGTGAAAAACAATTGTTCTCTTTAGTTCATCGTGTGCATAATGTACAAGTAAACGACGAGCAAATTGATCAATATATGCAACGTATTTACGATGAGTTAGGTGATCTATCAAAAGAAGATGTAATCAAAAGATTTGCTTCTTTAGAATTTAATCGTTTCTTAGATTACTATCGCAATGCACCAGATTTAAATGCGAAAGCAGATGATCGTTCA
>CAJBBN010000171.1 GCA_903951325.1 uncultured bacterium
GTTGAAAAACTCAATCGCATTACTAGAGGTAATCACCAAGGAATCATTGCTTATATTTCTCCTATTTCTTTTTATAAAGTAGAAGATATTATTCCATTTGTTTTCGAAAAAGGCGAAGTGCCATTAATTTTAATACTAGATAGAATAACCGATGTGCGTAATTTTGGAGCAATAGCTAGAACTGCAGAATGCGCTGGTGTTCATGCAATCATTGTTCCTATGCGCGAAAGTGCGGCTATTAGTGGCGACGCAATTAAAACATCTGCGGGTGCATTATTTAATATTCCAGTTTGTAGGGTTAATAACCTAAAAACGGCAGTACAATATTTACAAGAATCGGGATTGCAAGTGGTTGCTTGCTCGGAAAAAAATGATCAAACTATTTATGAAATAGATTATACCATGCCAACGGCAATTGTAATGGGTTCGGAAGAAGATGGAATTTCTAACGACATTATTCGCATTGCAGATCATTACGCTAAAATTCCATTGAAGGGAGGAATTGCCTCGCTCAATGTCTCTGTTGCAACGGGAGTAATACTTTACGAAGCGCTTCGTCAAAGAGGATAAATAAAAAAGCCAAACATTGTTTGGCTTTTTTATTTGTTTAAAATTCGAGCAAAAAAAGATTAAATATATTTTTCTCCTTTTTTAGATTTAACATCGGCTACTATTTCTTTAATTTGTTGTTCTTTATTTTTAGGACAGATCATCAATACTTCGTCGGTATCTACCACTATAAAATCATGTAAACCTTCTACCACAATTAATTTTTCGGGTTTGGTATTAATCATGCAATTAGAGGAATCGTACATCATCACATTGTTTGGATATACTACTGCATTACCCACATAATCTTTATCGATAATGGTATACAGCGAACCCCAAGTTCCTAAATCTGACCAGCCAAAATCGGCCGCAAACACGTGCACATTATCTGCTTTTTCCATAATACCATAATCGATAGATATACTATTGCATTGAGGGTAAATTAAGTTGATGAAATCACTTTCTTTTGGCGTATTATAATGTGGCGCACCTTCTAAAAAAGTAGTATTTAATTCTGGTAAATAATTTGCAAATGCTTTGATAATACTTTTTGCACTCCATACAAAAATACCCGCATTCCATAAAAAGTCGCCACTTTGAATAAATGTTTTAGCGATTTCTAAATTAGGTTTTTCGGTAAAAGTTTTCACTTTATAATGGCCATTTGTTTTGCTATTATCAACAAATTGAATATAACCATATCCTGTATCAGGTCGAGTGGGCTTGATGCCTAGGGTGATTAAAAAATCATTTTCTGCTGCGGTAACTAATGCAGTTTCAATTTGCTTTACAAATTCTTGCTCATTTAAAATAATATGATCAGAAGGCGCAACTGCAATTAAAGCATCGGGATTTTTCTGATTTATTTTATGACAAGCATAGGCAATACAAGGCGCGGTATTTTTCGCAGCGGGTTCACCTAAAATTTGATCGTCTGAAATACCAGGCAATTGTTTTTTTACTAAAGCACGATAAGATTCGTTAGTAACAATGTAAATATTCTCTTTGGGGCAAATTTTTTCGAATCGTTCAAAGGTTTGTTGAATAAGGGTTTTACCTGTTCCTAAAATATCTAAGAATTGTTTTGGATGCGAAGTTTTACTGATTGGCCAAAATCTACTTCCGATTCCGCCAGCCATAATTACTGTGTATTTATTTGTTGCTTCCATTGTTATTTAAAAATATTAAATAATTCCTTCTTTAATTAAATCATGCAAATGTATCACTCCTGTGTAATTATTCTCATGCGTTACGATAATTTGTGTGATATTATTTTTCTTCATCATTTCCATCGCATCAATTGCTAGCGAATCTGCTTCAATTGTTTTTGGATTTTTTCCCATCATTTCTTGCGCAGTTAAATGGCTGATTTCTCCTTTAGACAATAGCCTTCTGAGGTCTCCATCGGTAATTATTCCTACAATTTTACCCGCATCAATTACGGCAGTCATGCCTAATCTTTTACTACTGATTTCTAGAATTACATTCGAAAAAGTAGTTGTTAATTCGACAGCCGGTTTTTCGTTATTGATTGCCAAATCTGCTACTTTCAAATATAATTTTTTACCTAATGCACCACCCGGATGATATTTTGCAAAATCTGCGCTCGTAAAAGATTTACATGCTAATAAGCAAATGGCTAAGGCATCACCCATAGCGAGTTGTGCAGTAGTGCTAGTTGTTGGTGCTAAATTATTAGGACAAGCTTCTTCTGCTATGGTCGTATCTAAAATAAAATCGGATTGTTTGGCTAAATAAGATTCGATGTTGCCTACAATAGCAATTAAAGTGTTTTTGCTTTGTTTTAAAAGCGGAATCAATACTTTTATTTCGGGGGTATTGCCGCTCTTAGAGATGCAAATAATCACATCGTCTTGTTGAATCATACCAAGATCGCCATGAATGGCATCTGCTGCATGCATAAATAGGGCAGGTGTACCTGTCGAATTCATGGTGGCTACGATTTTATTAGCAATGATGGCGCTTTTACCAATACCGGTAATCACCACCCTGCCGCTTGCATGATAAATACTTTTTACTGCGCCATAAAACGACTCGTTAATAGCCGTTTGAAGCTTTAAAATAGCCTCAGCTTCGTTTTGCAAAGCTTTTTTAGCTATTGCAATGATTTCGTTTTGTTCTTTCAATTTATTACAAAATTATGCTGAATAATTCACAAAAATATGTTATTTTAGATTGCAATTTAAACATAAGCATAAGATGTTCATAATAGGGCAGTTAGGATGATGGAGACCAAGAATTTACTATTTGATAACCTACAGAACTTTTTCGGATTCGATAATTTTAAGGGCCAACAAGAGGCAATTATCACAAATTTACTTTCTGGCAACGATACCTTTGTAATTATGCCTACGGGCGCTGGTAAGTCTATGTGCTATCAATTGCCTGCTTTAATGTCTGATGGGGTCGCTTTGGTCATCTCACCGCTTATTGCACTCATGAAAAACCAAGTCGATCAAATGCGTGCATTTGGCAGTAACGACAGCATTGCCCATTTCTTAAACTCTTCTTTATCTAAAGCCGATATCCTTAAAGTAAAAAGTGATGTATTGAGCGGCGATACCAAATTATTATACATTGCACCAGAATCTTTGGCTAAACAAGAAAACCTTGATTTTTTAAAATCGGCCAATGTTTCTTTTGTGGCAATAGATGAGGCACACTGTATTTCGGAATGGGGTCACGATTTCAGACCAGAATACCGCAAAATAAGATCTGTTATATCTCAAATTGGAGATCATGTTCCCATGATTGCATTAACCGCAACGGCTACACCAAAAGTGCAGCAAGACATCATGAAGAATTTGCAAATGCAAAATGCGACTTTATTTAAATCTTCTTTTAACAGAACTAATTTGTATTACGAAATTAGACCTAAAAAAGAAGTCGCAAAAGAAATCATTAAATTTATTAAACTCAATACGGGTAAATCCGGTATCATTTATTGTTTGAGTAGAAAAAAGGTAGAAGAAATTGCCGAAGCACTCAATTTAAATGGTATTAAAGCCATACCATACCACGCTGGCCTAGAAGCCAAAGAGCGCGCTCAATCTCAAGATGCCTTCTTAATGGAAGATGTAGATGTGGTAGTAGCAACCATTGCTTTTGGTATGGGCATCGATAAACCCAATGTTCGTTTTGTTATTCACCACGATATGCCCAAAAGTCTGGAAGGTTATTACCAAGAAACGGGTAGGGCTGGAAGAGATGGTGGCGAAGGTCAATGTATTGCTTTTTATGCGGAAAGTGATATTATCAAATTGGCTAAATTCATGAAAGACAAACCAGTTGCTGAAAAAGAAATTGGTACGCAAATATTAAATGAAGTAGTTGATTACGCAGAGTCATCGGCCTGCAGACGCAAACAGATATTATATTATTTTGGTGAAACCTTTAATGAAGATGCCTGTAATAAAATGTGTGATAATTGCAGGTATCCAAAAGATAAATTCCATGCGAAAGAATTTTTAATCACCACATTAAAAGCAGTTAAAGAGCTCAACGAAAAATTCAACAGCGATTATGTAATTGATATTTTATTAGCTGCAGAAAACAAAACCATTCACGATTTTGAACACGATAAAATAAAAAGTTATGGTGCCGGTAAAGCAGAGTCTAAAAAGCTATGGGAATCAGTCATCAGACAAGCTTTATTAGCTGGATATTTACAAAAAGATATTGAGCATTATGGCTTATTAAAAGTAACCAAAAATGGATCTACTTTTATGGAGCATCCAACCGATATCTTGTTTACTTTAAACCGCGATTTCGAAACCGATGTGGACGCAGACGACGAAGCAGGCGCAGGTGTTGCGGCAAGTGATGCGGTACTATTCGGCATGTTAAAAGAGCTTTGCAAACAAATTGGTAAGAAAAATAATGTGCCACCTTTTGTCGTATTTCAAGAGCCTTCTTTACAAGAAATGGCTACGCATTATCCAATTACTATCGAAGAGATTAAACAAATTGCTGGCGTTGGAAATGGAAAAGCGGCTAAATTTGGTGCACCATTTGTGGACATGATTAAAAAGTATGTCGAAGAAAACGACATTGATCGCCCGATGGATATGGTGGTAAAAACCGCAGCCAATAAATCGGCGATAAAAGTAGCCATCATTCAAAACATAGATCGTAAAATTCCACTCGATGATATTGCTAAAGCCAAAGGTTTTACCATGGAACAAATGATTACCGAAATAGAAACCATTGTTTCTTCTGGAACAAAATTAAATTTGAATTATTATATCGATGAGCTCATCGACGAAGAAAGACAAGATGAGGTATTTGATTATTTCAGACAAGCCGACTCAGATTCAATAGATTCAGCACTTTCGGACTTAGGCGAAGAAGATTATACCCGCGAAGAAATTCAACTAATGCGTATTAAATTTATGTCAGAACTGGGCAATTAAGCTCTTAATTATATTCTCATGATTCAGCAATTACCAAAAATCAAACACTTAAATGCGAATAATTTTTTTTTAATGGCTGGCCCATGCGCAATTGAAGGCGAAGATATTGCCATGCGTATTGCAGAAAAAATTATCACTATTACCGATAAATACCAAATCCCTTTTATTTTTAAAGGTTCTTACAGAAAAGCCAATCGTTCAAGAATTGATTCTTTTACGGGTATTGGTGATGAAAAAGCATTAAAGATTTTAGAAAAAATTGGTCAAACTTTTGATGTGCCAACGGTTACAGATATTCACGAAAGTACTGAAGCAGCAATGGCTGCAGCCTATGTAGACATTTTGCAAATCCCTGCATTTTTATGTCGTCAAACTGATTTATTAATTGCAGCTGCAAAAACTGGCAAGTTTGTGAATGTAAAAAAAGGACAATTTTTATCGGGTGCATCTATGAAGCATGCCATTAGTAAATTACAAGATTCCGGAAATGCGCATATCATGTTAACCGATAGGGGAAATACTTTTGGCTATCAAGATCTCATTGTTGATTATCGTAACATTACAGAAATGAAAGCTTTTGGCGTGCCGGTAATTATGGATTGTACGCATTCATTGCAAAGACCAAATCAAGAAAGTGGTGTTACAGGAGGTAATCCAGCTTTAATTGAAACTATTGCAAAAGCAGCAATAGCCGTAGGTGCAGACGGTTTGTTTATTGAAACGCACCCCGATCCTGCAAATGCAAAATCGGATGGTGCGAATATGTTACATCTAGATAACTTAGCCGATTTAATGGAAAAGTTGGTTCGAATTAGAGCTGCAATAATTTAAATTAAACGCGGTAAAAATCTGCTTTCCAGTTTTTTATTTTCGCTTTAATTTGTTTTTCTTTTAAATTATTTTCGATTGCATCTTTTATTAATTCCAAAAACTCTTCGTCTGATGCAAATCTTAATCCGATAATTTGTCTGATCGTTAATGCGCTCGGTAATGCCTTACCAGTCATGATGAAATGACGCATGTTCTCTTCGGCTCTAATAGCTCTGTCTTGTGCTCTTAAAGCAAATGATCTTCCAAAGAAAGAAGATAACATTACGGTTAAAAATAACAATACAATTAAGCTGGCAGCATAGCAATTTCCATTTTCACAAGATTGACTTAAGTTAATACAAGAGCCTATAAAACCGGCTATTAACATCGGATATAATACTTTGTGATATCCAGTGACTAATCGGCCATGGGTTTTAAAATTTTGTGTTTTCATATGTTATTTTTCTATTATTTTTATTTCTGTTCTTCTATTGGCTGCACGACCTAGTTCGGTGTTGTTACTTTCTATAGGTTGTGACTTGCCGTAACCTTTATAAATTAATTGCTGGTTTGAAACACCTAATTTTATTAGGTAGTCGAACACAGATTTGGCACGATTGCTCGACAATAATACATTTGTTTTATCATCACCTATGTAATCGGTATGTCCGCCAATTTCTATTTTTATTGGTGGCTGGCTAATTAAAAATTCGCTGAGCTTGATGAGTTCATACTTTGATTCGTTTTTCAATTGAAAACTATTGCTTTCGAAAAATATATTTTTTAAAGCCACTTTTTCACCAATGGCAATGGGGTCGAGGGGTATTGATAAATTAAAGGGTTCTATATTGTTTTTGTTTGACAAAATAAATTGTCCTGAATAAAACAAATAACCATCCATACTCACATTTAGCGCATATGTTTTACCTTCTGGCAAACTCGCTAAAAACTCTCCAGAGCTTGCATTACAGACTGATTGGTAAACGGTATCAAAATTTTGCAAGCCAATTATTTCGACTTGTGCTGCTAACACTGCTTTTGTTAGATTATCGTACACTATTCCTTTTACATAGGTCACTTTCTCCGGTCTTCCGGCTTCGTATAACTCAAAAGAATATAAATCCAGACCACCGTAACCTTTTAAATTATCAGAAGCAAAATAAGCTTGTTTACCATCGTTACTAATAAATAAACTACTTTCTTCTTTCGGTGTATTTATTGGATAACCTAAATTATTTGGTTTTTGCCAAAGTCCATTGATTGCTTTCTTGCTAAAGAAAATATCTTTTTCGCCAAATCCAGGCCAGCCATCCGAACAAAAATATAGTGTTTGGTTATCAGCATGAATAAAAGGTGAAAACTCTTCGCCGGCTGTATTGATATTAGGGCCTAGGTTTTGAGGCGTCGACCATTTGCCAGCACCAATATAAGTTGATTTATAAATATCATAACTTCCGTAACCGCCTTTGCGGTCACTGACGAAATAAAGTGTTTTTCCGTCGGCAGAAATAGTGGGTTGCGATTCCCAATATTGACTATTTATAGGTGTAACTAAATTCTGTGGACTCGACCATTTGTCGCCAACTTTTTTTGCATAATAAATATCGCATTTTCCTAAGCCATCGGCTCTACCACAGCCAGCAAAAAATAAATATTGTCCATCTGGTGAGATGCATTGTGCGCCTTCGTTGCCGGGTGTGTTAATGGCGCTACTTAAAGGCATAGAAGGGTTCCAGCTGTCTTCATTTTTTTGGGCAATAAAAAAATCTTCTGTATTTGCCCTACGAGTAAAAATGATGGTTTGATCGTCTGCGGTAATTGCAGGTAAATATTCTTGGTATTGCGTATTGATGTTAGAGCCTAAATTAATGGGATCGTATGGCACTGGTTGTTGAACCGCTTCGATACTAAATTCACAATCTCTTAAATATTTTGCCAATGTTTTTTTTCGATTATCTGATAAATCGGGTGTACTGGAATAAGATTGAAATAGCGGATAAGCCGAATCATAATTAGCTTGAAAGGCATAACATTCTGCTAAAGAAAAATTTATATTTTTAAAGGTATTGGGTTGTTCAATTACTTTAAGGTAGCTGGTTTTGGCTTCGTCATACCTACCTAATATTTTTAAAATATCTCCCATTCGATAATGAGCCTCTAAAAAATTTGGATCAATGCCAACGGCTATTTGTAAATCTTTTAAAGCAGTATTATAGAGTTTCTGTCCTAAATAAACAGTTGACCTTTCGTAGGCGCCAATTGCACGGGTATTGCTGCTGGTATATTTCTCTTGTGCAAACAAACTGCTTTGTACAAAAAATAAAATAAGCAATAGGATTTTTTTCATAGGTGATAAAATTAAAGATACTATTTTATCTCGAATGCTGAATAAGCGATTAGGGGATGTTCAAAAATTTATGGGTTTGCAAAGAAATTTCCCATTGTGGGTTTTTCATTACATATTCAATGATTTTAGGCGTCATTTCTTTTGATTTACTCCATTCGGGTTGTAAATACAATTTACATGTTTTATTTACTTGAGCGGCAAATTTTTCGGCCCATTCAAAATCGGATTGATTAAAAACAATTACTTTTAATTCGCCAGCTACAGGCATGATGCCTAGCATAGGCTCTTTGAATTTTTTTGGTGATAAACAAATCCAATCAAAATTTCCTGATAAAGGATAAGCGCCAGAAGTTTCTAAAAATATTTGAATTCCATTTGCTTTTAAAGCAGCTGTTAATGGTGTTAAATTATATAATAAGGGTTCGCCTCCAGTAATAACCACGGCCTTAGAAGGGTGTTGTAATGCTTGGTCTACTATTGTTTGAATAGGAGTGAGTGGATGAATAGACGCATCCCACGATTCTTTTACATCACACCAATGACAGCCCACATCACATCCTCCTAGTCGAATAAAATAAGCAGCTTTACCCGAATGATATCCTTCGCCCTGAATGGTGTAAAAAGATTCCATTACAGGTAATAAAGAGCCGTCTTCTGGGATATTATTTTGCATTTTTTTTATTGATAATATTCTTTTTTAGCTGCCGATAAAGTATTCTTCAAAAGTGAAACAATAGTCATCAGACCTACACCACCTGGAACAGGAGAAATATAAGCAGCTTTTGTTTTCACTTGTTCGAAGTCGACATCGCCAAATAATTTGTATCCGGATTTTGTTTCGGTTGAATTTTCTCTATTCATACCTACATCGATAATTACAGCGCCATCTTTTACCATGTCTGCTGTTAAAAAGTTTTTCTTGCCAATGGCAACAATTACAATATCTGCATCGAGTGTATATTTTTTAATATCTGGTGTTTTGCTATGACATAAAGTAACCGTGCAATTGCCAGGCTCTGCGTTTAAAGACATTAAAATACTCATTGGCGAACCTACAATTTGACTACGGCCAATCACTACACAATGCTTTCCTGCAGTTGCAATTTTATAACGATCCAATAGCATCATAATACCATTCGGTGTAGCAGAAATAAAACAAGGTAGATTTTTATTCATTCTACCAATATTGATTGGATGAAATCCGTCTACGTCTTTTTTATGATCTATAGTTTCTACTACTTTTGCTACAGAAATATGCGCAGGCAAGGGGAGTTGTACAATTAAACCGTCAATTCGATCGTCTTGATTTATTTCTTTAATTTTTGCTAGTAAAAAATCTTCTGTAATGTTTGCATCGTATCTAATGATACTCGAGTCGAATCCAACCTCTTTGCAATTTTTTTCTTTGCTATTGACATAGGTTTCACTTGCGCCATCGTTACCAACAAGTATAGCGACTAAATTTGGTGCTCGCATACCCGAAGCCCTCATTTGTGCTACTTCTGCTGCAATTTCTAATTTAATTGCTGTTGCTATTTTTTTGCCGTCAAGTAATTCCATTTTATTAATTAGTCTAGTTTTAATACAGCCATAAAAGCAGATTGTGGAATTTCTACATTACCTACTTGGCGCATTCTTTTCTTTCCTTCTTTTTGTTTTTCTAATAGTTTTCTTTTACGTGAAATATCACCACCATAACATTTTGCAGTTACATCTTTACGTAATGCTTTTACTGTTTCTCTTGCAATAATTTTTGCACCAATAGAAGCTTGAATTATAATTTCAAATTGTTGTCGCGGAATAAGTTCTTTTAATTTTTCACAAATCTTTTTTCCAAAATCGAAAGAGTTACTTCTGTGAATTAAGCTAGACAAGGCATCTACAGGCTCGCTGTTTAAACGAATGTCCATTTTTACTAAGTCCGATTTACGATAACCAATTTGATGGTAATCAAAAGATGCATATCCTTTAGAAATAGTTTTTAATCTATCGTAAAAATCAAACACGATTTCTCCCATTGGCATTTCAAAAATTAATTCAACTCTTTCGGATGTTAAATAAGATTGATTAACGATGAATCCACGTTTGTTAATACAAAGAGACATCACAGGTCCTACAAATTCAGATTTAGTAATGATGGTGGCTTTGATATAAGGTTCTTCTACCGAATCTAATTTACTTGGATCGGGTAAATCGGATGGATTATTCACTTGAAATTCATCTCCTTTAGTGCTGTATGCTATATAAGAAACGTTAGGCACTGTAGTAATAACAGTCATGTTGAATTCTCTTTCTAAACGCTCTTGAATAATTTCCATGTGCAACATGCCCAGAAAACCACACCTAAAGCCAAAACCCAATGCCGCCGATGATTCTGGCTCAAATACTAAAGATGCATCGTTTAATTGTAATTTAAACATGGCTTCTCTAAGCTCTTCAAAATCATCTGTTTCTACCGGAAAAATTCCAGCAAATACCATTGGCTTTACATCTTCAAATCCTTGAATGGCTTCGCCTGGATTTGCAACATGTGTAATGGTATCGCCTACTTTAACTTCACGCGCTTCTTTAATTCCAGAAATAATATATCCAACATCGCCAGTTGATAATTTGGCACGAGGTTCTTGATTTAATTTTAATACACCAACTTCATCTGCATTGTATTCGCTACCAGTTGCGACAAATTTTACTTTATCACCTTTTTTAATTTCTCCATTGACAACTTTGAAATAAGCAATGATACCTCTGAAAGAATTAAATACAGAATCGAAAATTAATGCTTGTAATGGTAAAGTTGCATCTCCAACGGGAGCAGGTATTCTAGCCACTACGGCCTCTAAAATTTTATCAACGCCTAAACCTGTTTTACCAGATGCAGGAATAATATCATCTCTATCACATCCAATTAAATCAACGATTTGATCTTTTACTTCTTCTGGCATTGCACCAGGTAAATCCATCTTATTTAAAATAGGAATGATGGTTAAATCGTTTTCTAAGGCTAAGTATAAATTAGAAATTGTTTGCGCTTGAATTCCTTGTGATGCATCGACAATTAAAAGGGCTCCTTCACAAGCAGCAATCGATCTCGACACTTCGTATGAAAAATCTACGTGCCCTGGTGTATCAATTAAATTAAAAACATATTGCTCTCCATTTAAATGATAATTCATTTGAATCGCATGACTTTTAATAGTGATACCTCTTTCGCGTTCCAAATCCATATTGTCAAGCAATTGTGCTTGCGCATCTCTTTTGGAAATGGTTTCGGTAAATTCTAAAAGTCGATCGGCCAAAGTACTTTTACCATGGTCGATGTGTGCGATAATACAAAAGTTTCTAATATTTTTCATTCAGCCGCAAAGATAGGATATTTTGCCAATCGGAAGGGCTTTGCTGCTTAAAAACTACGGCTGCTAGCTTTAATTTTCAGCCTTGATTAAACAAAAAAAGCCTGCAAAATGCAAGCTTTGATTTTTGTGTCGGGGCGGCAAGATTCGAACTTGCGACCTCCTGGTCCCAAACCAGGCGCGATGACCGGACTACGCTACGCCCCGAACTGTTATTTAAGGTTGCAAATGTAAGAAAATTTATCGTGGACGCAATTCTTTTTTCAAATAAGTGGTTATGGTTTGATTTTCAAGGAGCTTGCTCGCTCGCGGTGCTCGCTTTGCTTTCAGCAACTGCGTTGCTTTCGCTGCGCTCGCTTTCAGCAACTGCGTTGCTGCACAATCGTCTACGCCGATTGTGTAATCTGCTTCGCAGATTAATGCAGCATCGCTGCGGGTGTTTGTCTTTCTTCGTTTTTGTAATGCCTTGAGTTTTTTTGCAGCTGCGCTGCTGTTTTCGGGATTAGCTCCACTGATCCCTTCCTCAACAGCTTCGCTGTTTTCGGGATTAGCTCCGCTTCGCTCCGCTGATCCCTTGGGCACCTTTGGTGGATCAAGCTTTAAGCCCAAACAGCTGCGCTGTTTGGGGGGCTTTTTGTTTTAAAAAAAACCTTTTGAAACTAGCGTTTCAAGATTTTTTTTAAAACAAAAAGCCCAATTCTGAAAGAATTGGGCTTAAAGCTTGCGGTGAGAGAGGGATTCGAACCCTCGGTACAGTTACCCGTACGACAGTTTAGCAAACTGTTCCTTTCGGCCTCTCAGGCATCTCACCGGCGGGTTGCAAATATAGTATTTCCGATACGACCTCCAAAAAAAATATTGATTTTAAGCTAAATTAAAGCTAATAACAAGAGTGTAAGCAAACAAAAATGATGCATAAAACAAAAAAACCTTCCGGTAGGGAAGGTTTTGTACTAATTGTAGTCCGGATAGGATTCGAACCTATGACCTACGGTTTAGAAAACCGTTGCTCTATCCAGCTGAGCTACCGAACCAATTA
>CAJBBN010000172.1 GCA_903951325.1 uncultured bacterium
CAGAACAAGCCGTATTGGCTCAAATCCAAATATTCGCAGAAGAAGGTTTGATACAATATGCTAACAAAAACGAAGTGATAATTACACAAAAAGGCCTCCTTGAAAAAGATCATATTAACCATAACTAACGATATTACTTACGATCAACGCATGCATAAAATTGCTACTTCCTTAGCAAATGCAGGCTACGATGTGCTATTATTAGGTCGAAATAGAAAGCATTCTTTGCCTTTTAAACCAACTATTTACAAGCAACACAGGTTAAATTGCTTTTTTGATAAAGGAAAGTTTTTTTATATAGAATTCAATATTCGTTTGTTTTTTTATTTACTTTTTAATGCTTTTGATATTGTTAATGCAATTGATTTAGACACTATTTTACCTTGTTATTTGGTTTCAAGAATTAAATCAAAACCCTGTGTGTACGATGCGCACGAGTATTTTACAGAAGTGCCAGAAGTAATCAATAGACCATTTACTCAAAAAATTTGGCAAGCTATCGAACAATTTATTGTGCCTAAATTAAAGCATTGTTATACAGTTAGTGATTCTATTGCACAATTATTCGAAGCCAAATATCAAACGCGTTTTCAAACCATTCGAAATGTGCCATACCTATTAGATCAGCCTGTTACAGCAGATTCAACAATTAATAAAGAACGCTATATTTTATATCAAGGCGCACTTAACAAGGGTAGGGGTTTAGCGCAATTAATTGAAGCCATGCAATGGGTAGATTGCAAATTAGTATTAGTTGGAGAAGGCGACCTAAGCGAAGAATTGAGAACGCAAGTACAAACACTTCAGTTACAAGAAAAAATTATTTTTAAAGGATTTATTGCACCAGAAAATTTAAATCCCATTACCCAAAACGCTTATATTGGAATCAATGTTTCGGAGAATTTAGGTTTGAGTTATTATTACTCGCTCAACAATAAATGTTTTGATTATATACATGCCCATTTACCATCTATAACAAATAATTTCCCTGAATATCTTCAAATTAATAATAAATACGAAGTGGCTGTCATGTGCGATTTAACTACACAAAACCTAGTTCAGGCCATTAATTCATTATTAACTGATGAGCAGTTGCATGCCAGATTAGTTGCGAATTGTGAAAATGCAAAATTGGAATATAATTGGCAAAAAGAATCTCAAAAATTATTGATGATTTACCGAGGTGTGGTTGCTATTTAATGCCATTGCCAATTGATATAATTTCCATAAATCAAAGTAAATTAAATTTGGCTGCTTAGCACATAAATGATTTTCTATTCCTGTTTTAATTATTTTAAAGCAAAAACAAAACAGCCCAATCAAATTTAATTTAGCTAAATTTTGATACGCACGATATAGTTTTATGGATTGTAATTCGAGTTTGTATTGTTCGCTCAATACCAAGCTGGCTAAGGTTTTGCAAGCGATGATTGTTTTTGCTAAATAAACCTCGTTGCTTTCTATTCCGGTATGTAAAAGTGGGTTATTAATATGAGCAATTTTTACTCCTTTTTGGGCTAATTGTAGGGCGAATAAATTATCCTCCCAACCATATTGCTTAATCGATTCGTTAAATTTTATTGCTTCAAAAACAGATTTTTTTACGACTAAATTACAAGTAGCAATATTTTGTGCAGGTGATTTTAATCTTTCGGCAAGCGATTTTATTTCTCTTTCGTTACCAAAAGTTTCTCTAAGTAATGCGGTTTCTTTGTAATAAGTAGGATAAACTAAACCACCATAAATCACCTCATCGCTCTCCATTACATTGGCATAGCGCTTAATGTATTCCTCGTCCACCATTGCCATGTCATCATCGATAAACAATAAATAGGTTTGTTTAGCTATTGATGCTAAGTAATTGCGAATGGCCGAACGACCAATGTTGTTTGTTAATTCAATGTATTGAACATTTTTAATACTAGCTAATGCACTGTTAGTCGATTTTATTTCCTGATTGGTAGAAGCATCGTCGGCAATAATTATTTCATAGACCAATCCCGTCAATTCGCATTGCGTTTGTAATTGCTTTACTAATTGTGTGCAATTAGTATTAAAAACAGGGATAAGGATACTGATCAAAGCGTAAGGATTTTATTTAAAGGTAAGGAAATTAAGAAAGAGTCGATAAAATATGAATTTAAGGTTTGTGCATCCTATAAACATGTGAATATAATTCAATATATAAAATTTATAATATACTGATTATCAAGAATTTATAATTC
>CAJBBN010000173.1 GCA_903951325.1 uncultured bacterium
ATCGAACCTAAAAAATTCGACATAATGGCCTTCGATAAAAACGAAATTTTACAAGATTTAACAATAGATCCAATCGGAACTGATCATTTAAAATTGCCCACTAGCTCTTCGGCTAATCTATTAAACATAGAACATAAAGCCTTTGATATTTCGGCAACATTAAACACCGCTTTTCATTTAAAAGTAAGCTTAAATAAAGCGGTTATTTATGAATGGAGGGCAACAGAAATTCAAGACTTAAGTCTCGAAAATGATTATTTTATGGTGATTCACGATTACCTTCTGCTTTTAAAAGAAAAAAATACCATAGAAATTATCGAATTAAAAGCATAAAAAACTACCTTAGTGCCATGAAAAAATTAGCCTTAATGCTAGTACTTTTAGTTTCCAATTTTGCAGCCAATGCTGCTATTGATTCGATTGGTATTGAAAAAACAAATACAGAAAATTATATTTTACATAAAGTTGAGAAAAGCGAGGGCTTATATGCTATTGCAAGAAAATATCATACCAGCGCTACTGCTATTCAAGAGGCAAATAATTTAACAACTACCGGCTTGCAATTAGGTCAGGTATTAAAAGTACCCACCACGCAAAACTTAAGCAGTGTTAAAGTAAGCACGACTAAAAAAACAAATCAAAGCATTCAGCATAAAGTATTAAAAGGCGAAACCCTATCTGCCATTGCACGCAAATACCAAATTACTTTATCAGAAATTAAATCAATAAATAATTTATCTGATGGAAATATTAAAGTTGGGCAAACGCTTTTAGTAAAATCTGAAAAAACTACAGGTATTTCAAGTCCAACCATTGCCCTTAAAAAAGAGGTGAAAACTCCAGTGGCTATTGAGCCTAAAACTGCTCCAGTAAAAGAGAATAGCCCTGTAATTACCGCTAAAAATTATTCATACGAAAACAGTAAAGAAGTCAACGAAACTGGACTTGCCGGTTGGATAAATGATAAAAATTCAAACCCAAAAAAATCTATTGCTTTACATAATTCTGCTGTAATTGGAACCATTATGAAAGTGAGTAATCCTTCAACCGGTAAAATGGTTTATGTGAAAATAATTGGCACCATTCCTAACGCCATTGAAAACGAAAACTTGGTGATTCTTTTATCGAAAGCTGCAGCTAGTTTAATAGATGCCACCGAACCAAAATTTAAAGTCAACCTCACTTACGCTTCACCTAAGTAATGAATTTAGTTAAACCCTATTTAATTGGCATTGCAGGCGGTAGCGCATCGGGTAAAACTTATTTACTCAATGCCTTATTAAATCATTTCAATGCAGATGAAATTTGCTTAATCTCTCAAGATCATTACTATAAACCTCAAGCGGAACAACATATTGATGAGAATGGTCAAATTAATTATGATTTACCAGATGGGATAGATCAAGAGAAATTAATGGCAGACATACAAAGTTTATTATCAGGCAAGCCCGTTAAAAAATTAGAATATACCTTTAACAATCCAGACGCCAAACCAAAAGAATTAACCATTAATCCTGCTCCAATTGTGGTCATCGAAGGTTTATTTATTTTTCATTTTCAAGAATTATTTAAGGCTTTTGACTTGAAAATATTTATCGATGCCGATCATGATATTAAATTAACGCGTCGAATTGAAAGAGATCAATTGGAAAGAGGCTTGAACATGGAAACGGTATTATACCAATGGCATAACCACGTAATGCCCGCTTTTGATAAATACCTATTACCCTATCAACCAGTTTGTGATGTGGTGATTCATAACAATCAAGAAATAAAAAAAGACATCGAACAGCTGGCATATCAGTTAAGAATGTTTCTTTCTAAATAAAGCTTAATTGCTTAATATACAAGCATATAAGCTTAAACCCTTATTTTTTTAGCTTAAATCAAGGTTTTCATTATTACTTATTTACTTAGTAATGAACTACTTATGCAAATCAATAATAATTGCATTGCAAGGTAATTTGTGCTTTAATAAATTAAAAAAATAATTAGCTTTGCAAGCTTGTAAGTATTAAAAAACAAGGAATTTAATCATATTAATCAATTTATTATTTAGAAATTATGCAGGGAAAAGGTGCTATTAGATTTTTTACAATTGCTTTGGCAATTGCATGTGTTTATTCTCTTTCATTTACTTTTATTTCGAGTGGTGTAGAAAAAGATGCTAAAGAATTTGCAAATGGTGATCCATTAAAAGAAAAAGCGTATTTGGATTCGATGCAAACAGAAGTTGTTTACAATTTAGGTTTTGCAAAGTTCAGTTACCAAGAATGTAAGCAATTGCAATTAAATTTAGGTCTTGACTTAAAAGGCGGTATGAACGTAACCATGGAGATCTCTTTAAAAGATCTTATTCGTTCTATGGCAAATTACAGTACAGATACTGCTTTTAATAAAGCATTAGTAGTAGCAGAACAAAGAAGTATTAAATCTCAAAAAGATTATATCTCTTTATTCTATGAAGCATATAACGAATTAAAGCCAAATGTTAGGTTAGCAACATTGTTTGCAACTAAAGAGAATAGTCCAAGAATCACCAATAGTTCTACAAACGAAGAAGTATTAAAAGTGCTTCGTACAGAATCTGAAAGTGCAATTGATCGTTCATTCAATATTCTTAGAACTCGTATCGATAAATTTGGTGTAACGCAACCAAACATTCAATTACAACAAGGTAGTAACCGCGTATTAATTGAATTACCTGGTGTTACAGAACCAGAGCGTGTTAGAAAATTATTACAAGGTTCGGCACAATTAGAATTTTGGGATGTATACGCAAACGTAGAAATTTTCGGAAGTTTAGATAAAGCCAATGCAGCATTAAAAGGCAAATTATCAGTTAGTTCAAAATCAACCGATACAACTGCTGTAGCATCTGCTAGTAAAACAGAAACTAAAAAAGATACTGCTACAAATGATTTAGCTTTATTAAGTAAGGTTAGTAAAGATACTGCAGGCAAAGACACTGCTAAAAAAGATCAATCATTCGAAAACTTCGCAAAAGACAATCCTTTATTTGCTATTTTAACTCCAAATCTTGCACAAGATGAGCAAGGCCAACAAATATTACAACAAGGCCCTGTTATTGGTTTAGCTAAACAAAAAGATACGGCAAGGGTAAATGCTATTTTAGCAATGCCAGAAGTAAGAGCTAATTTCCCTACAAATGTTAGATTCTTGTGGGCGGTAAAGGCAATCAACGAAAACAATATTTTTGAATTATATGCCATTAAAACAAACACTAGAGATGGCAAAGCACCATTAGAAGGTGATGTAATTGTGGATGCACGCGCAGACATTGACCAAAAAGGTTTACCTGAAGTAGTGATGGTAATGAATTCGGAAGGTTCAAAAACTTGGAAGCGCATGACGGCAGAAGCTGCTGCAGATAAAGATAACAAACGCTCTATTGCTATTGTATTAGATAACACGGTATACTCTGCTCCTACGGTTCAGAATGAAATTGGTGGTGGTGTTTCTACCATCTCTGGTAGCTTTACCGTTAACGAAACAAAAGATTTAGCCAACGTATTAAAAGCAGGTAAACTTCCGGCTCCAGCTAAAATTGTTGAAGAAGCAATTGTAGGTCCTTCATTAGGTAAAGAAGCCATCAACAATGGTTTAATGTCAAGTATTTTAGGTTTAATTGTAGTGTTATTATTCATGGTTGCTTATTACAACAATGCGGGCTTTGTAGCCAACCTTGCGGTATTTGTAAACGTGTTTTTCTTAATGGGTGTATTAGCATCATTAGGTGCAGTATTAACCTTACCAGGTATTGCCGGTATCGTGTTAACATTGGGTATGGCGGTAGATGCTAACGTATTAATTTACGAACGTGTAAGAGAAGAATTAACCCATGGTAAATCGCTAAGAATAGCCATTTCAGATGGTTTCAAACATGCGCTACCTTCTATCTTAGACTCTCAATTAACTACCTTCTTATCGGGTGTTGTATTGGCATTGTTTGGTTCTGGTCCAATTTTAGGATTCGCAACAACTTTAATCATTGGTATTTTAACATCGTTATTTACTTCTATTTTCATTACAAGATTAATTTTTGAATGGATGTTGAATAAAGATAAAATGATTAAATTCTCTAATCCATTTAGTGCAAATACATTTAAAAACGCAAATTTCAACTTTGTAAAAAATAGAAAAGTATTTTACTTAATTTCTGGAACAATCATTTTAGCTGGTTTAATCTCTATGTTTACTAGAGGATTCAGCTTAGGTGTTGACTTTAAAGGTGGTCGTACTTATGTAGTTCGTTTTGAGAAATCAGTATTAGCAAATGACGCTAGAGAGGCTTTAGATAAAGCATTTGCAAGCACTACAGACGTAAAAACTTTTGGTAACGACAATACTTTAAAAATTACAACTTCTTATTTAATTGATGAAAAATCGGATGAAACTGATGCAAAAGTGGAATCAGTTTTAAAAGAAGGTTTAGTAAGTCTTAACGCTGGAAATGCCGAAGTGGTGAGTTCACAAAAGGTAGGTCCTACTATTGCAAACGACATCAAAACGAAATCTGTTTACGCCGTAATTTTCTCGATTATTATTATTGCATTATATATTTTCATTCGATTTAGAAAATGGCAATATAGTATTGCTGCATTAGTTGCTTTAACACATGATGTGCTTTTAGTACTATCATTCTTCTCTTTATTTAATGGTTACTTACCTTTCTCATTAGATATTGACCAAGCATTTATAGCAGCTATATTAACCGTTGTGGGTTATTCTGTAACAGATACAGTCGTAGTATTTGACCGTATCAGAGAGTTCTTAAACCTACACCATGCTAAAACAGATAAAATGGATGAGGTAATTAACGATGCGATCAATAGCACATTGAGTAGAACTATTATTACTGCATTAACCGTATTATTCGTATTACTCGTATTGTTTATTTTCGGTGGAGCAGTTATTAGAGGATTCTCATTCGCCTTATTAGTAGGTGTAATATTTGGAACTTACTCTTCTATTTGTGTTGCATCTCCAGTAATTGTTGAATTCAATAAAAAAAATATCAATAAATCTTAATTGATCAATTATATTTAAAAGGCCCATCTAACGATGGGCCTTTTTTGATTAAAAGCTATGGCCCTAGAAATTCCTGAAACATCTTTTCCCCGTGTAATTGTTATTGGTGGTGGCTTTGGAGGTATTCAAGTTGCCAAAAAATTAAGGAATAAAGAGGTACAAGTATTGGTCTTAGATCAACATAATTACCATACTTTTCAACCCTTATTATACCAAGTAGCTACTGGCGGTTTAGAACCAGATTCCATTGCATTTCCATTGCGTAAAATATTTAAGCACCATCAAAATATTATTGTAAGATTAGCAAGGGTAGATTTAATTCAGCCCGAAAAGAAAACCATTTTAACCAGTATTGGCGAAATTTCTTACGACTTTTTAGTAATAGCTACCGGATCTAAAACAAACTTTTTTGGCAATCAAGAAATCAAAGATAATTCGATGCCAATGAAAAGTATTCCAGAGGCATTGAATTTAAGAAGTTTGATTTTGCAAAATTTCGAAGAGGCATTATTAAAAGATAAACCAGCTGAGCAAGCACAATTAATAAATTTTGTGATTGTTGGTGGAGGCCCTACTGGCGTTGAAACAGCCGGCGCATTGGCAGAATTAAAATTACATGTTTTACCAAATGATTACCCAGATTTAGATCTGAGTAAAATGCAAATTAATATCATAGAGCGAGCGCCTAGGTTATTAAACGGCATGTCTGAGCAGGCTTCTAAACGCGCCGAAGAGTTTCTAATAGAAATGGGAGTGCGGGTAAGAACAAATGATTCTGTGAAGAGCTATAATAGCTTAAACGCAAGCTTAGAAAGTGGGGTTATTATAAATACTTCAAATTTAATATGGACTGCTGGCGTAAAGGCGGCTACTATTGCTGGATTAGACAGCGATTTAACCGAAAGAGGAAGTAAATTAATAGTTGATCAATACAATACGGTGATTGGTTACGAACATATATTTGCTATTGGCGATGTTTGTGCGATGCAATCAGAAGACTATCCTAATGGACATCCGGGTGTGGCACAAGCTGCCATACAACAAGGCAAAAACCTTGCGCATAATATCATCAATATTGTAAACGATAGACCCTTAACTGCTTTTAAATTTAAAGACCTTGGCGCAATGGCTACCATAGGCAGAAATAAAGCTGTGGTCGATTTACCACTCATTAGGTTTCAGGGTGTATTTGCATGGTTTGTTTGGATGTTTTTACATCTATTATTTTTAGTAGGTTTTAGAAATAAATTAATAGTTTTAATAAATTGGATTTGGAATTACTTTAGTTACGATAATGGTACCCGATTAATTATCCGTCCATTTAGAAAAAACAAACAAGTAAGAGAAGAAGAAATTAAAATTGTGCCAAGAAATTAATTATAAATGATCAGACGAGCAGTAATTTCGGATTGTCCAAGCATTTTAACTTTGATTAAAGAGTTGGCTGTTTTTGAAAAAGCACCAAATGAAGTAAGTGTAACTTTAGCAGAAATGCAAAGCGCCGGATTTGCTGAAAACCCCGTGTGGTGGGCTTTTGTTCATGAAAATGAACACAAACAAATTGATGCATTTGCCTTATATTACATTCGCTATTCTACTTGGAAAGGAAGCAGAATGTATTTAGAAGATATTTTAGTAACCGAAAATGCTAGAGGCAAAGGCATTGGTACACTATTAATGAATCAATTAATTGAAGAAGCTAAAACAAAAGAATTAAAAGGAATTGTATGGCAAGTGCTTGATTGGAACGAAAAAGCAATTCAATTTTATGAAAAATATGCAAGCAGTTTTGATTCAGAATGGATCAACTGTAGTTTAACAACCGAACAAATCAACTCATCAAATGCAAGTATTTAAATTTGGAGGCGCATCTGTTAAAGATGCCGAAGCAGTTAAAAACATTAGCGTTTTACTTAGTAAGCAAAGCACCAAAGAAACCGTTATGGTGGTTTCTGCGATGGCAAAAACTACCAATGCCTTAGAAGAAGTTTGCAAAAGCTTCAAAAATGCTGGTGCAGATTTAGGTTCACAAGTGCTTTCTATTAAACAAATGCACCTACAAATAATCCATGATTTATTTGCAGAAAACAATACCGATTTAATCAATGAAATTGAAAATGTATTTGTAGAATTAGATTGGATATTAGAAGAACCCCCTCACGAAAACAGCGCATTTATATACGACCAAATTGTATCGCTAGGCGAAATATTATCCACTAAAATTATTGCTGCATACCTTAACTACACTGGATTACCATGCATTTGGGTAGATGCCAGAAGTTATATTCAAACAGATAATAATTACCAAGAAGGAACAGTAAATTGGGAAGAAACTAGCGCCTTAATTCAACAAGATTTTCCGAAATTATTATCCGATAAAATGATTGTTACCCAAGGATTTATTGGTGGTACTTCCGAAAATTTTACCACAACTTTAGGTCGCGAAGGTTCCGATTATTCTGCAGCCATTTTTGCTGCCTGTTTAAATGCCACATCGGTTACCATTTGGAAAGATGTGGATGGCGTATTAAATGCCGATCCTAAATTATTTCCGCATACCGAAAAATTCGAACGCCTTCCCTATTCAGAAGCGCTAGAAATGACTTATTATGGTGCAACTGTGATTCACCCTAAAACGATAAAACCCTTACAAAACAAGCTTATCCCCTTGTTTGTAAAACCGTTTTTAGATCATGCCGGAACGGGCACTCATATTGGACAATTTGAAAAAATGACTTACTCCATTCCTACCATTATTGTAAAAAAGGAGCAAGTTTTAATGAGTATTTCAAGTAGGGATTTTTCTTTTATTTCTGAACAAAACTTAAGTACCATTTTAGGACATTTTGCAAAAGCAAATATCAAAATTAATACCATGCAAAATTCTGCCATGACTTGGACTTGTTGCTTTGATTACCACGAAGAAAAATTGAATCAAATAATTGCCGTATTAAAATCAGATTTTAAGGTTTATTATAATGAATCGCTTTCCTTAATCACCTTAAGGCATTATAATCAAGCAAGCATAGACGAAATCAGTAAAAACAAAGAAGTATTAATTGAACAAAGAAGTAGAAATACCGTTCAGTTAGTACTTAGATAAATTACTCGAAAGCCTATATTTATAAAACTCTATTAGTGTCGAATGCTTCTAAGTAATCTGCAAAACGACGAACAAATTGTCCACCTAAAGCACCATCTACAATTCGGTGATCGTAAGAATGTGATAAGTACATTTTATGTCTGATAGCAATCATATCGCCATCTGGCGTTTCAATTACTGCTGGCATTTTTCTAATCGCACCAACTGCCATAATAGCTACTTGAGGTTGATTGATAATAGGCGTTCCCATTACATTTCCGAAAGAACCCACATTGGTTAAAGTATAGGTTCCGCCCGAAATTTCATCTGGAGTTAATTTATTATTTCTTGCACGATTGGCTAAATCGTTCACCACTTTAGTGATGCCAACTAAATTCATTTGATCTGCATTTTTAATTACTGGAACGATTAAATTTCCAGAAGGCAATGCAGCCGCCATTCCGATATTGATATTTTTTCTTTTGATGATTTGTGTTCCATTTAAAGAAACATTGATCATTGGAAAATCTTTGATTGTTTTAACTAATGCCTCAATAAAAATTGGCGTAAAAGTAATTTTCTCTCCTTCTTTTTTCTCGAAATCTTTTTTAATCTTTTCTCTCCACCTAACAATGTTGGTTACATCGGCTTCTACAAATGAAGTAACATGAGGAGAAACATGCTTACTCATAACCATATGGTCTGCAATGAGTTTTCTCATGCGATCCATTTCTATGACTTCGTCGCCTGCATGAACTGTTACATTCGGTGTATTGATTTTAATTTCAGAAACACTTGCTGCTACTGGAGTTGGAGCCGCTGCTACAGGAGCTGGAGCTGCTGCCACAGCAGGTGTTGGAGCCGTTTGCGGTGTTCCAGCTTTTCTATTACTTAAATAATTTAATATATCGTTTTTAGTTACACGACCATCGTTACCCGATCCAGCAATGCTATCTAATTCATGTTGAGCTAATCCTTCGCTAGCCGCAATACTTTTAACTAATGGAGAATAAAATCTGTTTTCTGCATTCGAAATTCTTGGACTATCTGATATTGCTTCGGTTAAGGCAATTCCTGGGATTGCAGTTGGCACAGCTACTGGAGCTTGCACCGCAGGTGCAGCTGCTACAGCACCGGCTTCGGTTTCAATAATTGCAATTACGGCACCCACTTTTACTACATCACCTTCATTAAACAATGTTTTTACCAAAGTTCCTGCAACTGGTGAAGG
>CAJBBN010000174.1 GCA_903951325.1 uncultured bacterium
ATCTGATAGCCGATTAATCCAAGCAATCAAATCAAGTTTCGTTTTATTGAGTTCAGCTGTTGACATCTTTTTTTTGATTTATAACAGATGATGAGTTTTATGAATCTAACAAATATATTTTATCTCGCTTAAAAGCCTTATTTTTAGCTAAACGAATTATGCTAAAATTCCGAAAAATGAAAAAAAAATCCACCTTACTAAAATACTTGTTTTTGATTTGTTTAGTTCCATCTAGCATTTTTGCGCAAGTAACATCTCCACAAATTTCGTCTTCACAAATTGATTCCTTAGTGACCAATGCCTTGCTAAAATTTAAAGTAGCAGGTGCTGCCGTTGCCGTGGTAAAAGATGGAAAAGTATTTCATGCAAAAGGTTATGGTGTAACCGATGTAAATACTAAAATAGCCGTTAATGACGATACTAATTTTCAGATTGCCTCTAATACCAAAGCCTTTACCACCACTGCGCTTGCAATTTTAGAAGAGGAAGGAAAAATAAAATGGACAGATAAAGTAATCACTCATATTCCTGAATTTAAAATGTATGATGATTATGTTACCGAGCATTTTAATATTCAAGATTTGTTAACGCATCGCAGCGGACTTGGTTTAGGTGCCGGCGATTTAATGTTTTTTCCAGATGGTTCGGACTTTACCATTAAAGATGTGATTGGCTGCTTTCAATATTTTAAACCTGTATCAGATTTTCGAACACAGTTTGATTACGATAATTTATTATACATGGTGGCTGGAGAAGTTATTGCAAGAGCCAGTGGCATGAGTTATGAATTATTTGTGCAAAAGCGAATTATAGAACCTTTACAAATGAATAATACGGTAGTTGGCGAGGTATATAAAAATCAAAACAATTGGGCAACGCCTCATTCATCCGAATCAGGTAGCATCAAAACAATTGCTAAATATGATATAGGAATGGCAGATGCAGCTGGCGGCATGGTATCTAATGTGGTAGATATGTCAAAATGGATGATTGTGCGTTTAAATAAAGGTATGTATGGAAAAGATTTAAAAACGCCTTTGTTCTCTTTAAAAAATCACCAAGAAATGTGGCGCATACATACGGTCTTAGAAACAAATCTAAATCCTAGATACAATTCTCATTTTAATGGTTATGGCTTGGGTTGGTTTTTATCAGATGCAAATGGAAAATTAAAAGTTTCGCATACTGGCGCCTTACCTGGAATGCTATCTAAAGTAACCCTGTATCCCGATTTAAATTTAGGTATTGTCATTTTAACTAATACCGAAAATGGTGGTGAAGGACTTTTTTCAGCTGTTACCAACACCATTGCAGATAGCTATTTGGGCCTAGATGATCATGCTTGGATAGATAAAATATCCGCTTGGAGAAATGAGGATAAAAATGAAGGAGATAGTGTCACAAAAAAAACTTGGGAACAAGTTGAACTGGTAAAAAATTCAAAAGTAAAAAATGAAAACTTTATTGGAATTTATGCCGATAAATGGTTTGGCAAAGTAGAAGTGTTTGAAAAAAATAAACAATTATGGATTAAATGTATTCGTTCTCCAAAGTTAAATGGACCAATGGCTTTGTACAACGAAAATACATTTGCTATAAAATGGGAATACCAAGCCATGAATTGTGATGCCTTTGCCCAGTTTACTTTTGATGAAACAGGTAAAGCCCAAGCGATTAAAATGAAAGTAATTTCTCCAAATATTGACTTTAGCTTCGATTTTCAAGATTTAGATTTAAAAAGAGTGGAGTAATCCGGTTTTTTAATACCTATCTTTAATTAACAAGATTCGTCTTATAGATTCTCCCACAATTTTAATTCATACCTATTTGAATTTTCGATTAATCAATCATCAATCAAAACCACTCTCGGCTAAATACTTAACCGATATTTATGATTTGTCGAATGGAACTAAAGAATTTATTTATTGTTGCGTTCCCAATGGTGAATTAGGTATTACGGTTGTTTTAGCAGGCGACTGCCATATTAAAACAGACAAGGGTTGGCAAAAGCAGTCAAAGATTCATCTTTACGGACTCATTGATAAAGTTCAATTATTAAAAATGAGCCCCAATTACCGCGAAATTTCATTTGGTTTTTATCCGCATGTTCTTCAATTGTTTTTAAAAGACGCACTTCTTTCTACTAATAAAACTAGTGGAACAGATTTGTTTGATTTGTTTAAAAAAGAAGAAGTAAATAAACTCTATGAGCATTTATGTGAAAGCAAAAATGATGAAGAATTTAGGAACAACATCGAATTATTTTTGAAAGATAATTTGCTTGTTGAAACAATGGATAAGAGGGTTTCGGCAGCACACCATTTAATTACTAAAGAAAATATGTATAAAGTGGATGATATTAGTTCCGTCTTAAATATTACCCCTACTACCCTACGAAACCTTTTTAATCAACATGTTGGCATTTCGCCTAAAGACTTAATCAAGATTCATCGTATCAAAAAGGCTTTAGATTTCCCCTTAACATCGGAAGAATCACTCACCCAAATTGCCTATCATTTAAAGTATTTCGACCAAGCGCATTTCAGTAAAGATTTTAAAGATGCAATAGGCATCTCTCCCAAACAATATTTTATAGACAGCCAGCTCAGCTCCGATTTCTCCGATTTTCAGCACTGGCGCTATGATAGTTTTAAAAATCTAATTTAAATCCCTTTCGATTTTTACAATTTTTTATTTATCTGCCTTAATATTTTTGTCTAAAAGACAAAACTAATACAATCAGTATGGTTTATTCATCTTAAAATTTTACATCATGAAAAAAGTTGTACTACTTACCTTTTTATTTTTATTTTTTTATTCTTTTATATCGGCTCAAAAAAAAGAGTGTGGTACGATGGAATATCTTGAATATTTAAAAACGAAAGATTCTCAACTAGCCAATAAAATGTTGCAAAATGAGCAAGTATTACAAAACTGGATTAAAAATAATCCAACTGCTAAAGCTAAGAAACGCAGCATCATTAGTATTCCCGTTGTTGTGCATGTAGTTTATGCTAATGCAACGCAGAATATTAGTACTGCACAAATTTTATCGGCAATGGCTATTTTAAATAAAGATTATAGAAGATTAAATGCAGATGCTCCAGCCACTCCTGCTGTTTTTGCTGCTGTTGCGGCAGATTGCGAAATCGAGTTTTGTCTTGCCAGCCTAGATTCGAATGGCAATGCCACCACTGGCATTACCAGAACGCCAACTACTGCAGTTAATTTTGATCCAGCAACTGATGCAGTAAAATACAATTCTTATGGAGGTAAAAATGGTTGGAATAGTGCAAATTATTTAAATATTTGGGTTTGTCAATTAAATGGATTAAATGGTTATTCCACATTTCCGGGTGCACCTGCTAATGCTGATGGTGTAGTAATTGATTATACCAGGTTTGGCGATATTGGCACTGCATCGGGTAACTCTTTTATTATAAAAACTATCTCGCATGAAATTGGCCACTATTTAAGCTTATACCATGTTTGGGGCCCTACCAATGGAGCATCTAATTGCGGCGATGATTTGTGTGCTGATACGCCAACCAAGTCGGATCCAACTTATGAATGTCCTACATTTCCTTTTAACACCTTTAGTATATGTAATTCGGGAGCTAATGGAGAAATGTTTATGAATTTTATGGATTATACCGATTGCAGAAATATATTTACGCAAAATCAAAAGCAGCGAATGTTAGCGACTATCAATTTATATAGACCTAACTTTCTTAACAGTGTTTGTCAAGCTGGAGTTGTATATGGTTGTATGGATTCTTTATCGTGTAATTATAATCCATTAGCAAATGTGAGTGTTGATTGTAATTATACTGCTTGTGCAGGTTGTAAAGACAGCACTTCTTATGCTTACAATTCGCAAGCAACAATTAGTGATACTGCTGCGTGTTTGTTCTGTGATGTATCTACTTCAACAGTTGTAGTTGGGGCAAGTAGTGCGAGCGCATTAGATGGTGCGGTAGATTTATCCATTATTGGATCGAATTGTACCAGACCAACTGTTTTAGCTGCTAACCTTGGAACAGCAACTGGCTCCACTGGCATCATGTTCAATATGATTAATACGACAACAAAGCCATTAACTATTACCGGATTTTCTCAAGGTAGTTATGGAAGTTATTATGGTACTGCTAAGAGTTACAGGATATATTATTATCCTGGCTCGTATCTTCCTCACATGACCAATCAAGATGGTTGGATTACATTGGCTAATTATGTAAGTGCTACCGTTCCATCGGGAGGAACTTTAACAAGGCCATCTTATAGTGGACCCATACCAATGACAGCGGTAAGCATACCCGCTGGCGCTACCTACGGTTTTTATTTAGGACTTAATGGAACATTAACTTATTCTATTGCTACAGGAGTAGCCGGCATTACACCTTGGGGAAGTAATGGAGAACTTACCATTACACTTGGACGAGGTGGTGATTTTCCAAATCCACTCAATACGCCAAGAGCTCCTCTTATTAAAGTTCATTACGGAAAAAATACTTCCACCCTTTCTTATCTATGGTCTAACGGAGCAACTACAGAAGATCTTACGGGTGTTGCTGCAGGAACTTATTCTGTAACAGCAACAGATTGTAATGGTTGTTCGGCTTCTGCAACAGTTAACGTCGGTGTTGGTACTGGCATAAACAATGCAGATCTTAAGGCAATTTTTATACATCCGAATCCAGCAAACGAAATATTATATTTTAGCGAAACAGCCGATAAAGCAGAGATCTTAGATATGCACGGAAAAATTGTTAACACAACTTTAAATACGAACCATGTTAATGTTGATTATTTAGCTGCTGGCGTTTACTCTATTAGAATAACCATTAAAGATGTCTTCAGTGTGCATCGATTTGTAAAAGAATAAATTCTTTTACACAGATTTTAAATACTGCTTTAATCTACATTCAAGTAATCGTAAATGGTTTTAGAAATATCACTTAATACGGGCGGCAAAAGGCGCAATATCCGAACAGAAGAAAAAGATGCTTAAAACAATCTTATTTCTTTACTACTTTATAGGTTTTAGTACCTGTATCCAAAATAAGTGAAACAAAATAAATTCCATTTTGAAAATCAGCTAAATCAATCGTTGTATTATCTTCTTTCAATTCGCAAGCATAAAGTTTTTGCCCTAATATGGAATATATTTCGGCTGTAGCCTTAGTATTTTCTTTGCGTGCTATGGTTAATTTGTCTGTAACAGGATTTGGATATAAATTAAATTTAGGTGTACTCGTTTGGTTAGCAATGTTCAATACATTTTTTTGATAGACTCTTACATAATCAATTTCCATGGTTGATTGTACAAAATTAGAGCTTACTCTGGGTTCAATGGCAATATTCAAAAGCAGGTATTGTTCGGCATCAAAAGGCCAGGTGTATTGGTTTTTTATTATTGGATTATAGGTTAAATGGTTAATTCCATTCACACTAAAAGTAATACTTTGTTCATCCCATTCAAGCCCATAAATATTAAATTCGTTAGAAACATTTGGTTTGTTTTGTGCATTAGTAATGTATTCTCCAACCGATAAATTTCCATTTACAGGATGATGTACCGCACTAGAGATTACATTTTGATTGCTACCCCAATGTTCCATAATATCTATTTCTCCGCATGCAGGCCAATTGATGGTTCCGTAATTGTTTGACCAATAAGCGCCAGGTTCTATAATATTTTTTCCAAGCATCCAAATGGCGGGCCATGTGCCAGCACCTGTAGGTAATTTAGCGCGCACTTCTACTCTACCATATTTAAAAGCAAATTTCGAATTTAATCTGGCAGAAGTAAATTGTTTTGTTTGTCCTTGATCTGTAAAATTTTCTCTTTTAGCTATTATATTTAAAATTCCATTTTTACGAAAAGAATTAGACGCACTATTTGTGTAATGTTGCAATTCACTATTGTACCAACTCAATCCATTAGGCAATTGCGTTTGATGAAACCAATTTGCACTATTCACCAATCCATATCCATCAAATTCATCGCTCCAAACTAATTTGTTAAATGGAGAATTTGTTTCAGCATTATCGATATTAGCTAATGTATTTGAGGTCTTATTTTGTCCATTTATTTGAGATACAAGCAGAGGTTGAGCAGATACGTTTCCGCTTAGTAGTATTAGCGTAACTATCAGAGAATAAATGGTTTTTTTCATGCTTTAAATTGAATTTTCTTTTATCAATGACGAATATATTTAAAAAAAAATGAGTTTGAGCAATGATTAGCAAAAATTGCTCCTCATCACCCAAACTCATTAAAGAATGGAATATTTTAAACTATTGTTTGATCACTTTATAATTAATACTATTATCTGCTGTATTAATTTTGATAAAGTAAACACCAGCGTTTAATTCATCTAATGCCACTTTCACATTTCCTACAAAAGATTCTTGTTTAATCACTTTTCCGTTTACATCCATCAACATAAATACCGATGGGTTTGTAAGCGTAGTTTCTATGAAAACAGAACCATTAGTTGGATTTGGATATACTTTAATAGCATCTTGTAAATTTGTGTTTTGTACACCAACATTTAACAAACGAACCATTTTTAAATTGAATGGATTACTTGCCAATAAATTTTCGTTCACATTTGCTGTACTTGCTTTAACCGTCCAGATAATTTGAACCGAATCTCCAGCTGGAACATTTAAAGTACCCAATAAAGTACTGATATCTCCTTTAGTTAATGTTAACTTAGTAGCTGTTCCATTGTTATCTGCATCTAATGCTACTAATGGTGAAGCAAAATTTCCACCAGGTAAATCAGCTAACCATTTGTAATTAACAGCGTTGGTAGTAGCTTGCCAAGTAATTTGAACTTTAGTGGTATCGTTATCTTTAACTGTTAATCTAGCATTGCTTGCAGGTCCGATTAAACTGAAATCAGCTAATGGATATAAACGAACCATTTTTAAATTGAATGGATTGCTTGCCAATGAATTTTCGTTCACATCTTCTGTACTTGCTTTAACCGTCCAAATAATTTGAACAGAATCTCTATTTTGAACACCTAAAGTACCCAATAAAGTACTGATGGCGCCTTTAGTTAATGTTAACTTAGTATCTTTTCCATTGTTATCTGCATCTAAAGCTACTAGCGGTGTTGAGAAATCTCCACCAGGTAAAGCAGCTAACCATTTGTAATTAACAGCAGAGGTTGCACCTTGCCAAGAAATTTGAACTTTAGTGGTGTCGTTATCTTTAACTGTTAATCTAGCATTTGTTGCAGGTCCAATTAAACTGAAAGCAGATAATGGAGGGAAAATTCCATCAGGACGAGCATTTAATAATTGAATTCTGGTATCGCCTACTATTGTAGTATCTCTTGCACCGAATGCTGTATTAGCTGTATTGTGTTTTGCTAACATGTATTCAGCAAAAGCATCTTGCTCCGAACCAATTACTGCAAAGGTACTTGTACCTGCTGCTTTAATAGCCGTATCTAAATCAACTCTAGCCGTTACTACCGCTGGGAAAGGATAGCCATCGCCACCTACTTGCGAACCTGGAGCTGAAGCATTGGCTAAGAAATTTAAAGTAACTACTTTATAAACTTTAGTAGTGTCGCCTACTAATTTACCATTACGTAAAATCGTATCGATTTTATTTCCTAAAGAATCAATTAATACGATTGAATTAATTTTATTACCCGAAGTTTTAGTGGTATCGTATGAAAACGAAACACCACCAATTTGCGGGAATTGACCAGGCGTAGCATTTGGTTTAGTAGCCGAAATACCGTGCTCTAATAATCTTTTTAATCCCTTTGAATTAGTAGATACAATTACTAATTTATTATTGAAACGCAATGAATTTTCGATATCTAAACGAGATACATCGCCTTTTAATTTATTTGCGCTTGGATTTGCTTGTGTTGGTTCTAACAAAACATTGTTTCCAACAGAATTTACAAAACCAACTGCCGAACGAATACCACCACCATTTTTAATAGATACTGTAACTTGAGGATCAAATTTTCTAGCATACCATAAGTTAGCATCCGATGATAAGTTTCCTAAATTGGTTTCTTCTGTTCTTACTAAGTTTCTACGACCTTCTAAGAATACTTTAGATTTACCAACAATGGTTCCATCTTTTAAAACAATTACTGCACCAATAGCAGCACATACTGTACGCACGTTAGCTCCTTTAGTTCCTGCTGTAAATGCACTTGCATAAGTACCATATAATTTAGTAACCATAGCTGTATCACTTGCATACACCCCATTAACAGTAGAATCTAATGCCCTTGTAATTAATAATCCAACATTATCAAAATCACAAACAAATCTTCCTACATATTTCCATTCACTGGTATTATTTAAAATGACCATTGGTTGGCCAATTTTACTTGTAGCGCGAATTGGATATTTTTCTGTAGCAACATGTCCAGCAATTAATCTGTCGTTACCATCTGCAGTAAATGCATGGTTACCACCAGAAATAATAATGTCGACATCTCTTAATAAAGGTGCTAATGCTTTCTCGTTAGCAATTTGTTGTAAATGCGCTAATAAAATTATTTTATTGACATTTTGTTTAATAATTAACGAATCTATATATGGTTGTAAAATTGCCGCTAATGCTGGCATGTTATCTACTTGCGGGCCTTTAACGGTTGTAGCACCAGGCGATGAAATTTTTGCAAGTACTTGTGTTGTTACTCCAACAACTCCAATTTTTTGGCCACTGCGATCAATAATGATCGATGATGCAATACCTTTCTTTTGTGAATTTGCGGAAATATTTACTGATGTTTTAAATGCAGTGTCTCTTAAAATTTCTTTGGTATATAAATAATTTAAATTTGCATCATTACTAAAATCTAAGTTGGCACTTACATAAGGAAACTGTGCACCTAACCAACGTTTGTCGGATCCACTGCTTCTAATATCTACACCAATTTGACCATTTAATTCCGAAGTACCTAAATCAAATTCGTGGTTACCTAATGCCGAAGCATTATAACCAATAATATTCATGATGGCAATATCTGGACGACCAATTGCAGGGCGCACAGCTTGCGTTCCTGCATAATAACTTGAGGCAGTACTACGCAAAGCTGTTTGTACTGTTGGATCTTCGCCAGCCGATAAAAACGGACCAGGCAATGTATTATCTCCAGAAGAAAGTATTAAAGTATTCACATGCTCATCTTCTAATTTATCTACAATTGCTGCAAAATTAGGTGCATCAACAACTGCAGCTACACTGCTTTCCATGTCTGAAGAATGCAAAATTTGCATTTGAAATACCGATCTACTATTTAATTGAATAAGTGCAACGGTACCACTAATTTCGTTAGATAATAATAACATATCTTTTCCATTAGGGCTTTGTGCTGCAGGCACAAATACAATTCCTTCTGGTCCTAAATCGCCAACCGTAGCAAGCGTTCCAGCACCTGGTGTTACTGCAAAATCTCTTGTATTAATATAATTTACAAAATAAGGATTGGCAGGATTGGTAATGTTATAAATCATTACACCACCAATTCTTTCTAGTCCGATAAAAGCATAAGTAGAATCCATAATTTTACCAATGGTTAATGCTTCTGGTTCTGGACCTTTATCATCACTTCTATTATCTTTAGTATTATTTGTATGACTTGCGTTAAAATTACTAGGGTATAAAAGTGCAATACGTTTTTCGATTTCATCTTTACTATCCCAAACTAATGAACCGGTGTTTGCATTCCAAATAGAAAATGAACGAGCGCCATAACAAAATACCGAATCAAATTTTCCATCATTATTAAAATCACCATATTTACTGGTTACATTTAAACGACCCATTGCAGTAAGTGCTTTCATTGCAGTTACATTAGCCACGCCACCAAATTTTGCAGTATCTACTACATACAAAGCATTACCAAAACGAATTTCCTCGTTATTAGCTGTACCCCAATCTGCACGCACATCTCCTTCGTTTGCAGAAATTAAATAATTTGTTCCACCAGCATTCACATATGCAATTGCATCAGGCTGATACATACCAAATACAGGGTAGTTAGCAATATTTATAACAGATCCATTATCACTCGCATCAATTCCATTACCCGCTAAATTATGGTTCTTATAACCTAATGGAATTAATCTAGTAACAGTTGCAGTAGCAATATTTATTTCTGCAATACAATTATTTTCTTGACAAGTTGCCCAAGCAGTTTGCGAATCATCAGAAATTGCAATGTATTCTGGTTCTAAATCTTCGGCTACTGTTGAGTTGCGTAAAAATACACCCGCTTGTTGAATGCGACCTGTAATTTTTATTCTTTTATCAATTGTTTGATTATTGAATTGGGTAAAACCAGCTGTTTGCACATTTGCTTGGGTAAGATTAGCTACCCCGTTTGAAATGTTTATGATACTAACAGAACCTTCTCTATCTATTGTGTAATCGTTGTTAGGCTCGCCCTCGTTGGCAACTAATACACGCTTACCATCTGGACTAAAAGTAACCATGTCGGGGTTTGCACCTACATCTACTTGAGAAATGTAAGCAAGTGTACTTGCATTAAAAAATACTATTTTTCCGTTTTCGGTTTTACCTAAAGAATCGATCACTGCAGCTGCAATAATTCCGTTTTTGCTAGCGATAGAAGTAACATCACTTCCGTAAGGTTTTAAAGAAATAACACTTAGTAGCACTGGACTAGCAGGATTGCTAATGTTTACCACCTTTATAGAGGTGTCTGCACCATTGTTTACAAATAATCTTTTCGATTTTACATCGTAAGCAGAAATTTCTGCTGCGGCTTTATCATAAACACCAGTAGAAAATCTACCAATTAATTGTGGGCTAATTTGCGCTTGGGTTTTTGAGCCCATTACACTCAATACGACCACAGTTAAGCCTGATAAAAGAAGTGATTTTAGTTTCATATAATTTATAGTTTTTCAACCATAAAGAGAGTCTACTCATTTAAACTTAACATTAAGACTAGTTAATGTTTAGGTTATAAGAATGTCAAGGAATTGTTAGGTTGACCGTTTATATTATTTTATTAAATTGCAACACAATGGCTACTATTACTACGCTTACCCTATTTCGATTTGCAAACTTAAGCGCTAAGGTGTGGGCTTTTGGGCAAATGCAATTTGCTCATGCTTACCTTGCAAAAAGCCCTGGGCTACATTTTTATAAACTCATGGGTAGTGGCAGAGATATAGGTTTTAGTGTGTTTCCAGATTGGGGCGTTTATGCTTTACTAGGCGTATGGGAAAATGAACAAGCCGCTAACGATTTTTTAAATCATTCAGCCATTTACAAAAAGTATCAAGCAAAGTCTATTGAGCAGTGGACCATTTTTATGAAACCTTTTCAAACCAAAGGACTTTGGTCTGGCGGAAATCCTTTCATACCTTCCGAAAATTTAGATACAAACAATCCACTCATTGCAGTCATTACACGTGCTACAATAAAGCCAAGTAAATTATTTAAATTTTGGCGATATGTGCCCATATCTCAAAAGCCTATAGCGCGCGGTTGCGCAGGTCTTATTTATACCAAAGGTGTTGGCGAAGCGCCAGTGGTGCAAATGGCTACGTTTAGTGTTTGGGAAAACCTAGACGCGCTAAAAAATTATGCATACAATAGTGTAGAGCATCGCGAGGCCATCAAAAAAACACATCAATTAGATTGGTATAAAGAAGAAATGTTTACCCGCTTTCAACCCTATAAAACAATAGGTATTTGGGAAGGTAAAGATTTACTAGCTGCTTATTTAAAAAGTTAATTTCCTTTTATTGGCTTAGCAATAATGGTCATAAATCCCATCGAAAAATATTTCTGCAACAAATAAATGGGCGCATTTAAAATCATGCCTATTACATAACCTATAAACTTGGGCTCCATTGAAGCAGACCAGTTGATTCCCTTTTGTTCCATGCGGCTCATCCAATGCAGTGTATATGGATTCAAAGTTCCATAAGTTAAAATTTCTTCCACTTCCCATCCGCTATTTTTTAACATCAAGGCTATATTATTTGGCGAATAAAGTGCAGTATGTCGGGGCGTATGGTAACCCGACCAATGTTTACCAAATTTCTTACGCGTATAACTGTCAAAATTTGGAACTTCTATGATTAGGCGTGTTTGCGCATGTGCATATTGTAGTAATTGATTGAGGTGTTGCTGTGGTTGGTAATCATGTTCTAAATAATGCCACATGGTCATTACATCCATTGGTTTCTCGTTGCCTAAGTCTGCAATTTCTCCAGTTCTTAGGTCGATGTTGTGGTATAAATCGCGGTCATTTTTCCAACCTTCTTCACTAAAATCTAAGCCAATAAGATTTGCTTTTATACTATCTCGAAGCGCAGCTAAAAAAGTTGGCTTACCACAACCAATGTCTAAAATTCTACTTTGATCGTTAGGCTTGCAGTGTTTAATAATACGCTGCACCCTTGCTTTGTCAATTTGTAATTGATCTTTTTTTACAAAAGAAGCATATTTTCCCCAGGCTTCTTCTACCCTATAAGGTAAATAAGCCGAAGTATAGAATTGCCCAAGATCCGCTTCCACTACCCGAGGGTTTAAAAAAACCAAACCACAATTATTGCACTTGTCAAAATTATATTTTACTGGTAAATTTTGATGCATCATGGCAATGGTTTGCTCAAAGGCAGCAAAATTAGTGGAATTGCAAGCAAGGCACTCGGTTAGGTAATTCATTTGTTTTAATTTATGGAGTAGTTTAAACTAGCAAAAATAAAATGAAGTTGAATAAAATTATATCGCTCTGTTCCGTTTGCACCGCCTTCTAGCAGTCTATAGCCAAAGTTGCCTTGTAGGCTTTCAGAGAAAGTATATCTTCCAGATAAGGAAATATCTATTGCTCTACCTTTACTTGCGGCTATGCCTTCTCCAAAAAAATTGACACCCATTTTTTGAGAGATATCCCAATTGGCTATTAAGTTAATAAGTGGAGCAAAACCAACATTAAAGTTTTCTTTAAAAAGCTCGCTGTTTTTTAACGACACTCCAGCATCTCTAATTTTAGCAGATAAACCAAGGCCAAAATTAAAATTGTCTTTATTAATGATTCTTCTATTGTAGGTAAAGCGATAAGAATTAAACATGTAAACAGCTTCTATTGGCATGTTGGCTTTAAAGTTATTTCCATCAAATAAAATATCGTTTGCAAGAGTTCCCGTTTCTACAATTTTTAAAGGAGCATATAGCATTGAAAAATGATTTTTTTCATCTGTTAAAAAACCAATGCGCAATCTTAAAAATGGACTTACTGGAGTTTGAAAATCATTTTTTAGCGAAAATAAAGTTCCATTACTGCCGTAACGTATATCATTGATATTAGTAAAGAATGCTCCAGATTCAAGATTAACGAAAGTCTGCGCATTCACAGCTAAATTAGCATTCAAACAAATAAAAAGAATCCAATACCTAGACTGGAAAACGAGCTTAGTTAGCAAGTGTTTCATGTTGCGTTTTTTATTTCAAATACTAGTGTTAGCAGCTGAACCGTATTTAAGTAAGATTAAATTTTAACTTTTATGCAACATATATTTCTTGGATGGTAGACTTAATTTTTATGATTTCTTTTTCTGTTAAAAAGTCGAAACACTTAACTACTCTTTGTCTATCAATTGTTCTAATTTGATCAAGAACAACCCAACCTTTAGTTTTGTTATGTTTTACTTCAACTCTGGTCGGATATGACTTTGAATTGCTTGTCATTGGAGCTATAACAATTGTCTGCAAATATTTATTCATTTCATTCGGAGAAATTATAATACAAGGGCGCGTCTTTTTCATTTCACTTCCAATTGTTGGCTCTAAATTGACCAATACAATTTGATATTGCATTAATTCCATTCTTCCAGATTTTCGTCTTCAAAAATGTCTGCTATTAATGCTTTGTCGTCTCCGTTTTCATGCATTTTCTTAAACGCTTTATCCCAGCCTTTTCTGGGTGAGCTGGTCGGCTTTATAATGATATAATCCTTTTCAAGAATTACTTCAACAGCGTCTTTGATATTATATTTTTCAAGTAACGATTTCCCAAGTCGTATTCCCTTAGAGTTTCCAATTGGTATTACTGATATGTTCATATTCTATGTTTTGATGTAATTACAAAGTAACTACATTTATTTCTGTTTTCCAAATGATAAAGGATGGTTTTTATTTAAGCCCTAACCAAAATTTAGCAGAATTAACAAAATATTGAGCAATTCTTAATGCAGTGTGGCCTATTATTCTTTAATTACTTTCTTAATTAATATACTTTTTTTCTCTTTTATAAATTCAATAAAATAAATCCCTTTTTCTAAATTTAATAAACTTAATGAATTGTTTTGCGGATTATTAACGCTTGAAACTACTTGCCCTTTTGAATTATAAATAATAATTTCATCTAATACCCTATTTTTATTCCAATAAATGATAGCCGATGTCGGATTTGGAAAAATTAATGTTTCCGCATTTTCAGTATTATGATTAATAGAAGCTAAGGTGCCTGTTCGCGTAATATCCACTTCAACACCATGAAAAATATCGTCTATATTATCTGAATTTACCAACATAAAGTCAGCACCTAACACACCATTTTGTGTAATCACTGGATTATGAATTGTTACGTTTGTTGTCTTCCATTGATTATCGCCAGTACCTGTAATATTAATGGCAGTTTGTAAGCCTATTGAATTATAATATTTTAATGCCCAAGTCGAATTTAAATTTTTATCGAGCCAGGTAATTTTAAATGTTAAACTATCTGGATCCGAAAGGCTAAATACCTCGGCATTAAATTTAAAATACATAGTATTTTTTCCGGTACTGTTTTCAAAAGAACGTGCAAAACGGTCGTATATTGATGAGCTAGCATTAATAACACCTCTTACTCTAAAAAGACCAATAGACGTTTCATCTGGATTTATTTGCGTTATCCATCTTTCGTAATTCCCTTCCTCTATATTCCAACCCGCATCGTTATAACCTGTTTGCTGATCACGCTGATAAACTTGACCTTGAGTTGCCGAATACACATCATCCATTTGAGCACCGCGGCTTGTATAGGCATTGCAAATAGCAATATATCGAGCCTGATTTTGCTTATTGGCTGCACCATACATATTTTCTGGAAATTTTACAGTGTTTTGAGCATTTAAACCTTCGTGAAAAATAGAATATGCAGCAGCTGCAGTACTAGGATATACTTGTTTTGCATATTTATTGAATAGCTTAAAAACATTATGTAATGCTGGTCTAGCTTGTGCTTCTTGCAAAGCACTTTGGGTAACGAGCCAAACAGAAAGACCTGTATTCAGCCCGCTTAATGCACCCCAATAAAAACCTAATGGAACATTAATTTGGTACAATGGCTTTGTCCATGTTTGATCCATTTCTGCTGCAGAAAATAAATGTAAACCTAGCGGATTCACCAGATAAGGTGTCCAAGTGGTTTTGAAATCTAATTCGTCTGTAAGATGATGCCCTCTTGCGTATGCTCCACCTTTTATGCCAAATCCATAAGTAATATTATTGCTTACCCATTGCCATTCTAAAGGTTCGTCAACCGGATCAATATTATTAAATAGCAATCCAATTTGGGTATTACTATTTCCCGTATTAAATGTTAATCTAAATTTTTCGAAAACTTCTAAACGGAATGTACGCCATTGATTTTCGGAAATAGTATAAGTAGCATTAAGCGGTATACCCTTATAGGCAACCTCATCTCCTGTGCATCCCGTTTTTACTTGAATGTATGCAATATGATTAAATAAATTTGCTGGTTGTGATCGTAAAAAATTACCAAAACTCTCTATCATATTGAAATAATATGATTTATAATTG
>CAJBBN010000175.1 GCA_903951325.1 uncultured bacterium
CGCTGTAGTGGAGCCTTATTGTATAATTGCTGCAGGAGCATTAGTCTTAGAAAACACGATTTGCGAAAGTGGATATATTTATGCGGGTTCTCCGGCAAAAAAAATCAAAGAAATTTCTGAAGAGCAAAGAACATTATTGGATAAGCTACCAGAGAATTACCAACTGTATACTACTTGGTTTTAATGTTTATTTCTAAATCCCAATTAGCCCTCACCCTTATGTTTCCTGGATAATAGTTTACTTTTTCTGCTTGTTGCTTTAAATGGTAATTACCCATATCCCAGCTATTGTTGTTGTTTTCATCTTTTATGATTCGCAGTTTATATTCACCTGGGTTTAACAATTTAATGCTGATATCTTCTTCTTTACTTATTATTCTATAAATCACTTTTTCTGTGCTTAATAGTTCATAAATTATTTGATAAGCAGGGGGGCTGGTATGAATAATAAGGTTTCCAAAACTTTCTTCGTTGAAAGATTTTACTTGATATTTTAAAGATTTGTTGTGTTCTGTGTTGTTGTTTACTAAAGCACTATCTGCAATAAACAATTCATATTTTTTGTTATTTTCAAATGAATAATTAATAATTATTTCTTTTAAATTTTCGCTCAGTTTTGTGTTTACTTTAATATATTTTAAACTATCTGTTTTTAAATAAATAGAATCATTATTTAAAATTGTTAATGGTAGCAAACTATTAATAAATATGGTATTTGAAGGGTTTTGATAATTGTTTATATCCAATTTTAAAAAGCTTTTCTTTTTATCTTTTTCGTTTTTTAATAAGACAGTATCTCGGTATCCATCTGCAGTTAATATAATGTTAATGCTATCTTTTTTCTCTTTCAAATAAATTTCTAAACTATCTGTATTTGTTTTATCAACCAACAGTATGCTGGTTTTGGGCTTAATTTGATATTGAATATTTTTCACCTTTTGGTTAAACAAAAAACTAATTTTATTTCCTTTTAATGAGCTTTCTTTTAATTTTATTTTATTGGGTGATGCTCTGAAAGCCTCGATTACACCTAATGCGGTGTCTTTTTTTAAATCTAAACTATTAGTATTAAAACCGATAAACTCCTCTTCACTATCATAAATTTTATTGTTGTTTGTTTCTGTTAAAGCGAATATTTTATATTTTCCTTCTTTAATATTTTTGATTTGATAATAACCCTGCGCATTTGTTCTTGCATAATAATCGGGTTTGTTTAGGTACACACAACTGTCGCTTACTGGCAGCGCATATAATCCCACAATTGCATCCTTTAAATAATCTCCTTTAAAAGCATCTTTAACTTGCCCCCTAATGCTTATAGAATCTAAGTTTGCGCCGGTTGAAAACACATATTGAAAATCTCTTAATATATTAGATTCGGTATAATCGCTAAGGGCTTCTCCAAAGTTTATATTATAGGTGGTATTTTCTTTTAAGTCACCAATTAAAGAAAGGTTGATTTTTTTTCCTTTGATTTTTGCTTTGATCTTAAGTCCATTGTTGGGACTAATGATTAATTGCTCTTCTGCATTTTTTAATTGCAAATATTCATCAAAAACCATTTCTATAGTATTACTATTAAAATTGGTTTGAAAGTTATTTGGTTTAGCTTTGAGTAATACCGGTGCTATGGTATCTTTTTCACCACCAGTTAAAGCCACCATGTTTGCACAAGATGCATGAAAAAACAAAATAGAAAGAAGAATATATTTAAACCTTTTCAAGTTAATTGGTTGATTATTAATTGTTTAGTTGTTCATGTGTATCATTAATACACTGATATCTGCTGGAGAAACTCCCGATATACGTGATGCTTGTCCAAGTGTTCTTGGCTTTATTTTCAATAATTTTTCTGTTGCCTCTTTAGATAGCGATACAATACTTTGGTAATTGAAGTCTGGATTAATTACTTTCTCTTCTAGGTTTTTTATTTTACCTACCATTTCCATTTCTTTTTCTAAATAGCTTTCGTACTTCACCGCTATTTCTGCTTGCTCTATAAATTCGGATGGAATATTTTTTAGCATTTCTTGTAAGTGTGCATCACCTTTTGCTAAATCTAATAATTCAATTTGCGGTCTCAATAATAAGTTGATGAGTTTAACGCTGTGTGGAATTTCGTTTGTTTCTTTTTCAACTAATATCTGATTGATTGCAGATGGATCAACGCTTTTTTCTTTCAGGTATTTAATAATGCTTGCGGTTTGCGCAAGTTTATCGTTCACACGATCTAACCTTGATTGATCTGCTAATCCCATATCAAAAGCCATTTGTGTTAAACGAATGTCTGCATTATCTTGTCTTAACAACAAACGATGTTCTGCTCTTGAAGTAAACATTCTATAAGGTTCTTCCGTTCCTTTAGTTACCAAGTCATCTACCAATACACCCATATACGATTCCGATCTTTTTAAAATAAAGGCTTCTTCGTTGGTGCAATTTCTATGTGCATTAATTCCTGCTAAAAATCCTTGGCAAGCAGCTTCTTCATAACCCGTTGTTCCATTTATCTGACCTGCGAAGAATAAATTCTTTACCAATTTGGTTTCTAAATTTAGGCTCAATTGCGTAGGTGGAAAATAATCGTATTCTATAGCGTAGCCCGGTCTAAACATTTTTGCCTTTTCGAATCCGGGTATTTTATGCAACGCTTTTAGTTGAATATCTTCTGGTAAAGAGGTAGAGAATCCATTTACATATATTTCTACTGTATGCATGCCTTCTGGTTCTACAAATATCTGATGCCTGTTTCTATCTGCAAACCGGTTAATTTTATCTTCTATAGATGGACAGTATCTTGGACCCAAACCTTTAATTCTACCTGCAAACATCGGTGAGCGATCAAATCCCTCTTTTAAAATTTCATGAACATCTTCGTTGGTATAGGTGATATAGCAACTCCTTTGCTCTTTGGGTACTTCAATCTCTTTGTAAGAAAAACAGCCTGGGTTTTCATCTCCCCTTTGTTCTTCCATTAAATCATAGTTTAAACTTCTGCCATCTACCCTTGGTGGTGTTCCGGTTTTCATTCTACCAGCTTCAAATCCTAAAGATTGCAATTGTTCGGTTAAACCGGTTGCTGCTTTTTCTGCTGTTCTACCGCCACCAAATCTTTTCTCTCCAATATGAATTACGCCGTTTAAGAAAGTACCATTGGTTAGGATTACCGCTTTAGCATTAAAACTTATTCCCATTCCTGTTTTTACGCCTACCGCA
>CAJBBN010000176.1 GCA_903951325.1 uncultured bacterium
AGGGCATCGCAAACCAAAGCGTGTCCAATAGAAACTTCTGCTAATTGCGGAATATTATTGTTTAAAAAAGCTAAATTTTGTAAGTCTAAATCGTGGCCAGCATTTATTCCTAAACCTAATTCATGCGCCAGGTTTGCGCTTGCTACATAAGCTTTGATAGCTGCATGTTTATCGGTAATAAAATGATGCGCGTAATGTTCGGTGTATAATTCGATGCGATCAGTGCCAGTACTGGCTGCAGCTGTAATCATCGCAGGATTGGGATCTATAAAAATAGAAACGCGAATATTTGCTTGCTTAAAAGTTTGAATGATGTCTTTTAAAAATTGTTGATGCTGAATAGTATCCCATCCATGGTTAGAGGTGATTTGATGGCTGCTATCTGGAACCAAAGTTACTTGCGCTGGTTTGGTGGCCAATACTAAGTCCACAAATTTTTGTTCTAAAGGATTTCCTTCAATATTAAATTCGCTAGTAATATTGTTTTTTAATTGATAAACATCTTCGTAACGAATGTGTCTCTCGTCGGGGCGGGGGTGAACCGTAATACCTTGCGCGCCAAAGCGCTCACAATCTAGTGCAATTTTAATTAAGTCGGGATTGTTACCGCCTCTTGCATTTCTGATTGTTGCGAATTTATTGATATTGACAGATAGCCTAGTCATTTTCTGGTATTTTTATTTCGATTACAAGTTACAAAATTTCGAGCATTTTTAAGGCGATAAAAATGCAAATGATGGATTGGGTGCTAAACAAAAAAAGGTGCTCGAAGCACCTCTTTTTGTTGTATATTTTTTGAAAAATTAGTAACGATAAGCATCGTTCTTGAATGGTCCATTTTTTGGAACACCAATGTAGTCTGCTTGCTCTTGTGATAATTCTTCTAATTCAACACCAATTTTAGCTAAGTGTAAACGAGCTACTTTCTCATCTAAATGTTTAGGTAAAGTGTAAACTTGGTTCTCGTAGCTAGCCGAATTAGTCCAAAGTTCTAATTGAGCTAATGTTTGATTAGTAAATGAGTTAGACATTACAAATGAAGGGTGTCCAGTTGCACAACCTAAATTCACTAATCTACCTTCAGCTAAAATTAAAATATCATTTCCGTCAATTGTATATTTATCAACTTGTGGTTTGATTTCAATTTTAGTGTTGCCATAGTTTTTGTTTAACCAAGCCATATCGATTTCGTTATCGAAGTGACCAATGTTACAAACAATTGCTTTGTCTTTCAACATTTTGAAATGCTCACCTTTTACAATATTGTAGTTACCTGTTGCAGTTACCACAATATCAGCTTCTTTTATGGCAGTTGTTAATTTCTTTACTTCGTAACCTTCCATTGCTGCTTGTAATGCGCAGATAGGATCGATTTCGGTAACAATTACACGAACACCAGCATTCGATAATGAATCTGCTGAACCTTTTCCAACATCACCAAAACCACATACAACAGCTACTTTACCAGCCATCATAATATCAGTTGCACGACGAATCGCATCAACTAATGATTCGCGGCAACCATATTTATTATCAAATTTAGATTTAGTAACTGAATCATTTACATTGATTGCAGGCATCACTAAAGTGCCATTTTTCATTCTATCATGTAAACGCAACACGCCAGTAGTGGTTTCTTCAGATAAACCTTTGATACCTGCTACTAATTGTGGGAATTTATCGAATACCATGTTGGTTAAGTCACCACCATCGTCTAATATCATATTTAAAGGCGCTTGTTCTTCACCAAAATGCAAAGTTTGTTCAATACACCAGTCAAATTCTTCTTCATTCATACCTTTCCAAGCATAAACAGATATACCAGCAGCAGCAATTGCAGCAGCAGCATGATCTTGCGTAGAAAAAATATTACATGATGACCAAGTAACCTCAGCACCTAATGCTGTTAATGTTTCGATTAAAACTGCAGTTTGAATGGTCATGTGTAAACAACCAGCTATGCGAGCACCTTTTAAAGGCTTAGATTCGCCATATTCTGCTCTTAAAGCCATTAAACCTGGCATTTCTGCCTCTGCTAATCCAATTTCTTTGCGACCCCATTCTGCTAATGAGATGTCTGCAACTTTGTACTTTACGAAAGTATCTACCATTTTGTTTTCTATTTTTTTAAATCAAACGCAAAAATACCTTAAGTGTTTGCGAAAAACAAAAAAAATATAGGATTTGAAGAAGTATTATTCGAAAAGCTATTTTAAAGCGTTTTTTCTTTATAAATTTGTACATAAAATAAAATATTATGTATCCAGAATATATGGTTGCGCCTATGCGCGAAGAATTAACAAATGTCGGTTTTGAGCAATTATTGACCGCAAACGAGGTAGATTCGGCGGTAAAGTCGGAAGGAACCGTTTTAGTAATGGTCAATTCGGTATGTGGATGTGCGGCTGCAAATGCCCGTCCAGGTGTACGCATGGCTATCGAAGGGGCTAAAAAACCTAGCAAATTAGTAACTGTTTTTGCAGGAATGGAAAAAGAGGCTGTTGATACGGCTAGAGCATTCATGATGCCATATCCGCCATCTTCACCATCAATTGCCTTGTTTAAAGATGGTAAATTAGTACACATGATCGAAAGACATCATATTGAAGGCAGACCTGCGCAATTAATTGCAGAAAATTTAAAAGCAGCATTCGAAGAATTTTGCTAATCAATTAAAAAGATTTTTTTGAATCGGATGGTGAAAGCTATCCGATTTTTTTATGCCACATCTTTATTGAGCAAGCGATCGAGTTCTTGTAAAGAAATATTGGTTCTTACTTTTCCTCTGCTGGCATAAGAAATAAATCCTGTTTCTTCCGAAACAATAATAGCAATGGCATCACTTTGTTCGGTAATGCCTACCGCAGCTCTATGTCTTAATCCAAGTTGAGCGGGAATTTCACTATTTTCTGTTAAGGGTAAAATGCAACTGGCCACCCTAATTAATCCTTCAGAAATAACTACTGCGCCATCGTGTATCGGAGATGTTTTTGCAAAAATGGCTTCTAATAATCTTTTAGAAATTCTGGCATCAATTACCTCACCATTATTATTAAAAACTTGCTCTTCGTATGTTTTTGCAAAAACTATTAAAGCGCCTGTTTTACTCATAGACATTGACTTACAGGCATCTATTACTTTTTGAATATAATAAGTTGCAAACTCATCGTTAGCCGTATTAGTGACCAAAACTTTTCTCCAAAAACTATTCTTTTTAGAGACCGCATTTTTTCCAATCAATAATAAAAAACGCCTAATTTCTTGTTGAAATAAAATGAGTAATGCAATTAAACCAAGGCCAATTACTTTATCTAAAATGCCAGAAAGTAATTGCATGTTGAGGGCTTTTACACCAATCCATAAACCATAAATTAATAGTAAGCCAATAAAAATATTGACCGCAATGGTTCCTCGAATAAGGTTGTAAATTTGATAAATAATAAAGGCTACTAATACAATGTCAATTACATCGAAGAGTCCTAGTTTTACCAATCCAAGATCAAAGACTTCCATATTGATTAATTATTTAACAGATTGAATAAAGTTACACATTGTTTGGCTTCCAATACATCGTGTACCCTTAAAATTTGCGCACCAGCGCTCAAAGCCGCCATGTGTAAGGCGGTTGTGCCATTGAGTGCTTCGGCTGAGCTTATATTTAAGGATTTATAAATCATCGATTTTCGAGAAATGCCTACTAAAATAGGTTGTGCTAAAGTTTTTAATTTTTGTAAATGATGTAAAAGTTCAAAGTTTTGGCTGCTGGTTTTAGCAAAGCCAAATCCAGGATCGATGATTACATTGGCATGTCCAAACGCCTTTATTTTTGCTTGAAAATAAGCGATTATTTCTTCTAGCAGGTTATCGTAATCGCAAAGCTGTGCCATGGTTTGCGGGTTTCCTCGCATATGCATCATGATATAAATTGGATGGAATTCTTGTATCAATTTAAACATGTTTGGGTCTAGCTCGCCTGCCGAAATATCGTTTACAATTTCTACTCCTTGATCTAAATGTGCTTTTGCCACTTGGCTATTAAAAGTATCTATGCTCAGCGGTATATGAGGAAATTCTTTTTTAATAGCGGCCGTAATGGGGAGTGTTCGGTTAATTTCTTCTGCTTGGGAAATAACCAAAGCACCTGGCCGAGTAGAATAGCCACCAATATCCAGCATATCGGCACCTTGGCCTATCATTTCGGCTGCTTTTTTTAAAGCCTCCTGGGTATTTTGGGTCCGGCTGCCTTCAAAAAAAGAATCGGGCGTGCAATTGAGAATGCCCATTACCTTAGGTTTGCTAAGATCTATGAAATTCCCATTACTCGAAATGGCGGTTTTTTGGTAAAAAGCTGTATTTTTATCCACTACGTAAAAATATAAAAAAATTGCAAACGAAGACTACAAATCAATACGATGCGGTTATTAAAACCTGCAAAGATTTATTCTTAAAAAAAACCAAGGATTATGGTACGGCTTGGCGTGTATTGCGCATTTCATCTATCACAGATCAAATATTTATCAAAGCGCAACGCATCAGAACACTGGAAGATAAAAAAGTAAGTAAAGTAGACGAGGGAATTATTCCAGAGTACATCGGCATTATTAATTACTGTGTGATTGCTATGATTCAATTAGAACTAACATCGCCAGAGTTAGAGTTAGAAGTGAGTATTGTAAATAATTTATTCGATCAAAAAATAAGTGAAACCAAATCTTTAATGGAAGATAAAAATCATGACTATGGTGAGGCTTGGAGAGATATGCGCGTGAGTTCTTTGACCGATTTAATTTTGATGAAATTATTGCGCGTAAAACAAATTGAAGATAACCAAGGCAACACCTTAGTTTCGGAAGGTGTGAAAGCAAATTATCAAGACATTATTAATTATTCGGTTTTTGCATTAATAAAATTAACAGCTTAAAAATATGTTGAAGTTTAGTAAATATTTTGTCGGAATATTATTTATCATTTCAGGTTTAATAAAATTAAATGACCCAACGGGCTTTTCTATTAAGCTCGAAGAATATTTTGTGCTTTTTGGGCTTACTTTCTTAAATCCGTTGGTGCTAACGCTTTCGGTTTTTATATGTGCATTAGAAGTGATATTAGGCGTTGCCTTATTGCTTTCTTTGCGCAATAAATTAACAGCTTGGATGTTGTTAATTTTAATTGTGTTTTTTACCATCCTCACGGGCTATTCAGCTATCAGTGGAAAGGTTACAGACTGCGGTTGCTTTGGCGATGCCATTAAACTGAGCCCATGGCAATCCTTTATGAAAGATGTAATCTTATTGGCTTTAATTTTAATCATTTTTAAAAGCAAAGAAAAATTAACATCTGCTTTTTCAGAAAAAAGACAAGTCACTATTTTACTTTCGACAACTTTACTGGCTATTTTATTTGGTGTGTTTTGTTTATTTTACTTGCCGGTGGTAGATTTTTTACCCTATAAAATTGGTAATAATATTCCTGAGCAAATGAAAGTGCCAGCTGGTGCAATTACCGACTCGTTTACCACCGTTATGACTTACGAAAAAGAGGGTTTGCAAAAAGAATTTGATTTGAAAAATTACCCTTGGCAAGACAGTACTTGGAAATGGATAAAAACAGAAAATAAATTAATTCGTGAAGGTGTTAAGCCAAAAATAAAAGACTTAAGAATTGCCGATGCCGATGGTAACGATTATTCTGAAGATTTCATCACTTATGCAGGCGCAAGACTTTGGGTGGTGAGTAACGAATTGGAAAAGGCTAATCCTGCTGTATTAGCAAGCATTTCGGCGCTTGCTGTGCAATTAGAAAAAGAATACAAAATCACTACTATTGGCTTAACAGCAACTAGCGATATGGCCACCGAAAATATTCGTCATGAATCAAACATCATGTTTCCTTTTTATTATTGTGATGCAACTACTTTAAAAACAATGGTAAGATCAAACCCTGGTGTGTTATTAATTCAAAACGGAGTGATTATAAACAAATGGGCTTTTCGTGCGCTACCTAGTGCCAAAGAAATCGCTACTCAAATAAACAAATGATCAGTTATTTAATCAAACGATTAGGATACGGATTGCTGGTATTATTTGGCGTGGTAACAGTGGTGTTTACCTTGTTTACTATTTTGCCAGGAGACGCAGCCAGAATGACGCAGGGGCAACGCAGTGATGTGGCAACAATGGAAGCGGTAAACAAAGAGTTTGGATTAGATAAACCTAAGTCGGTACAATTTGTTAATTATGTTTCCGATTTATCGCCCATTAGCATTATCGCAACCGATTCGGAAACCTTAGCTAAATATCATTTTATAGGCATCGCAAATTTATCGGCTGAGCGCATGTTGGTTTTGAAAAAACCATATTTGCGTAGATCTTATCAAACTAAAAAAGAAGTCACAGAAATTTTGTGGAATACCATTCCAAACACCGCTTTGTTAGCTTTAGCAGCGATGTTGTTCGCCACCATTATTGGGATTGGATTGGGTGTATTGGCCGCAATCTTTAAAGATACTTGGATCGATAAACTAGCGGTATCTACTGCTATTCTGGGTATTTCCATGCCTTCGTTTTTTGCCGGAATATTAATCGCTTGGTTTTTTGCTTTTGTCTTAGGTGATTATACGGGTTTAAATTTATCTGGAAGTTTATATGATTACGATCCATTTGATGGAGAAATACTCAATCTAAAAAATATCATATTACCAACCATCACTTTAGGCATTCGGCCATTGGCAATTATTGTGCAACTCACGCGCAGTTCGATGTTAGAAGTATTGAGTTTAGATTATATTAGAACAGCTAAGGCAAAAGGTTTATCTGCTAGTGCAATTATTTTTCGTCATGCATTACGAAATGCTTTAAACCCGGTGGTGACTGCAGTTTCGGGATGGTTTGCATCTTTAATGGCTGGCGCATTTTTTGTCGAATATATTTTTGGATGGAATGGTTTAGGAAAAGTAACAGTAGATGCTTTAGAGCTTTCCGATTTTCCGGTAGTAATGGGCGCAGTATTATTTATCGCATTCTTATTTGTAATCATCAATATTTTAGTAGACATACTATACGGATTTTTAGATCCTCGTGTTAAACTAAACGCTTAAGCAGATGGAATTAACTGCAAAAAAATCTTCGATTTTTTTAATTGGTTTTATGGGGGCAGGCAAAAGCACCATCGGAAAAAAATTAGCCCATCGACTGGGCCTTACTTTTTTCGACTTAGATAAACTCATAGAAGCCAAGGCAGGCTGCAGTATCAGCGATATTTTTAAATTCTTAGGCGAAACTGCATTTAGAGAAATGGAGCAGGCCTGTTTACAAACATTTCAAACTAAAGATCATTTTTTGCTAGCCTGCGGCGGCGGCACACCTTGTTTTTATGATAACCTAAGCTTTATGAAAAACCAAGGTTTGGTGGTTTATGTTGATTTGCAAGAGTCAGTTCTATACGAACGATTATCAAAAGCAAAGAAGATAAGACCCAGTATTGTTGGCATGGATGAAAAACAACTCAAGGAATTTATTTCGAATCAATTAAAAGCCAGAATTCCTTTTTACGAACAAGCCGATTTAACAATGAGTGGACTTTCGATTAATGTAAATGGGATAGTCGAACAAATTGAACAATTTGCTCATTAAGAAAGATATACCGCTTCTTTATTTTTATCAAATACCACCGATATATGCTCTTGAGATACAGTGCTAATCGTATATCCAGCGTAATCGGTTGAAATTGGAAATAATTTATGACTTCTATCTACCAGCACAGCTGTTCTGATTTTTTTAGTAGGAATATTTAAAAATACAGACAGACCATACAATAAAGTTCTACCCGAATTCAGAACATCATCTACTAAAATAATGGTTTTATTTTTGCATTGGCTAACGGGAATATTGGTGTTAGCCACTAAATTATTGCTGTCTTTGTCTAAAGTAATTTCTACTAAAGTACATTTGATTTTTGAAATTTTGCTCAATACTTTTTCGAGTTTTTGTGCAAATACATATCCTCTACTTGCGATGCCTGCGATGATAATTTCTTTTTCATCAAAGCAATCTTCTAAAATTTGATACGCAATGCGATCAATTTTTTGTTTGATTTGCGCTTGGTCTAAAATTTGAATACTTTTTTTAGCAGCCATAATTACCTTTATTTATATGGGAAGAATACAAAGTTAGCGCCTTCCGGCACAACCACAAATAAACATACATAGTTTTTAGGGTCTTTATAACTTTTCTTAAAAAATTCAACTTTTTCTTCTAAAATCGCGCCATGTCTAATAAAATCTTCTAAAAAAGAGACATTGATATTCCATTCGGTAGAGAGCTCTTCTTTATCGACCACTTGTTCGCCTAGCGAAACCTGATGTTGGTGGGCAATAAAAATGGGAAATTCGGAAAGTTTTTCTTCTAAAATTTCTAACGCTATTTCTTTTAAGGTTTCGCTATAAAGAATTAAGTCGGTCTCCAAACTTTTTAAAGGAGACTCTTTTGGTTTTTCGGATCCGTTTTCGAATAGGTCTTTTGGTTCCATATGCGCAAGCAATAATTTATTTTTTCAAAGTTAATAATACAATATTTTCTACATGTTCGGTATGCGGAAACATATCTACCGGTTGAATCTTAGCAACTTCGTAGGCTTCATCTAAAATAGCAATGTCTCGGGCTTGTGTAGCAGGGTTACAACTGATGTACACAATTTTTTCACTACGCATAAAAAGTAGTTTCTTGCAAACATCTTCGTGCATACCGGCTCTTGGAGGGTCGGTAATGACTACTTGTGGTTTGCCATGTGTTGCAATAAATTCGGTTGTCAAAACATCTTTCATATCTCCAGCAAAAAACAATGTATTGTCGATGCCATTTATTTCGGAATTAATGACCGCATCTTTAATGGCATCATCCACATATTCAATACCGATTACTTTTTTTGCAGAAGAGGCAATAAAATTGGCAATGGTACCTGTTCCGGTATATAAATCGTACACCACTTCTTCTCCAGTTAGCGAAGCCATTTCGGTGGCTAATTGATATAATTTTGCAGCTTGTGCCGAATTGGTTTGGTAAAAAGCTTTCGGGCTAATGCGAAAAGAAATTTCTTTACCTTTTAAATCTTGCATGCTTTCTGAAATAAAATCAGCACCGTGGTAGGTAAGAATTTCTAAATCAAAAATGGTATCGTTCTTTTTGGTATTGATTACATACAGCAAAGAAGTAATAAACGGAAAAGTGTTTTTTAAATGCGAAAGCAATGCAGCTATTTTTTCTTGTTCATCTGCAGCAAACACCACAATAACCATCCACTCATTGGTGCTGGTATTTCTGATAATTAAATTACGCATCAAGCCAGTGTTTTGTCTGATGTCGTAATAGTCGTATCCATTAGCTTTGGTGAATTTAGCCGTTTCGTTTCGGATGTCGTTCGCGCGATCATCTTGCAAATAGCATTTTTCTATTTCAATAATTTTATCAAATCTTTTAGGCACATGAAATCCTAAAGCGGGTTCTTCTATTTTTAAATCGGAAGCCACTTCTTCTTTGGTCAACCATCTTTTGTTAGAGAAAGTATAATCCATTTTATTTCTATAAAACTGGATACTATCTGAACCAACAATAGGTGATATGTCAGACAAAGGCACCTTGGCAATTCTTTCTAAATTATCTTTTACCGTTTTTTCTTTGAAAGCTAATTGAGAAGGATAGGCTAAATTTTGCCATTTACAACCGCCACAAGTATGAAAATGGCTGCAAAATACTTCCGCACGCTGAGGAGATAATGAGTGAAAATGAACGGCTTTGCCTTCTGCAAAACTTTTCTTTTTCTTAAAAATTTGAATATCAACTACATCTCCAGGTACAACTTTATCTACAAAAATTACATAATCATCAATTTTTGCTACGCATTTACCTTCAGATGCAATGTCTAAAATGGTTACTTTTTCGTATAAGGGTAATATTTTATCGGCCATATTTCATTCAAATTTCAAAGGTAGGTTTAAATAGCTTAATTTTAAGGTATAATGGTTAAGAAAATTAAGCTATTTATTTTTTGTATGCTGATGCTGCAATCGCTTGTGGCCTCTCATATTGTTGGCGGTGGTTTTAGTTATCGTTATTTAGGCAACAATCAATACCAAATTAAATTAGCTTATTTTAAAGATTGTGGTCCAAGTTCTATTGGCTTTCCACCGGGTAGTTTAAAAGTTGGGGTATTTGAAATAGGCACGCATCAACTAAAAACAGTTTTGCAATTGGCTGTTGATTCTACTACAACTTTAGATTTTTCGCAAGCGGCTTGTGTAACAAGTCCTGTAAATTGTGTGCAACAAAGAAACTATTCGGCATTATTAACTATGCCTGCATTCGAATACAATCATCCGGCAGGTTATTATTTTGTTTACGAACAATGTTGCCGAAACGCCAAGGCACAAAATGTGGCTAACCCACAGGATATAGGTTCTGCCTATTACATGGAGTGGAAACCCAATTTTTCAAGCAATCAAAATTTCGAAAATTCGAGTCCCGAATTTAAAAATTATACTGCACTACTTTTATGTGCATTTGAAAATTACGAACTCGATTTTTCTGCCACAGAACCCGATGGCGATTCTTTAGTTTATACACTCATTGACCCTTTAAAAGGCCATGCCAATGCCAATAGCTTAACCAATCAAACGGGTCAAGTAGATCCAATACCCGGGCCATACGATCCCATTGTTTGGAATACAGGTTATAGTTTAGCTGGAAATGTTTTAGATGGTAATCCAGATATTCAAGTGGATGCTTCAACTGGTTTGCTCAGTGTAAATCCTCAAAAAATTGGGGTTTATTTAGCCGCTATCAAATGTGAAGAATTTCGCAAGGGGATTAAAATTTCTGAAATTAGAAGAGAAATGCAAATTGCGGTAGTGGAATGTCCTAATAGGTTTGCGCCCGAAATTATATGTTTATCTAATTGCGTGCAACAACAATTGCTACCAAACGAAACTATTTGTTTTGAGTTTTTAGTTTCCGATATTAATCTCTTAGATTCCATTCAATTGCAAGTCTCGTTTAACAAAAATCAATTCCTAAAAAATTACACTTTTAGTAAATCCGAAACGGCAAATCCTGCCAATGCCAAACTTTGTTTGGAAACAAATTGTAATTTAAAGCAAGGAGACACCTTGTATGTTAGAATCTTAGCGCAAGACAATGCATGTCCTTATCCGCTAAAATCAAACTACGAATTTAAACTGCCTTATGTTTCGCTTTCGGATATTGATTTATTAAAAAATATCCCTAATGTTTTTTCGCCTAACGAAGATGGCATCAACGATTTTTATTTTATACCTGGCGAATTTGTAAATTCTTGTGCCGAAAAATTTGCAATTCAAATTTATAATCGATGGGGAAAAACGGTATTCCAAAGCAAAGATGTCGGATTTAAATGGAATGGTGATAGTTTACCTGTAGGGCTTTATTTTGTGTATTTTGATATAAACGGGCGAAATTTGACGACGAATATCAGTTTGTTGCGTTGATTTTTAACATTTTACGCTTATATTTATAAATTATGTTGTTTAGAAAATCGGCCATTTTATTCTTCTTATTTACTTGCATGAGTGTAGGGCAATTATTTGCTGCACATATTGTAGGTGGCGATTTTAGTTACAGGCATATTTCTGGAGATACCTACGAGTTAAAATTGAAAATGTTTAGGGATTGTGGTGCTGCAGATGGTGCTCCTTTTGAGGAGTCTCTTACTATCGGAATTTTTGATAAAGCAACCAAAACACCCGTCAAAAATATCACACTGCCCCGTACGGTCATTTATCCAATTAAATATAATACCACTTGTATCAATCCAAAATTACGTTGTGTAGAAGTAGGAATATTTAAAGGACAATTTACTATGCCTGCTACTCAGTTCAATAATACGGCGGGTTATTATGTGTCTTGGGAAAGATGTTGTAGAAATAATATCATTAAAAATATAGTTAGCCCTGGCAATACGCCCATGGCATTTTATATGGAATTGTCTTCGGCTTATCCGGGTGGAGGGGGTTTGCAAATCAATAACAGTCCCGAATTTACCCGCGACCCTTTGAGTTATTTGTGTATCAACGAACCATTTAAATATGATTTTAAAGCCATCGATGTAGATGGAGACTCTTTGCGATTTTCGATTATCACGCCCTTAGCTGGTGGAAATACAAGTGGCGGCGGTGGTGGTCCAGGTGTAGGTCCGGTTTCTCAGCCAGGTCCGTACGACGATATTATTTGGCAAAATACCTATGGTCCTTCGACTGGTAAATACCTAAATGGTGCACCCGACTTAGCGGTCGAAGCAAACAACTGTGTTATTTATTTGGTGCCCAAACAAATTGGCGTTTATGTTATTTCTATTTTATGCGAAGAGTTTAGAGGTGGTGTTAAAATTGGAGAAGTAAGACGCGAATTACAACTCGAAGTAATTGTTTGTCCACCCCGAT
>CAJBBN010000177.1 GCA_903951325.1 uncultured bacterium
ATTTTTATTTGCATTTTCAATACAATGGCTGGTTTATCTTTTCTTGTTTTGGTTTGATGTGCTATCAGTTATTAAAAAATATGCAAATAAAAAATTCGATGACAATTTTCTGGGTATTTTTCTTATCAACTTTCCCCAGTTATTTTTTATCAATTTTATGGTTTAAAATCCCTTTATCACTATATATAATAGTAGTCTTATCATCTTTATTGCAGCTACTAACATGGGTCTATTTATTGCTTCAAATTTCAACACATAAAAAGAAGTTTGTATTATCAACCGATAAGTATTTTTCAAGAATTGTTTGGGTAATTTTATTTTCGTTTACACTCAAATTAATCTTGCAATTGGTTTCAACCGTTCCATTTATTAGCCATATAGCCTATAGCTTAAGGTCAATTGTTATTGCTTATTTGCACTTGGTTTTATTAGTAATCATTTCCATGTTCATACTTCACTATTTATTTAGATATGTTCTGCTCAAATCAATCTCCAAGTACATTTATTATTTTCTAATTATCATCATCATCAATGAGATTTTGTTAGGCATTCAGGGCTTTGCAGGCATGTTTACGATAAGCATTCTAAACATCCAGTATTATCTATTTTTCATTAGTATTTTCATTGTATTAAGCGTAATCTCTATTTTTAGGCATATCCAAACTTTATGATTAAAGTCATAAAATACTATTGTTTCAAGTAGTAATTTTAATTAAACAATTAAATAATTAAACATTATGGAAACAATACTTAAATCTATTATCATTTCAGGAATTGTATTAAGTACCGCATGTGGTGGCAACAGTACATCTGAAAATACGAGCAATACAAGTGCCACTGAAACTCCTGCACAAACTGGTCAATCAGGTGTACAAGATGAAGTTTCTAATCCAAATGTAGTACAAGTTGCTATTGGTAGTAAAGATCATACAACGCTAGTTGCAGCAGTTAAAGCTGGTGAATTAGTTGATGCATTAAGCAACGCTGGTCCATTTACTGTATTTGCTCCAACAAATGCTGCGTTCAATGCATTGCCTACCGGAACTGTTGAATCGCTATTAACTCCAGAAAAGAAAGATGCGCTTATTGATATTTTACAATACCATGTATCTGTTGGGGTTTATAAATTAGAAAATATTCAAGATGGCCAATCTATTGGGCAAGTAAATGGTGGTAATGTAATAGTTACTAAAAAAGGGGAAGACTATTTTGTGAATGGTAAAGCTAAAATATTAGGTACTGTTATTGCTTCTAATGGCATTATTTATGTAATAGACCAAGTGTTAATTCCAGGGCAATAAATTTATTGCTAATAAAATTTATCGTAATAAGTAAAAAAGCATGGCGTATTAACGCTATGCTTTTTTTTATTTAAGTTAATCGGTATCACGTTCGTAATACTAAATTATTCCGCTAATTTCTTCTTGAATTTAATGATCTTTCTTGTTGAATTTTCTTAGTGAAATCATAAAAGGGATAATCTTCCATAAAAATAAAAGTGAGGAGGAAAAGAATATTCCCCAACCGGTGCCAAATGTTTGTTTGAATACTGCTCCTGTAAACCCAAGCATAGCGGATAGGTCTAGTTGCAGTAGGATTACTATTCTTGATAAATCTATTGGGTTTAAAGCAGCTATTATGGCAATCCAATTTTCCATTGGATAATCTGCTAGTTGAAATAATAGAAACATAATTAGGCCATCAAATAATAAAGAGAAGAAAAGCCAAATTAAAATTGACATTCCAATCCCTTTAGCTTTGTCTCTAGCTATGATAGAGCATAAGAATGCTAAGGAAGTAAATATTACCGATATAATACAACCCATAACAATTAGAATAATGCCTATTAAGTTTGGACTGTAAAGTAATATTGGAATTCCAGCGCCAATTATAAATGAAATAATAAGTGATGTGTTTAGCCCTAAATATAAGCTAATCCAAATTTTATTTCTTTTGATAGGCTGACTAATTAAAAGCTCTATAAATTCTGAGCTATTATAAATATATATAGTGGAAAATATGATTGCTACTAGCGGAACATTAAGTAGTATTAAATTTAACAAACTTAACAACCCTTTAGCTTCATTATCTTCTAGGCTAAACATACTAAATGACATGATCGCTAACAGAAGTGTATAGAATAGAATTATTTTATTTCTTAATATATCTAGCATTACAAATTTAATGATTCTATTCATTTGAGTTGTGCTTTAAGAATAGTTGAAATAGCTTTAGATAATTTTTCTTCTCCAGTTTTGTTTTTAAGTTCTTCTACTGTTTGGTGTATCAGTAATTCACCATCTTGCATGAATACAATTTCTGAAACGAGTTCTTCTAAATCGCTCAATAGGTGAGAGGTTATTAAAATTAATTTGCCCTTAGATTTTTCTAATAACATTTTTTCTTTTAATATTTCAGCCGAAATTGGATCAAGCCCTGCAGTTGGTTCGTCTAATATATATACAAGAGGATTGAACATAAAGGCTAATGCGGCACTTACTTTTTGTGTGGTGCCTCCAGAAAGCGTTCGCATTCTTTTGTTTAAAATTTGATCTAATTTATATACTTTATATAGATCTTCGTCAAATGATAGATGGCCGCCTCTAAGCTCTTTCATCATTTCAACTATTTGGCCAATACTCATATTCTCTGGATACTTGCCTATTTGCGGCATATATCCAATATAATTTCGGTAATCAGTTTCGTTGAAAATAGATTTATTGTTAAATGTAATTTCTCCCGAATCTGGCAGAACCATACCGAGGATACTTTTTATAAGTGTTGTTTTACCACAACCATTTGGACCGATTAAAGCAATGCATTCCGACTGATTAAATTTAGTCGAAATTCCTTTTAGAACTGCTAATTTATTGTATTTTTTTCTTAATTCTATTAGCTCAATCATATAACTACTGAATGCATTCGTGGTTTATTATCAATAAAATTTTCTGGAGTTAAACTAGGTATTATTTTTTCTGATTTGTCTAATAAGCTAACCATAAAACTTCTAAACAATAGCATTAATGAAGAATTAGATTCGACCATAACGGAGAATAAACTTAATGGCCGATAGGGAACGTCTCCAAATTTATCTTTGTCTAAATCGTAGCCTTCATATTTATCCCAATAATTTTCATTAAATGTATTAAGCACTAAACTCCCATTTGTACTGATGTCAAAAGTGTTTCCTAAGAAATTATTCTCTCGAATAACATTATCCATGCAACTTGCTTGAATTTTCATTCCCCACCCATTTTCTTTCAATGTATTATGCTCCACTAATATTCTATTAGTCCCTTCCATGTAAATGCCAGAAGTGTTGTTGTTAAACCTATTGTGAAGAATATAGCTATCTGAAATTTCTTTTAACAACAGCCCATAAGCTGCATCACCCCAATTATTGAGAAAGTAATTATTAAACATTTTTACACGGTGGGTAAACATTACAGATACTCCAGCACCATTATTTTTAAACACATTAGAGATATAGGCATCATCATTCGAAAACATAAAATGAAGACCATAACGAATGTTTGCAAAGGAAATATTTCTCCAAATAATAGAATTTGTTACAAATTCGAAATATATGCCATCTCTATGCCCATTAATTTTATTGCCTACAATAATAATACTATCACTTTTCCAACAATGTATGCCATTTCCTATTTGTTGTTCTTCAACGCCCTTAGCATGTATTCGATTATGCTCGATTTTGCAATGGTTTGCTTGTTGTAAATAGATCCCAAAAAAATTATCGCGAAGTTCGTTGTTCTTTATTATCACATAATCGCAGTTATAAATTTTTATAGCTCCTGGATCATCAAGGGTTGAAAATCCTGAATTCTGAATGATTAAGCCTTGAACTATTACACCACTAGATTTTATACTTAGAATTTCGTATTTATTTTGTCCATCAAGCACAGGCTTGTTTATTCCTAATAGCGTAATTTTTTTTTGAATAATTATATTTCCTTCTTTATATGTTCCC
>CAJBBN010000178.1 GCA_903951325.1 uncultured bacterium
CGAGCATATCAGTAAGGAAATGATTGATTAATAATCGCGTTCCACTTTCATCTAATTCACCCAATGGTTTATCTAAGAACTTCTTCTTATAATCTTTAATTGATTGTGTGAACTTTAATAGTTTTAGTTTAGATAGCATATTATAGTAATTTTATTTTTCTGAAATGATTCATAGTAGTAAATAGTTATTTGACCTGTTTCTCGCCTAGTTTTTCATAGCCCTAAATTACTAAATATTATTAGCAATTTTTCTAAGATGAAAATATATACTATCTTTGTACCATCATCAAGAAGCCTAAATGGCTAGCAACCGAGAGAGTTACCCTCCACGGTGCTGGAATTAGATGAGGACAATTACAGTCAAAATAAAATCGTAATTCCCTTTCAAATTTTTCTTGGTGTGATTTTTAACCTTAAAATTTCATACCATGAGCAAACAAACACTCGGTTACTACAAGCATTTTCTTGTACAACCACCCTCCCCCGCAGTTGAGAAAATCAACGAATTTACCTTTACTAATTTCGCTAAGGCATGGGCCCATATGGGTTTTGTGCCTGTATTAAGGGAAATTGGCGAATACACTTATCATGTTAAATTGTACTTGGATGCCGTTAAAATCAAGAATCGAGAGGAACTTTGCATGTTTACGGCTACTTATTTTCGTGAAAGGGTCCGTGAACTATCTTCCCATGCCAAATGCAGCCAAATATTGGTGTATGCACGAACTTGGTTAACCCTGGAGGACATTTCTTCTGCAGATAGCCTTAATGACCTTGAGCAATACTTATTAACCCTATTACCCGATGAAACGCCTTTTAAATGCAATGACCAAGGAGAAGGAATTAGTCATCATCTTTCCAATATACCTGAAGTGTTTAACCATTGGAATGCCCTTGTTTTAGATGGGTATTTTGAACCCGAGTATGAAGAAAAATGTATTTTAGAGGATGAACAGAAGAAACAAGAGGATTTAACAGGGAAAACCGTGAGTCTTAAGTTTTTTATGAAAACCGGGGGACCGCAACCTACTACTTGGGATGCTAAAGCCATTAATAAATACTTCCAAGGGAATGTAGCTAAAAGATGGGCTATGTTAGATGGTTATCTTCCCACCTATACCGGTTACGCAAATGGTGTAATTCAGTTTGACTTGGTTACCGATCCCAGATGCACGGGTTTATACTGGATTAGCCTGTGTGACAAAATTGCTTCTCAGTATAAACAACAAGTTGACTTTTTAAAGGATGGTACAAATTTCGTAGTGAAACACTTTATTGTGAACGACATTATTGGATTTAATATTAACGCAGATAACGACATAAAAATTGTTAGGCTTAATGACCGGGTTCAAGCAACCTACGCCTCCATGCCGAAAAAATCATCTTGGATACACCATGGAAAAATTAAATAACCACTAAAACCAAATATCATGAAACTACAAGAAAAAGCATCATCGGCTAAAACACACTTTGTTATCAGCTTTATTAAGTCCATCATCCGGTTAATTGGTTGTGGCACATTGTATTATGGTCATATTCCTTTAGCTGCAATACTGATTGGTGGCGCGGAGTTATTAGGTATAGCAGAGGAAGTGTTTTAGGGTTAATAATATATTTAGTAACTTGAAGTAAATAAACCTTTATAGGAAAAATTCGGTTTTAGCTTTAGTTGGAAAAGAGCCCTCGGGATTACAGCGGCAAAGCAAAAGTTTGCTCGAGAAATTGGGATACCCACTTCGGTAATTGGTATAGAACGAAAAGTGGGTCGTTCGGTAATTAACTTACTTTTAAGTTTAATATCTAAAAAAAGGTAATATGGCAACATTTGTTTTTGATGAATTCGAAGAAGCATCTTAAGGTTATTGATAATACCCAATTACAAATTCGATTAATAAATAAAGTTTAATTAAAAAAATATACTATGGAAAATAAAATTAAAATAGGATTACTTGCAATTATTGCTGTTGGTATTTGGATTCAAATATTTCAAACATTTAATCAATCAACTACAACTCAAAATGTTTCCGTAGTAAATGATGTGACTCCCAAATCAACAACTCCAATTGATGTGAATATATCTTCAATTAACGGAAATAAATCGGCCTTTTTTAATGAATCTGGTAAGCAACAATTTGGAGGAGCTTATCAATATGATAGGATACCGATTCATATTGGAAAATAGAAAATTATCAAAAATGAAATTTACCTATTGCACGATTTTGCTACTACTTTTCGGTGCCATTTCGAACGCACAAAAGAAAACTAATACTTTAAAGAAGTTACGCCATAAAAGCAGATGTCAAATTGTAGTAATCTTATCATTATGAAAGTAATTAAAATTGGTCTTAGCATTATATTTTTATTTTGTTTATTAGATATGCCTTTCGGCTACTTTCAGCTTGTAAGGTTTATCGGGATGATTGCTTTTATAATTTTAGCTCATAATGTACATAAGAAAAGTAAAATTTGGTTTATTGTATGGGTAAGCTCTGCCATTTTGATTAACCCTTTTTTAAAAATTGCATTAGGAAGAGAGATTTGGAATACATTAGATTTAATATGGGTGGCTTTGCTAATAATTAGCATTTTTTATGATAAAAAATATGTGGAATAAGTTTAAAGAAAAATATGCAATTTATTTATTCGTAAGCTACTTTATTATAGGCTTATGCTTTTTATTGTATTTGCCTCTAAAATGCGGCATGGATCGAATTCAAAACCCTCCGAGTAAAATTTTTGCTGAAAATCAAATACTTGATAAGTGGAGGTCGTTTTGTATTGATGGCGAAAGTGAAAATGGCTGTGAACTAAGTGGATATAGATTGA
>CAJBBN010000179.1 GCA_903951325.1 uncultured bacterium
GTTTCGAGCGGTTTACTTTATGGATCTATTCCTACTGAACCTATTTTAATCAAAGAAAATAATATTCATTTTTTAGTAGATGTGAACGAAGGTCAGAAGTCCGGTTACTTTTTAGATCAAAGGGAAAATCGTGCATACTTAGCCAATTTTGCAAAAGGTAAAAATGTATTGGATTGTTTTTCTTATTCAGGCGGCTTTAGTTTACACGCTAAAAATGCAGGTGCAAAAGAGGTAACAACTGTAGATTCTTCTGCCGCTGCCATTGCAAGTGTTCAAGAGAATTACCAGGCTAACCAAATTCCATTTGCCGAAGAAAATCTAATAGTGGCCGATGTTTTTCAATATTTAAGAGAAGCCAATTCGGCAAATAAACATTGGGATATGATCATATTAGATCCACCCAAATTGGCGCCATCCAGAAAATCTTTGCCTCGTGCCGAACGCGCCTATAAAGATTTAAATATGCAAGCGTTAAAATTGATGAAAGAAGGCGATTTATTGGCTACTTTTTCTTGTTCTGCAAGCGTTACGCTAGAGCATTTTAAGCAGATTTTGGCTTGGGCTGCAGTAGATGCGGGTAAAGAATTACAGTTTATACACGAATTTGGTCAGCCAATCGACCATCCTGTAAGAAGTGCATTTCCTGAGTCTTATTACTTAAAAGGCCTTTTATGTAGGGTAATTAGTGCCTAAAAGGCCAAATTCAAGCTATTTTATCAAAGTAAATTTTTTTTAAAGTACTAATTGTGTTATATTTGCAGTGCAAAACAGTGATAAAGAGGGGACATAACAGGTCTCCTCTTTTGTTTTATAAATATATTGAAGGTGAAATTAGCAGAACAACTTAAGGTTTATATTGAAGAGGCCATTGCCGACACCAATCTTTTTATTGTAGAAATAAAAGGAATTGCCGTAAAAAGGGCCATGGTATTGTTAGATGGAGATGAGGGCATAAAAATCGAAGATTGTGCAAGAGTGAGCAGACACATCAATCAAAAGATGGAAGAAGATGGTTTAGAAGAAGCTTTAATTTCATTAGAGGTTTCTTCTCCAGGAGTAGATTTTCCATTAAAATTTGAGCGTCAATATCCGCAACATGTGGGCAGAACATTGGCCATTAAATTACTTGATGGTAAAGAGTTAGAAGGAAAATTAATCAGTATCGACGCAGCAGTTATTGCAGTCGAAGAAAAAATAAAAGAAAAAGGAAAGAAAGTAAGTTTAAATAATATTAGCCTTGCGCTTTCCGAAATAGCAGAAGCAAAAATTAAAGTAACATTTTAAAAAGAAATAAATTTAAGCAATATGAATAATATCAATCTGATTGATTCCTTTCAAGAGTTTAAGGAATTCAAAAATATTGACAGGCCAACAATGATGAGTGTGTTGGAAGAAGTTTTCAGAAGTATGTTGCGTAAAAAATACGGAACAGACGAAAACTGCGATATCATTGTTAACACAGACAATGGTGACTTGGAAATTTGGAGATCTAGAAGAGTAATGGAAGATGGCTTTTCGGAAGATGACGCTCTTGAAGTAGAAATTGCAGAAGCAAAATTAATTGATGCAGACTTAGCCGTAGGTGATGATGCGATTGAATTAGTAACCTTAGAGAGTTTTGGTAGAAGAGCAATTTTAGCAGCGCGTCAAACATTAGTTTCTAAAATTTTAGAATTAGAGAAAGACGAAATCTTCAAAAAATATAAAGATAGAATTGGCGAAATTGTAACAGGCGAAGTTTATCAAGTTTGGAAAAAAGAAATGTTGATCATGGATGATGATGGTAATGAGTTAATCTTGCCAAAAACAGAACAGATTCCAGCAGATTTCTTTAAGAAAGGCGAAACGGTAAAAGCTTCAGTGTTAAAAGTAGAAATGCTGAATAACAATCCAAGAATTATTATTTCTAGAACTTCACCTGCATTCTTAGAACGTTTGTTTGAGCAAGAAGTGCCAGAAGTATTCGATGGTTTAATTACCATTAAAAATATTGTACGCGAACCAGGCGAACGCGCCAAGGTTGCCGTTGAATCATATGATGACCGTATCGATCCAGTGGGTGCATGTGTGGGTATGAAAGGTTCAAGAATTCATGGTATTGTACGTGAATTGAAAAACGAAAATATCGATGTCATTAACTTCACTAATAATTTATCATTATATATTCAAAGAGCTTTAAGCCCTGCAAAAATTACCAGCATTAAATTAGACGATGAAACTAAAAGAGCATCTGTGTTTTTAAAACCAGATCAAGTTTCTTTAGCGATTGGTAAAGGTGGATACAATATTAAATTAGCCGGTAAATTAACTGGTTACGAAATTGATGTATATCGCGAAAACGATGTAGATGAAGAGGATGTTGACTTAGACGAATTCTCAGATGAAATTGAAAGCTGGATCATCGATGAATTAAAATCGATTGGTTGTGACACTGCAAAGAGTGTACTCGCTTTATCTGTTGAAGATATGGTTAAGCGTACAGATTTAGAAGAGGAAACGATTTTAGAAGTTATTAATATTTTAAAATCAGAATTCGAATAATAAATACAATGTAAAACACATTGGTTTAAACATAAATAAAAAGCATAAACTGCATAATTTTCAATAGATGTCTGAAGACAAAAAAATAAATTTATTAAAAGCTGCCAAGGAATTTAACTTGAGTATTGGAACTATCGTAGACCATTTCAAAGCAAAAGGAATGGACATCGACAATAAGCCAAATACAAAGTTAACGGAAGAGCAGTATTCGATTCTGACAAAAGAATTTCAAGGCGATAAATCAATCAAAGAGGAAGCCAAAAGTATTGCTATTGGAAAAATCCGAAAAGATGAAACGCCCGAGACTGTTGCTACTCCTGTAGTAACCAAAAAAGTTGCAGAGCCAGAAATTGAAAAGGAAATTTTAATTAAAAATGTAACATCGAGTGCTCCAAAGGCACCAAAACCAGCAGTTGTTGCGCCTATCACCGAAGCAGTAGTTGTTCCAGAAATTAAAACAGAAGCAAGTGCTGTTAAGATTGTAGGAAAAATAGATTTAGCAAAAGTAAACTCAAAAACGCGTCCAGATAAAAAGACAAAAGAGGAAAAGGATGAAGAAAAAGCGGAGCGTGAAATTGAAAAAGTAAAAGCAACTAAAAAAGCGGTAGAACAAAAAGCGGAGAAAAAATCAGCAGAGAAAGCACCTGTTGAAGCGCCTGTTGCTGATGCAGCACCTGCAAAATCTCCTGCTAAAAAAGAAACAAAAGAAGAGCCAGCAAAAATAATCGAACCTGTAATTACTCCAACACCAGATGCTGAAGTAGATTTAGAGGTGATTCGTGCAAAAGCACAAAAATTATCGGGACCTAATATTATTGGTTCAATAGATCTTTCGCAATTTGCTGCAAAGAAAAAAGCAGCTCCAGTTGCAAGTTCTTCAGGAAATTCTGCGGCAGATCAAGCGAAGAAAAAAAGAAAAAGAAAAGAGCATCCTCATACAGGAACGCCTAATACAAATCCTAATACAAATACGAGCGCAGGCGGACGCCCCCCTGGAACTTTCCATAGAGCAGGCGATCCAAAACCAGCTAATAGCGGAGCTAACAGAAGAAACGCACCTTTTGTAAGAAACAATCCCTCGGGACCAAAAGCAGAGCCTACCGAAAAAGAAATACAAGATCAAATTAAAGCAACCCTTGCTAGATTAAGTGGAGCAGGCAAGTCGAGTAAATTTGCACAACGTACCAAAATGCGTCGTAACAAAAGAGACGACAACGCGGCAAATGCCGAAGCTGCTGCATTAGAGCAAGAGTTACAATCAAAAATTTTAAAAGTTACCGAGTTTGTTACGGCAAATGAGTTAGCAAAAATGATGGACGTACCAGTTACGCAAGTTATTTCTACTTGTATGAGTTTGGGTATGTTCGTATCAATTAATCAAAGGTTAGATGCAGAAACATTAACAATTGTTGCAGATGAGTTTGGTTTTGAAGTACAATTTATCAGTGCATCAGACGAACAAGAAACTGTTGCAGTTGTGGAAGATAAACCAGAAGATTTAATTCCACGCGCACCTATTGTTACGGTAATGGGTCACGTCGATCATGGTAAAACATCTTTACTCGATTTTGTGCGTAAAGCAAATGTAATTGCAGGTGAGGCCGGTGGTATTACACAACATATTGGTGCTTACGAAGTGCAATTAGACAGTGGTAAAAAAATTACTTTCTTAGATACACCAGGTCACGAAGCCTTTACAGCTATGCGTGCTAGGGGTGCATCGGTTACCGATATTGTAATTATTGTAATTGCAGCAGACGATAGCGTGATGCCTCAAACCAAAGAAGCGATTAATCATGCGCAAGCAGCGGGCGTTCCGATCATCTTCGCATTAAATAAAATTGACAAACCAGGAGCAAATCCAGATAGAGTGCGTGAGCAACTTTCTGCCATGAATATTTTAGTAGAAGAATGGGGCGGTAAATACCAGTGTCAAGAAATTTCTGCAAAGCAAGGTTTGAACGTAGATGTGTTACTTGAAAAAGTAATGTTAGAAGCGGAATTGTTAGAATTAAAAGCAAATCCAAACAAGCATGCAGTAGGTACTGTAATCGAAGCAGCCTTAGATAAAGGTAGAGGAATTGTAACTACTATCTTAGTACAATCTGGAACTTTAAAAGTTGGAGATCCAATTTTAGCAGGTTGTTACAGCGGTAAAGTAAAAGCTTTATTCAACGAGCGTGGCAATAAAGTAGAATCTGTTGGTCCTTCACAACCTATACAGGTATTGGGTATGAACGGTGCGCCACAAGCAGGTGATAAGTTCAACTCAATGGAATCCGAAGTAGAAGCAAGAGAAATTGCAAACAAGCGTTTACAATTACAACGCGAGCAAGGAATTCGTACACAGAAACATATTACTTTAGATGAGATCGGTCGTCGTTTAGCGATCGGTAACTTTAAAGAATTAAATATTATTGTGAAAGGTGACGTGGATGGATCTATCGAAGCATTATCAGATTCATTATTGAAATTATCTACACAAGAAATTCAAATCAATATTATCCATAAATCAGTAGGTCAAATTTCTGAATCAGATGTATTATTAGCATCTGCATCTGATGCTATCATTATTGGTTTCCAAGTTCGTCCTTCGCTCAATGCTAGAAAATTAGCAGAGCAAGAACAAATTGATATTCGTATGTATTCAATTATTTACGATGCCATCAACGAAATCAAATCGGCAATGGAAGGTATGTTGGCGCCACAATTTGAAGAGAAAATTGTTGCCAATGTAGAAATTAGAGAGACCTTTAAAATCTCGAAAGTCGGTACTATTGCAGGTTGTATGGTTTTAGATGGTAAAATAAATAGAAACAGTAAAATTCGTATCATTAGAGATGGTGTAGTTTTACATACTGGCGAATTGGCTTCTTTAAAACGTTTCAAAGACGACGTGAAAGAAGTGGCTACCAATTATGAATGTGGTTTAAATATTCAAAACTATAATGATATTGAAGTAGGAGATATTGTAGAGGCATTTGAACAAGTAGAAATCAAACGTAAATTATAATTATCAAAAGATACACGAAAAGCGCTGATTTATCAGCGCTTTTTTTTATTTTAGTATATGCTTAATCAGTTTTCCTTTCAAAAAGCACATGTCATTTTAATCTGCGGAATTATTGTCGGCGTTTTTTCTTATGCAGCCATTAATAGTATTTGCACAGGTTTATTGGTGGTTAATTGGATTGCAGCAGGTGATTTAAAGACAAAGTTCAAAAATTTAAAGGAGTCTAACATTTTTTGGGTGCTCATTAGCCTATTCTTATTGCATTTGTTAGGCTTGATATATACTAGTAATTTTACATACGCACTCAAAGACTTAAAAATAAAATTACCTATATTATTTTTGCCCATTGTATTTATTACTTCACCATCGCTTACTATTACTGAATTTCGAAGTATATTAAAGGTGCTATTGATTACGGCTTTACTTTCTTCGATTTACGGAATGTATTATTATCTCCGTTATTTCCAAGTTACTTTTTTTGAATTGAGAGAAATGTCTCAATTTATCTCTCATATTCGTTTGAGTTTATTGAATATCATTGCAGCCTTTGCAGCTTTTTATTTATTGGCCAAAAATAACTGGAGAAAAC
>CAJBBN010000180.1 GCA_903951325.1 uncultured bacterium
AGAAAGAATTCATTCGCAAAACCTCCCCTTTTTATTATCTTTAAAAAATTAATTTAAACCAAATGGCTACGACTTCCGAATTAAGCAAAAACTCATTCATACGTTACAATAACGAATTATTAAAGGTGATTGAATACGATCATATTACACCAGGCAAAGGAAATGCGATCTATTCTTTAAAATGTAGAAACGTAGAGACTGGAAAACAGAGTGAAGTTCGTTTTCGTTCAGGAGAAAAAGTAGATATTATTCGTGTAGATGAATATGAAATGCAATACCTCTATTCAGAAGGAGATTCACTTGTTTGTATGAATCAAGAAACATACGATCAAATACCCGTTCCTAAAACTATTTTTGGTGAGGCCGTACAATTTTTAAAAGAAGGAATGATTTTAAGAATTCGTTTTGATGATAATGAAAAACCATTAGCAGGCGATTTACCTAAACATGTGGAATTAGAAACCATTTATTCTGAAGTTGGTGTTAAAGGAAAGCTACTCAAATTAGCACAAGTAGAAGGCAACATTAATGTTCAAGTTCCTTTGTTTGTGGAAGTAGGTGACAAATTAAAAATCAATACAGAAACAGGTGAATACGTTGAACGAGTAATGAAATCTTAAAAAATTATTTCTTAAAAACTACTTCGTCAAAAGCCAGCCTATTCCTTTCGCCCCATACGCCTGCTTCGGTGCCTGCGCCTACAGAAACTACCATATTGATTTCTGCGCCTTTAGGGAGCTTTAAATAGCGCTTTAAACGCAATTCATCGAAGCCCTCCATTGGGCAGGTATGAAAACCTTCGGCAGAAATAGATAACATAAAAGTTTGTGCTGCTAGTGCGCAAGATTTATGAACCGTAATTCGTTGACTAGCTAAACCACCTAATCTAAAAAATGGTTTGTTTAATCCCATTATAAAACTCATACTTCTTCTTAAAAAAGTGAGGATACCAAATGGATCATTGGTATAAATAATTGTCATCAGTTTGCCGTAATAATATAAACCTTTCTTCTGACCTTTATTGGGCTCGCCCTTAATAGCAGATTTTATCAAATTTAAATTCCAATTGGCGCGCTGTTTCCATTTATCTCTTCGCGTTACAAATACCACCATTTGTTTAGCCGTTGATGCGGCGCGTTGATTTAAACAAATCGGTGTCATGGCTTGAATAGCATCGGGTGTAGACAACCAATAAAACTCCCATAATTGCATATTACTACTATTTGGAGATAAAATGGCGCGTGCTAAACTCGTGTGTATTACCTCATCTGGTACTTCCACTAATGGATCGAATCCTCTGTTTGATCTGCGGAAATCGACAATTCTTTGAAATTCTGTATTCATATAAACCTAATAGATTTTATAGCTAAATTGTTTTAAAAATGTCTTCAAAGATAAAAATAAAATAAAGCCTTTTTTACTATCTTAGTGGGGAAATGTAATAATGCTATTAAAGGCCCAAATCAAAACATTTCGATGCTAACATGTCAAAAAAACATCCTCCTAAAAATACAAACCGATCGGAAGAAGGCACACAAATTAATAAATTTATAAGTGCATCTGGCTTTTGCTCTCGACGCGAAGCTGATGAATTAGTGGCCCAAGGCAGGGTGAGTATTAATGATCGAATTGCTGGCGCAACCGCTAGGGTTAAACCAGGTCAACAAGTTGCGGTAGATGGCGAAAAAATAAAACAACAGAAAATTTCTAAAATGGTTTATTTGGCGTTCCATAAACCTGTTGGCGTTACTTCTACCACCGATTTAGCAGATAAAACAAATATCATTTCTTATATCAATTATAACCAAAGAATTTTCCCGATTGGCAGATTAGACAAAGACTCCGAAGGACTCATTCTATTAACAAACGATGGCGATGTAGTCAATAAAATTTTACGTGCCGAAAATCAGCACGAAAAAGAATACATCGTAAGTGTGGATA
>CAJBBN010000181.1 GCA_903951325.1 uncultured bacterium
ATACACCTTCAAAGCAAAGTTCAAACAAATCCTCTATAAAATAAAAGTTAAGTGGTTGATTTTAAGCGATTGGCCCCATCAGCTATTTCTCAGCTATGGCAACATACTTTTTTAATTCAGTTTGATTTTCTGCTTGTTTTATTAAAAAGTCTGCAACATCTGCTCTATTAATTCCGCCAATATTAATTCCTTTGAATAATTTATTTTCAATACGGTATTGCGCTGTCAATTCCTTGTCTAATAACCTTCCTGGCCTTACAACAGTCCAATTCAGATCCGAACTAGTTATTATTTCTTCCATTTTAGTTTTGTCTGCATAAACGTCTTTTAAAAAGTATTTTAAAAACATTTTTACAATCCACGAAACATAATTCTTACTTTCTCCTGCTCCAAATCCCGTAACAAAAATAAATGGAATGCTTATTTTATTTTCGGTTTGTATTTCTACCATTAATTTGGCAAAATCCGAAAAAAGCGTTGTCGTTTTCATATTCTTGCTAGTGCCTATTGTTACAATTAGCGCATCTGCGTTTTGAATAGCTTTTAATAGGTCGGCTTTATTAGTTGCATCACCAATTATCACTTTTAATAATTTGTTCTCTTCGATTTTTATTTCAGATCGAGAAAGCGTTGTGATAGTATGATTTCTGTCTATTCCTCTTTTTACTGTTTCGAATCCTAAACCAGCCGAGGCTCCTATAATAGTTATATTCATTTTTGATTTTTTAATTCAGCATACAATTTACAAAAGTTCAAGAGAATAAAAGGTATTGGTTGATTTTAAGATGTTGGATGTGTCGTTTGCTTAGGAATTAGCTATTTTATCAAAAAGCCACGCTGTTTTGGGGCGTGGCTTTTTGATAAAACTATAGTTGTTGAATTACATTTTCACAATTCTTTGCGCAACTTCTCCAATCTTTATAACATAAACCCCTTTGTTCAATTCCGATAAATCTATCGTTCCTTTTTCTGTTATAGTTTTTGTGATGACTAATTTTCCTTGTACATCAAAAATTTGAATAGTGTTGTTTTCGTTTTTATTTAGCCCTTCAATATTGATGATGTTATTGGTTGGGTTAGGATAAATTTTAATGTTAGAGTTTTTGATGTCGTTGATTCCTGTAACTACATTTAGTTGGTAGTTTCTGGCAGCTGTATTTTCTACTAACTCCATATTCAATGTTTGATTTCCTAAGCCTGTATATGGGATTCTTAAAATAACAGTGCCATTAATTGGTGCTTCAGAAAATGCGACACCAATTTTATACATATTAGTTTGTTTGTTGAAGGCTGAAAGTGCGTTGGTATTATGCACAAACGTTGGTGCTCCTAAATCAGACAAGTGGTCTAAGAAAGTAATATTCAAGCCGCCCATATCTTCAAATGAACGAACTACTAATTCGTTGTTTTCTAAATTAACGGTAACATATCCTGGAGCAGATACAATTCCGCGTTTAGGAAATTTTGTAATTACTCCAACAGAATATTTTAATATTAACGAAGCATCATTTGCATTCACTGCTATAGAAGTATCTACACTTGCAATTTTTATTCTCCAAGGCTCCCAAGGTAATGGGTCCATAGTTGGAAGTGGGTCCATGCCTACAGAATATTGCAATGCTAAAGCAGCATCGTACGCCAGTATTTTTTTATTTAAATCTATATCTCCAAAATTAAATTTTGTTACTATAGATTTTTGGGTAACAGTAGTTACAGAATCTGCATTTAAGTATGCATTGCTTAACGTAAAATTAGCTTTACCCGAATCTATTGCAGTAAAATATAAATTAATGATTGGTTGAGTCCCCGTAAGCTTAGTAGTACGAGCCCATCCTATATTTACAGAACCATTTACAGCTGAATTTACTTGTAATGTTCCGCCTGCGCTTGCTGTGTTTATAGTACCTACACTATCAAATTTAAATTTGCTTGAGTTGTAGTTTAATTTAAAGTTGTAGGCGATTATGTTTTTAGTATTAACTGCATTTGAATTGATTGCAATAGTTGTTTGTGATGGAAAAGAAATTGTATCAATAGAAAATTTAAACGAAATTGTATCTAATGGTTTTGTAATTGCTCTTATTGCTAAAACTTGATGAGTGTTTTCTTTTGTTCCTGAATTTTGTGTGCCGCCATTAAATCCTTACCTCCAAACATTTAAATTACCATCTTCACTAGAACTCCAATAAACTTGAGTGCAATTAGCACATAATAATTGAGCTTTATTTTGATATACTTTATTTAATTCATCCTTGCTAGGCAAGTACCAATCTTTATATCCTTCGTACTCAAAATCATCACAAAACTTAGCTGCATAACTACCACTTCCTTGAGCATTAATAATGGAAGCGGTATTACTTAAACCACTACCTAATGTTGTTAAGGTGTTTCCTATTTGTATACTAGAACCATTATGCCATCTAATTCCACCATTAACTATTAATTGTGGCACAGCAATAATTCCCTTTACATTAATAGCATCGTATCCAATATCACCAGGTTGCAATAAGTAAGCAATTACACCTCCTTGATGAGCCTGACCAACAGCTAAAGGCACATTGTTTAATGTTGTAAAAGTATGAAGAGAACCGTAAACAACGCCAATGCTAGTGTTTATATAAGCCTTAATATGATAAGTTGTGTTGGGTAATAAATTAGATATGTAGCTTATAAACTTTGTTGTATCAGAACCATTAATAACAGTTTTTGTACTTAATGCAATTGTTGGATTTGTGGTGGTGCTCCAAACAACCCCTTTAGAAATTACTGTTGGTGTTCCATATCCTTGAGAACCATTCAAAGAAATTTCTCCTCCAGAAACTACATTTTGATTTCCAATATTAGTTACAGATTTAGTAGTTATGGTAATTTGTTGAGAACATCCATCATAACCTGCTCCTTGAGGTTTGCCGCTTAATACATACCATCTTTTATCAAATCCATTTCCACTCCCATTCGCACTTCCTCCAGATGTTCCGCTAACATTTGTGGCATAATAACCATTAGGAACTAAAGTTGTAAGTAAAGAATCTGAATATAAATTTTGACTTGTTGTTAAACATGGCCAACAAGATTGAAGTGGATAATTACAACCACATAATCCTAAATCGGCAGTGTAAATTTGCACAGTTGACCCATTCCAACATGCATCATATGATGTAGCTCCAAACTTAACTGTAAATTTTAAGGGTTTAACATTTTCAGAAAATGAACGAATAGCTCTAACTGGAAATAATAAGCTTTTAGAAATTCCACCATTTGCACCAGAAGCAATATAAAATTCAGCTGCACTTGTCGAACTTGTTTCAGTAGAAGTAAAATATGAACTGCCTGTTGTGAAATTTCCTAAAAATAATCCGCTATTACTTAAGTATAATCCAGTTCTTAATTTTGCCATATCTCCAATTGATGGTAAATACCAATCTGAGTAACCATTCATAACTAAGTTGTCGCAAATTTTTGCAGCAATGTTTAGTTCTGTACATGCATTAACGGCAGCAGTTGTGTTTGATTGTCCACCTCCTAATAGACTTGAAGTAGCTCCAGTTGTCGTACCAGAACATCCCCAAGCATAATTCCCTTGGTCAGACACTGAAACAATGATACCCTTTGTAAATCCTGCAGTATAACCTGGGTCGCCTGGGGTAAGTATATGAGCAATAATTCCTCCTTGATAACATTGACCAACTCCTAAAGGTGCGTGGTCAAAGGTTTTGAATGTTACTTCTGTGCCGTATGATGTACCATAAGCATTGGTTGCATATGCTCTTAAATAATAGGTAGTATTCATAGTCAAACCAGAAATATAACTATAAAAGTTATTCGCTGAATTTGGGCTATTTGTACCTGAGCCTTGGTTTGTTTTTGTTGTTAATGCAACAGTTGGCGAACTAGATGTGCTCCATACAACACCTTTTGCTGTTATTTCTGAACCTCCATTACTAACAATAACACCGCCACTTAATGCATCAGTATTACTTTTGTTTGTAACTGAAAATCCATATTGAGATAAAGTAGTTACTGTTGGAGCTGTCTGCGCTAAAACTTTAGTTGATATTGCAGTGATTAGTAACAGTAATATTAAGGATACCTTTTTCATATCTAGAAATTTAAATGACTGATTTTAAATAATATAATAAAGTTACGTTTTTATAAGGGCCTATCCTATCCCACATCTGCTACCTCCAGATACACCCAAGATTCAAGCAAACCTGAAACTAATAGTTCAAGAGAATAAAAGGTATTGGTTGATTTGAAGAGATTGGATGGGCTTCAATGTGCAGTGGGATGTATTTAATAGCAGAAATGAAATGGCTATTGACATAGCCGAATAATTTTTTTGTAGTTTTCTTTTGAATAATTTAAATTGCTTATAATTTATTTAAAATTAAATATATGAATATTAGGAAATTCATATCCCTTCGCTTGTTTACTATGCTGCTAATGCTTTG
>CAJBBN010000182.1 GCA_903951325.1 uncultured bacterium
GCATAGAAACTACGCTCCCATTTGGAAAATTTGTGATGCAACACGAAGCATTTCGTTCAGGAAATTTTGATACGCATTTTGTTGGAAAATATTTTACGCCAGATAAATTGCAACGTTTCAATGAAGAGGAAGCTATGGCCGCAGCGTATGTAATGGCCCGAATCATGGAAGAAGCAAAAACAAAAGCTAGGAGTCCTGTTGCCGAAAATACAACTTCTAATTGGAAGAAAAATAGGACCAATTAATTTTTAAAGCTGAAATGAATTGTAAAAAAATTGCATTTTTCTTGGTATTTCTTATGCTTAGTAAATTTTTATTTGCTACGCATAACCGTGCCGGAGAACTAAGCTATACGCAGATTTCAGCCTTACAATACGAATTTATTTTAACCACTTTTACCGACATCAGCGACCCTAATAATGCCGACCGCCCATCTGCAGAATTGAATTTTGGTGATGGTACTACTAGTACCGCAGCGCGCTTCGAAAAAATTAACGTAGTAACCAATATCCAAAGAAATAAGTACCGTTTTGTACATACTTTTCCGGGTTATGCTACCTATACCATTAGTTACCAAGACCCAAACAGAAACAATAATGTGAGCAATATGGTGAACTCTTTACAAACTGCATTTTATGTAGAATGTGAATTGGTAATCAATCCATTTATTGGCTTTAATAACTCTCCTGTTTTACTTTACGAACCCATTGATTTTGGTGCCGAAAATAAATTATTTGTGCACAATCCAAATGCCTACGATGCAGATGGAGATAGCCTTAGCTTTAAATTAATTCCTTGTAAACAAGATGTAGGCGTAGAAGTTTTTGGCTTTCAATTACCTAATTTAAAAAACGGTTTCACTTCAAACAGTTTTGGCATAGACCCCGTAACCGGACAATTGGTTTGGGATACGCCACAAATTATCGACAACCAAGCATCGGCGCTTTTTAATTTTGCCATTATGGTAGAAGAATGGCGATATGTGAGTGGCGTAAAAAAGTTTTTGCGTATCGGTTATATTGTACGAGATATGCAAATTGAAATTGTACAAAGTTTTAATCGTCCGCCTGTGTTCGATGATTTACACGACACATGTATTGTTGCGGGCGAATACCTTTCTCAAATGATTCGTGCAAGCGACCCCGATAATAACTCGATTATGTTGACCGCAACCGGCGGACCCTTTAAATTAGGCCCTCCTGATACTGTTCGATTCAATCAATATACGAGTGCTAATTCCGTAATTACCCAACCATTTTATTGGAAAACATCTTGTAATTCGGTGCGCAAGCAACCTTATCAAATTTTATTTAAAGCGATTGACAATGGTATACCCAAATTAGTTGACTTAGAAAGTTGGATGATAACCGTTGTGGCGCCTGCTCCAAAAAACTTAACTAGTAATGCCATTGGATCTAGTATTATTTTAAGTTGGGAAAAACCAAGTTGCGATAAAGCAAATGGCTATTTAATTTACAGAAAAAGTGGCTCCTACCCTTACACGCCAAACGCTTGCGAAACAGGCATTCCAGCGCAAGGCGGTTACGAATTAATCAAAAAAATAAACAATATTAATACCGAAACTTTTACAGACAATAATAATGGCCAAGGTTTAAGTGCTGGTAATAATTATTGCTATCGAATTGTAGCCACTTTCCCCGATGGTGCAGAGAGTTTGGTTTCTAACGAAAGTTGTGAAATTCTTACTAGAGATGTACCGGCTATTATTAACATAGATATTTCTCAAACCGGAATAAACGATGGAATGGATACCATTAAATGGGTAAAGCCAAACCAATTAGATACGATTCAATACATTGGCCCCTATAAATATGTACTTTTAAAATCTACCGATAATAAAAGCTACAACCCAATAGATTCAAGCACTGCCAGCTTTTTAGGCAATTTAAACGATAGCATTTTTATTGATAAAAACATCAATACTGCTGCTATTCAGCATTGGTATAAAGTTGCTATTTACGCGAATAATGAATTAGTCGGTACCAGCAAAAATGCTTCTAGTATTTTTTTAACCACATTGGCTCAAGACAATCGCGTGGTATTAAATTTTTCTTACTCGGTTCCTTGGACTAATTCGAATTATTTAATTTACCGTTACAATAATTTAACTGCGGCATTTGACTTAATAGATTCTACCCGAAATACAACTTATACAGACGACTCCTTAAGCAATGGTTTTAATTATCAATATTACGTTGCAAGCGTTGGCCGCTATACTGCAGGCGGCTTTCCAGAACCATTGATTAACCGATCACAAATAGTGGGTGTAAGCCCTATTGATACAGAAAAACCTTGTCCTCCGCTATTGCAAGTAACACCTAGTTGTGCTTTATACAAAAATGAATTAACCTGGACCAATAGCGATTCTTGTCTTTCGGATATAGTCTCTTATAAAATTTATAAAGCTTTTTTTGAAGGAGATGAATTTACCTTATTAGCTGATCAAATAAAACCAAATAGCAATACCAGTTTTACGGATGATAATTTAAAAACGTCTATTGCAGGTTGCTACTTTGTAACGGCCATCGATTCGGCAAATAATGAAAGCGAAAGAAGCAATGTAATTTGTGTCGATAATTGTCCAAACATAGCGGTTCCAAATGTGTTTACCCCTAACGGAGACCAAATAAATGACCTATTTACGACTATAAAAGACACCACCGATTTTGTCAGTAAATTTGATACTAAAATTTATACACGCTGGGGAACATTAGTATATGAAACCAACGATCCAGAAATTAATTGGGATGGGAAAGACCAAAATACGGGCAAAGAATTACCTACTGGTGTATATTGTTATTCTATTTATTTTTCTGAAATTAGGGTGAAAGGATACCAGCCAAAAATTTATTCAGGATTTGTTCATTTAATAAGATAAGCGAAAGATGTTTACAGGAATTATAGAGTGTGTTGGAATTATTCGAAATATTGTTCAGGAAAAAGACAACTATCATTTTCGAATAGAATCTAGCATTTCTGAAGCTTTAAAAATTGACCAAAGCATTGCTCATAATGGCGTCTGTTTAACAGTAACTTTGGTAGATGGCCATCAACATGAAGTTACAGCCATTGCCGAAACCATGCAAAAAACCAATTTAGGTAGCTTTAAAATTGGCGATTCGTTAAACTTGGAAAGATGCATGCAAATGAATGGTCGATTAGACGGACACATTGTACAAGGGCATGTAGATCAAACTGGCCAAGTACAAGCAATTGTTAATGAAAATGGCAGCTGGAGATATACCATTGCTTACGATGCAAGCCTTGGAAACGTAACGGTTGAAAAGGGATCTATTTGTGTAAATGGTATCAGTTTAACGGTGGTGGATTCTACAATGAATACTTTTAGTGTAGCCATTATTCCGTATACCTACGAACATACCACTATGCAACATTTGCAAATTGGCGACACGGTAAATTTAGAGTTTGATATTATTGGTAAATATGTTGCCCGTATGTTAAACTTGCCTAATAGCCGAAACTAATTCTGCAACGGGTACCGCACCGCTCAATCCATATTGGTTATCTATGATATAAAAGGGCACACCGGTAATGCCTAATGCCAAAACTTTGTCTTGCAGATCTTTGGTTTGCGAAGCTAAAGCCTCCGAATGTAAAGCAGCAGGTATTAATTCTTCGTCTAAGCCAGCCGACTTTGCTACAGCAATAACATTTTCTGTTTTGGATAAATCAATCAAATCTTCGAAATAGGCTTTGAAAAAAGCTTCCGTTACTGCAGATTGTAAGCCAAACTGATGGGCATATTGAATGATCATATGCAATGGAAAAGTATTTGGCGAAACTTCGATTTTAGCAATTTGAAAATCAATGTCTAGTGCGGCACCTCGCTCATTGAGCATACTAGTTCGAGCAATAAACTGCTCAAAATCTCCAAACTTTTCGGTGATATGCTGCTTAAAATTAACGCCTTCAGCCGAAATACCAGGGCTGAGCTCAAATGGCAAATAAGTTATTTCGAAATGGTATTCGTCTTTTAACAATTCCATTGCCTGTGTCAATTGTCTCTTACCTACAAAACACCAAGGGCAAACAACATCAGAAGCAATTTTTATTTCAATGGTTTTTTTCATTATTCGATAGATTTACCCTTCATGGCAACAGAAATAGCTTGATCCATTACGCGTTCGGCAAAAGGTCTGGTGAATTCGTTAATTGCATCGATGGCTGTTAATATTTGATCTTTGTCTCCCGATGCAAGCTGATGATTTAAGGCATGCAATAAATCATTGGTTTGATTGATTTCTGCTTCAGATAACAATTGACCATGTTTTTTAAGGAAGCTTTCAATGGTATAACGCATTTGTTCCCCTTCACGCGTAGCTTCAATGATCATTCTTTTGGCCACATCTTCTTTGGCATGGACCATCGAATCTAAGAGCATTTTTTCTACCTGTTCGTCGGTTAAGCCATAAGTTGGCGTAATGATAATTTCTTGTTGGGTATTGGAGCGCAACTCTTTGGCCTGCACTTTTAACATGCCATCGGCATTTAACATAAAATTGATATCTACCTTTGGAAAACCTGCCGGCATGGCTGGAATGCCTCGCAATTCAAATTCTGCTAGCTTTCTGTTTTCAGATACCAGGTCTCTTTCTCCTTGGTAAACCGATATTTTCATATTCACCTGACCATCTATAGAGGTGGTATATTGTCTGCCCGCTTTGGTTGGAATTTTAGCATTTCGTGGAATAATGACATCCATTAATCCGCCCATGGTTTCTATTCCTAATGATAATGGCGTTACATCTAACAACAAAATATCCTTTCTATTTCCAGCCAAAATATCGGCTTGAATGGCTGCACCAAGTGCAACTACTTCATCTGGGTTTTGGTGATCATTTAAAGCTTGATCAAAAAATGCTTGTAAAGCTTGTTTTAATATTGGCGTTCGAGTACTTCCACCCACCAATACAACTTGATCAATGTCTTTAATGCTTAATCCAGCATCGTTCAGCGCATTTTGACAACAATCAATGGTCTTTTGGATCAAAGGTTGGATCATGGCTTCGTAGGTACTGCGCATAATGCCACATGGCATGCCTTGAACTGTTGTATTAAATATAGATTGGGTACTGAGTGCTATTTTAGCTTCTTCTGCAGCCAATCTTAAAGATTGCATCAGGTTTTGGTTGGCATATACAGCTGCTGGATCGAGCTTTAGCTCTTTTAACCAATATTGAAGAATAAGTGCATCAAAATCATCGCCGCCTAAAAAAGTATCGCCATTGGTAGCCAATACTTCAAAAATACCTTGTTGAATTTTTAAAATAGAAATATCAAATGTGCCACCACCTAAATCGTAAACCGCAATGGTTTTTTCTTCGTTTGGATCGAGCCCAATACCAAAGGCTAAACTTGCAGCAGTTGGCTCATTGATAATTCTCAGCACATCTAAACCTGCGAGTTTTCCAGCATCTCTAGTGGCTTGTCTTTGGGCATCATTAAAATAAGCAGGAACTGTTATAACTACTTTATTTACAGGAGTTTTAAGTGCATGTTCGGCACGAAGCTTTAACTCTTTTAAGATAAATGAGGATAGCTCAATTGGGCTATAAAATCGATCTCCAACCTTCACTTTAAGCATGGCTTGATCATCATCATCAATTATTTTATAACCAAAATAACCTTCGTATGATTGAATGTCTTTATAGGATTGCCCTAATAACCTTTTAACAGAGAATATGGTATTGGCTGGATCTGCAATTAAATATTGTTTAGCTTCATTCCCGACAATCAATTCGCCTGAAGGATGAAAATGAACGATTGAAGGAACAAGTACCCCTTTGCCCAGGTCGTTGATAACCTCGGCTTGCTGCTGGGCATTGATGTAGGCAATTAAACTATTGGTGGTACCTAAATCGATTCCAATAATTAATTCCGCTTGCTGAATAGTACCTGTTGCTATATTAATGGAAACTTGTGCCATGTTTTTTAGTTAAATAGATGATTTAATTAAACTATCTATTTTATTTATTATTAACTACTTATCTTTTATTAAACAATAATCTTGAACCCTTTTGAGATTCATCAAATTGTCCTTGATGATAGGCTAAATGCCCATTTACAAATGTACTGTTAATGCTGTTGCTAAAGGTATAACCTTCAAAAGGTGACCAGCCGCATTTATATAACAAATTAGTCTTACTTACTGTTTGCGGTAAATTTGGATTTATTAATACCAGGTCTGCAAAATATCCTTCTCTTATATAGCCTCTTTCTTTGATGTTAAATAAGATGGCAGGGTTATGTGCCATTTTCTCTACCATTTTTTCTATGCTGATTTTTCCTTGCTTAACTAATTCTAACATAGCGATTATACTATGTTGAACTAAAGGACCACCCGATGGTGCATTTAAGTAATCAGTCGACTTTTCTTCGATGGTATGGGGAGCATGATCGGTGGCAATAACATCAATATGATCTGATA
>CAJBBN010000183.1 GCA_903951325.1 uncultured bacterium
ATCTTAACTTTATTGGCTAATACCAAACCTGATATAGTCATTCATACCGCGGCAATGACTAATGTCGATACCTGCGAATCGGATAGAATGGGTTGTTGGGATTTAAATGTAAATGCAGTCGCTCATTTAATAGAGGCTAGCAAAATCAATCCGTTTCATTTAGTGCATTTATCTACCGATTTTATTTATGATGGAGAAGATGGGCCCTACAACGAAACGGCTATTCCAAACCCGTTGAGTTATTATGGCGAATCAAAATTAGCCGCAGAAAAATTGATTGAGAAAGCTGGTGTTTCTTATAGCATTGTCAGAACCATCATTGTATATGGTGTAGCTTCTCAAATGAGCCGAAATAATATTGTGCTTTGGGCAAAATCTGTCTTAGAAAAAGGAGAAGCTATTTCGATTGTAGACGATCAATTTAGAATGCCTACTTTAGCCGAAGACCTAGCATCTGCTTGTATTTCGGCTGGAATGAAAAAAGCGCAAGGCGCATACAATGTTTCGGGCAAAGACTATATGAGCATATTCGAACTGGTGAATCGAATTGCAGATTACTATCAACTATCGAAAGAAAATATCAAAAGTATTTCTTCTAGTACTTTAAATCAAGCAGCTAAAAGACCACCCAGAACTGGTTTTGTATTAGCTAAAGCGATCAAAGAATTAGATTACCAACCCCATTCTTTCGAAGAAGGTTTAGCCCTCATTCAAAAACAATTAGACGAAAAAAGTGTTTAACTAAAAAATAATATATACAAATTATGGCTTTAACAATTGGACAAGCAGCTCCTGCTTTTAAATTATTCAACTCAGAAAAAGAAGAAGTTTCGCTGAGTAGTTTCCTTGGTAAAAAAGTGATCATTCATTTTTTTCCACAAGCATTTACCGGTGTATGTACTACGCAATTATGTACTATGCGCGATAACTTAAATTACTATACCGACTTAAACGCAGTAGTGTTAGGCATTTCGGTAGATTCTGTATTTTCTTTAGGTAAATTCAAAGAAGAGCAAAATTACAACTTCAATTTATTATCAGACTTTAATAAAGAAGTGTCTAAAGCATACGATGCCATTTACGATAGCTGGATTTTAAATATGAACGGTGTTTCAAAAAGAGCCGCATTTGTAATTGATTCAAATGGATTAGTACAATATGCTGAGGTTTTAGAAAGCGCTGGCGATTTGCCAAATTTCGAAGCCATTAAAGCTTGTGTTGCTCAAATAGCTTAAATTTTAGGCTTTTTTGATAAAAATTTCCTTGAAATTAGATTTGGTTGGTTATATTTGCAACCCGAAGGATAGGTTTAACCTACCGGAGGAAATGCATTTGTAGCTCAATTGGATAGAGCATCTCACTACGGATGAGAAGGTTTGGGGTTCGAATCCCTACAAGTGCACTTTAAAGCTCTTCTTCACAGAAGGGCTTTTTTTTTGCAATTATTAAAAATACGCTTGCTAAAATGTATTCCAAAGAAGATTTAGCTAAATTTAAAAAATGAAATTTAAAACACATTTAATTTCCTGCTTCTTAATCTTTATGAGCTTGCCATCTTTTGCTCAAAACTGGCAATTGCTGTGGGCAGAAGAATTTAATTGTACTGGTTTACCCGATAGCACTAAATGGACCAACGAAGTTGGATTGATACGAAATAACGAGTTACAATATTATACCCAAAAAAGAGTCGAAAATAATTGGGTATCTAATGGGCAGCTTCATATTATTGGTAAAAAAGAAAGCTATAAAGGTTCGAATTATACCTCTGCAAGTATCACAACAGACCAACAGTTTACTTGTACTTATGGTAAAATTGAAGCAAATATAAAAGTACCTATAGGACAAGGAATGTGGCCAGCCTTTTGGATGTTAGGGCAAAATATTTGGCAAATTGGTTGGCCAAAATGCGGAGAAATAGATATCATGGAACACATCAATTCAGATAGCGTTATACATGGAACTATGCACTGGGATAACAATGGTCATCAAAGCTTTGGCGGTACCAAAAAATGCGATGCCAGCCAATTTCATGTTTATAGTATTGAATGGGATAATACAATGATCAAATGGTTTGTAGATGGCGTAAAATATAAAGAAGGTTATACCTACAATAACATTAATAATACAGAAGAATTTCATAAACCATTCTATCTTATTTTAAATTTAGCCATAGGCGGTAATTGGCCAGGGAGTCCGAATGCGCAAACTAATTTTCCAGACTCGATGATGGTAGATTATGTAAGGGTGTATCAAAAATCAACAGCCATGGGTACCGACATACAATCAAATAATACAGTAGCGATTTACCCAAATCCAATTGTCAATCATGCAACTGTTAAAGCTACTTCGGAATTTGAAAACGGTATCATTAGTATCACAGATATTAATGGAAAAGACGTTTTTAGCTGTGTGGCTACTTACCCCGAAACACCTATACAAATTGACTTTCTACCGAATGGATTGTATCTAATAAATTTAAGTACCGAAAAATTTATTACTAGAAATAAATTTATTAAAGAATAAAAATGGAAAATAACACCTTTCAACCATCTCCAAAAATGTTGACAAAACTATTTGAATATGGTCAGCAAAAAAGTTTCAAAGAAGGTGAAGTTATTTTAAACGAAAACGCCTATATCAAATCTGTTCCAATTGTTATTAGCGGTAGCATGCGCGTGATGCGAACCGATGAAGATGGCAGAGAATTATTATTGTATTATATTAAATCTGGCGAAAGTTGTATTATGTCTTTTTTAGGTGGCTTACACGATGATACTAGTAAGGTAAAAGCCATTGCAGAAGAAGCAGCCGAAGTGCTATTTGTACCGGTTGATAAGGTTAGAGAAATGATCAAAGAATTTCCGGAATGGACCGAATATATTTTCAGATTATACCATAAAAAATTCGAAGAATTATTAGCGGTAGTAAATGACGTTGCCTTTAAAAAATTGGATGAAAGATTGCTCGATTTTCTAAAAAAGAAATGCGAATTAAGTGGTGAAAAAACCATTCATATTACCCACGAACAAATTGCTATAGAGCTAGGATCGGCTAGAGTAGTAATTTCTAGGTTATTAAAACACATGGAGGATTTAAACCTCATCGAACTGGGTAGAAATAAAATTACCCTTCTGTAACAAATGTTGCAATATTCAGCTTAAAGCATATTTACCTTTGTATCAACAAAGCGAATTATATGCATTTACTTAAGAAATATAAACTAGGCATTTTAGGCGCCGCATTTGGTGCCCTATTAGGCTTTCTATATTATTATTTTGTGGGATGTAGTACTGGCACTTGCGCCATTACTTCGAGTCCAATTAATAGTACAGCATATGGTGCCTTAATGGGCGGCTTAGCCTTTACTTCTTTAAAAAACGAAAAATGACAAACGAAAAAATTATTATCGCAAATTTAAAATGCAGTGGTTGTGCTGCTACTATTAACAAAGAACTAAGTGGAATTGCAGGTGTTAGTGCAGTTAAGGTGGATGTTGATCACGATGCAATAGATATTACCTATGATCAAATAGAAAGAAAAGTAATCATCGATAAACTGCACAAACTCGGATACCCCGAAGCAACCGAAAAAAATGGTTTATTAATGCAATTGAAAAGTTATGGCAGTTGTATTGTTGGAAGAATGAGTAATTAAATTTTTAAATAAATAAGATGATAGAACAATTAATTTTAGCAAACGAAGGAACCATCGTAGACGTAAGAACGCCCGATGAATTTATGGGTGGATGTGTGAATGGATCGGTTAATATTCCATTACAAGAAATTGGATATAGAATGGAAGAATTACAAACCCTTGCCAAACCTTTAATTTTATGTTGCGCTTCTGGTGGCAGAAGCAGTGTAGCGCATGCAATGCTTTCGGCTCAAGGAGTTGATTGCCATAATGCAGGCTCTTGGCTAACGGTTAATCAAATCACTTCAACTAAATAAATATGATCGGATTTTTAAAAAAATTATTAGGATTTGGCCCAGCTGTTAATTATAAAGAATTAATGGAAAACGGTGCTGTAATTATTGATGTAAGAACCAAAGGCGAATATGCCGGAGGACACATTAAAGGATCTACCAATATTCCGGTAAATCAATTAGCTGCAAATTTAGGCAAATTTAAAAACAAAGAAAAAGCAATTATTACCTGTTGCGCATCGGGTGCAAGAAGTGGCGCTGCTAAAAGATTATTAATCTCTAGCGGTTATACAAATGTGCACAACGGCGGATCTTGGTATTCACTAAGAAATAAAATTTAATTCTGTAAAATCTAATTATCTTTAACATTATTTATCAGCATTAATAATGAGTAAAACATTCAACGAAATAATCAATAGCGACACCCCTACTTTAGTCGATTTTTTTGCCGAATGGTGTGGCCCTTGCAAAATGATGAAGCCCATTTTATCTGATTTTAAAAACGAGATAAAAGATGCTGCTAATGTAATTAAAATTGATATCGATAAAAATCCATCGGCAGCTAGTAAGTACCAAATTCAGAGTGTTCCAACCTTATTGATTTTTAAAAACGGGGAGATTAAATGGAGACAATCTGGAGTGGTACCTGCACATACTTTGAAAGAAATTATCAAAAAAATCGCTTAAATGAAAAAACTAAACATCGGAATTTTAGCACTATCGCTATTGTTTTTTATTAACTGTAGCAATGGCCAAAATGCCAAAACAAATGTAGATGCTAATACATTTAATGAACTTGTAAAAGCTAACAATCAAGCGCAATTAATAGATGTAAGAACACCCGAAGAATTTTCAAAAGGACATTTAATAAATGCCATTAACTTTGATTGGAATGGAAATGAATTCGATAAACAAGTAAGCAGTTTAAATAAAGAGGCCAGTGTATTTGTATATTGTTTAAGTGGCGGCAGAAGTGCTGCAGCAGCAGCGCAACTTCGATCAGCTGGGTTTAAGAATGTAATTGAACTAAACGGTGGAATTATGAAATGGCGCGGTGCAAACCTTCCAGAAACCACCGAGGCTACGCTGCAACATACTGGCATGAATGTAGCAGATTTTCAGCAACTCACCCAATCAGATAAAATTGTTTTAGTAGATTTTTATGCAGATTGGTGTGCACCTTGCAAGAAAATGAAACCTTACCTTTTAGAAATTGAGAAAGAAATGAGTGCTGATGTTATTTTGGTTAGAATCAACGCAGACGACAATCAAGCCCTTTGTAAATCATTAAAAATAGATGCTTTACCCGTTTTGCAAGTTTACAAAGCTGGTCAACTAACATGGAATCAAATTGGTTTTGTAGATAAGGAAACTGTTTTAAAACAATTAAAATAAAATATCCCCATCATAAAAAAAGGCTTCGAATTTATCGAAGCCTTTTTTTTATGCTAATGTTTTAAATAACATATCTTCTAAAAAATTGGCAACAAATTCGGGTTTGTTTTTTGCTTGCACATCGGTTAACCTAGGTAAATAATCAATAAAAAACTGCTCGTGATGGGAGGCCTCAATGATAGTACTGGTAAGCGATTTAGGGTATTTATATTTAGGATTGTACAACTCAATAATTGCTGCAATGCTAGCGCATAATTCTTTATAAGGCAGAAAAACTTCTGCTTTATTAATCTCTTTTACTTCTTTTACTAAATAAACTTTACTGCTTTCAGAAATTACAATTTGATTCAACCATTTTTTATTATAGACTAAATCGCCCGCACTATCGGGTAGCTCATGAGTTAATAAATGAATGACTGCTTTTAATTGCTGCTTTGGTTCTTTGATATTTTTTAATTCATAATCAACCAAGAAAGACATATATGACCAATACCAATTTAGAATATATAGTAATAAACGGTGTTTATTTTCGAAATAACGATAGATAGTTGCTTCGGTTGTGCCCATTTCTGTGGCTAATTTTTTGAAAGTAAAATGTTCAAAACCTAGCGTATAGATTAAATCAATGGCGCTTTTTACGATGGCTTTACCAATTTCAGAGCTTTCTGGGTCTCTCAAATAAATATAATCATTAACCTTAAATCTAAGCTGGAAGTCCATAAAAGCCTAATTTTTCTTTAAATCTATCAAATATAACCAAAATAGTAACGATATCATTACACATATTTTTACAA
>CAJBBN010000184.1 GCA_903951325.1 uncultured bacterium
CCATTCTCATCATATGAATATAAATACACTTTTGTATTACCCATTACTTTAAAATCTGTTAATATTTGACCAGAAATTTTAACCAAGGCCTTTTTATAATCAAAAGCGAATATATCATCAGAGCCATTTCTATTGGAGCTAAAATATCCGGCATTATCACTCATATAAAATGCCAAATCATCAGTAGTGCTGTTAATTGGATAACCTAAGTTCTTAACCACAAATTCATCCTTATCATTTGCCTCTACTCTATATATATCCAAACCGCCTAAACCTGGGTGACCATTTGAACTAAAACAGAATAAACCATCATAAAATGTCGGGAATAGTTCATTGCCTTCTGTATTTACAACTTGACCCAAATTATTTGTTGCTTTCCATGAACCGTCATTGTTTTTTTCAATATAATAAATATCAGTACCACCAAGTCCAGTAGGTTCATCACTTACATAATACAAGCGATTGCCATCGGGCGTAACTGCTGGATGGAAATAACTATAGTTTTTGTTATTGAAGAACATTTTATACCCCCTAGTCCAATTGTTATTTACAAATCGAGATTCCCAAATTTCTAATTTTTTTACCCCTCTGGAATTCAATTGATTACGTGTATAGTATGCTCTTAAACCATCACTTGTAAAGCTAACTGAACCAATATTATATTTTAAGCCAACTTGAAATTTGAATAACGAAACAGTAGAATCATTATATTTTACATTTTTAATATCATAATTACCATAGAACTTATTATTGTCATTACTTGTTTGAGTCGTATAATCAGCAACCGATCTTGGTAATCTTTTATCAGTCCAATTGAAATTAACAACAGAATCGGTTCTAATATTATCTTCATTGGATCTAAAATATAGCTTCGTGAATCCTGCACCATCCCAACCAAATTCGTATTTCTTAAAAAGAATAAATAAGTTAAATCTTCTTTTTTTAATGGGTAATCTATTTGACTCAAAAATCAAACCACTATTATATGGAACTACATTATACTCATTATACGGGGTACTTAATATTGTGTTGAATATTTTATAATCTATGGAGTCTTTATAAAAATTTGACCAGTTATTAAACCCATAAATTCTAACATCCACAATTTTTGTTTTAACAGAATCTGGTAAAGCTGAATAATTAATAATTGCTTCATCATACTTTTTGACAGTAGCCAATAACTCAGGTAATAAGTAGTAACTTTTATGCCCTAAGGATACTGCTTTTTCTATATATTTTAATGCACTATCATATTGATTCACATTTTTATAGGCTGAAGCCATATTTTTTAAAGCCAATGTATCATTAGGATAAATGGACAGATATTTTTTAAAAAAAGGAATACTATAAGAATATCTTAAATTATTATATTCTTGATTAGCCACCTTCAATAGGTTGCGCCCTTTTTTTGTTTGCGCATTAGTTATTGTGGATAGTAAAAAAAATAATATATATAGTGCAAATTTCATAATAAATAATTAAAAGTATCTTGTAGATTTAATTTTCGACTTGCTACTTCCCCACTCATAGCGTATCATAATTTCATGTGATCCTCTTGTGTAAGCCTTTAAAGGGGAAAATGGCATATCATAAGCATATCCAATTCTTAAATTTCTGCTCGCTTGAACTTCAGCCATACCTAAAACTGCATCACCTGTTCGATAACTAACGCCTAAGCCTATCATATCTTTTAGCCATACATTTGTATTAAAGTCAAATTCAATCGGTGCGCCACTTACCATCTTTATCATGGTAGAAGGTTTTAAATTAACTTCCTCATTAATTTTAATCACATATCCCATAGTGGTAAACAAATGAAAATCATCCGTTTTTTGTATACCTGACGCAAAGTTTTCGTATTTGGCTAATCTTGATTTTAATACACTTGGTGAAGAAACCCCTACGTAAAATTGATCCGTATTGTAATACAATCCAAATCCAACAGAAGGGTTCCATTGGGAAGGTATGACCGTTACAAAAGTATTATCACCAGGGGTAAACCTATTTTGCACATCTAGGGAATTAAATTGGTAATTCATTAAACCTACACTTAAACCAACAGATAAAATCCCCTTATCAGATACTTTAATACGACTTGATAAAAATCCATTTACGCCACTTGCATCTTCAACACCTAATTGATCACTAAACATTTGAATACCCAGACCTAATTTTCCTTCATTAATTGATTGATCTATATTTAATGAAGTTGTTTTTGGTGCTCCCCTTAACCCAGACCATTGATTTCTTTGAAAAAAGTTCAATCCCAAAACTTCTCTACTACCTGCATAAGCTGGGTTAACCCCTAACATATTATACATGTATTGCGAATACATAGGTTCGGTTTGAGCAAATGTATTTTCGAATAGTGTAAAAATAAAGCACATGCAAATTAGTGCTGATAATTTTACCCCCTTTGATATATTTTTAATACTCAATTTCATAATATTATCAGCTTATCTTTTTATAGTTAATGGGCCTGCTAATCTCACAACACCTCCATTAAAATCAGTGCCTTCAACAATATAGTAGTAGGTGCCTTCTGGAACATCCTCCCCTAAGAAATTAGCAACTCCTTTTCCTCTCCAATCATTTTTATAATCATCGCTTCTGAACACCTCATTACCCCATCTGTTAAATACTTTCACAGCTACTTTAGAGCCAAATGGTTTAATAATATTCCAGGTGTCATCTACACCGTCATTGTTAGGTGAGAAACCTTCTGGTATTTTAAAGTCTAGTTTAGGAATTACAAATAATGTAGGTATACGTTTAGTGCTATCTGGACTTAACCTTGCAGGATCTGTTGAAGCTAAATCAACCAAACCTAAACTCATAGGCGCTTTTAAATTTGCTGTATTCAAGAAATTACCGGAATTATTATTTCCTACATTAACTAATATGTTTATTGAATCAGTTTTATATGCGTTTAATGTGGAAGTAATGTTTAACAATTCAATATTAGCAATACCATCATAGCTATTATTACTCATTAATAATCCAGAAGTGGTTACGCCTAATACTTTAACGCCTTTAATATCACTAAACACTTTTGTTAAATCATCTTTTATACTAATACTATCAATACTTTCATTTGTAAGATTCTTTATTAAGATATTAAAACTAATATTGAAACTACCATCCATATTTAACTTAATACCACTTGCTGATTTTCTAATATCAAATATTTGTGTAGGTATTAATGGTTTTACCAAAATATGTAATGTTGCATTCGCACAAGTTTTTGGAGTGCCTCCACATACTGTATATACTATATCAATTGGCCCTACAAATCCTGGAGCTGGCGTAAATGAATAAGTACCATCAGGATTAATCACTAAAACACCTTGAGAAGCAAGCGGTTTACTATATGATGATATTGTTAAATTATTATTTGCGCCAGTATTCTTATCATTACTTAATAAATTACCATAAGCAGTTTTTTGATAAGTACTTACATAGTCATCGGATGCCATAGTTACCGGACTAAGTCCTGCTGGCTTAATCGTATAATAAACAACTGCATTTTTACAACTTGCAGGTATTGCATTATCACAAATAGAATAAACTAAACTATCTGTTCCTACAAATCCAGGAGCTGGTGTATAGGTAATAGTTCCATCAGGATTAGTCACTGCTTTACCATTTGCTGGATTTTTTGATATTACTAATGAACCTATATTTAAAACAGCTCCAATATTTGTTGCCCTATCATTTAGTAATACACTTGTTTTAACTGCGGTGTTTTCCAGCGTAATTTCAACATCTGGATTACTAATTGGCGGATTGGTTTTAATATTTGGATCAATGACAGTTATCTGCATTGGTACAATAGGACAACCAGTTGTTTGACCAGGATTACAAACAGGAACATAATAGATATAAGTACCTGGTACACTTGAATTAAATGTATAAGAACCATCTGAATTCATTTTAAAGTTTGCGCCAGAAGGATTACTTGCAGCTGCTTGTGGAGGGCCATAAGTGGTGCCAGGGATAATTTCATCATTAGTACTTACATTTCCTGTTACCGGAATATTTACCAAAGTTTCATTGAAATCAGGTTTTAATATAACAGGAACTGGATCTACTAATATATGCAGTGTTGCTTTTGCACATGTTATTGGGGTACCTCCGCATACTTCATAAACAATATCAACTGGGCCACTAAACCCTACAGCTGGGGTAAAGTTATAAGTACCATCTGAATTAAATACTAGTGTTCCTTGCGCAGATGTTGGCCCTGTTACCAATGTAGCAACTAATGCATTTGTTGATGTTAATGTACCAGTATTTATATCATTGCTTAATACATTACCGGATACCGTATTTGAACCATTAATTGAACCTGGTATTGTATTATAATCATCAACTGCTATTGTAACAGCTGGAATAGTTGCAGCATGTACCGTAAAGTACACTACTGCTTCATTACATTTAGCTGGTGTTGTATTATCACATACAGTATATATGACACTATCTGTTCCAACATAACCTGATGCTGGTGTATAAGTAATTGTACCATCCGCATTCACAACCACAGTTCCATGTGCAGGCTGAACCGCCACACTAACACTTGATGGATTTAATGAACTTCCAGGATTACCAGCTTTGTCGTTCGCTAAAATATTTATAGTTGTTGGAGTATTGTATTTAATAGTTGCAACGTCATTATTTACTACTGGTTTATCAGTATAAGTTGCAGGATCTAATACGGTAATTTCTAAAGGCACCAATGGACATGCTGTAATTTGACCTGCTGCACAAACAGGAACATAATATATATACTTACCTGGTGTATTGCCAGTAAATGTATATGTTCCATCTTTATTAATAGTTATTGTTCCGCCTGCAGGATTCGTTGTTGCAGCTAATGGTGTACCATAAGTTGTACCAGGTTCTACTTTATCATTTGTAGATAAATTACCTTTTACAGGAACATTAATATTAGTGACGTTTATGTCTGGAGTAATGACAGAATCATCGCCAGGACAACCATTATTAGATGCAACTCCTTTTTCAGTTCTACAATTATCAACTGCATCTAGTATGCCATCACCATCACTATCTGTATCTCTGTAATCAGGAACACCATCTTTATCAGTGTCAACAGGATTTAATGGATCTGTTCCTTTTTCAACTGAGTCAGGTATACCATCACCATCACTATCTGTATCACGATAATCAGGTACACCATCACCATCAGTATCAACAGGATTTAATGGATCAGTTCCTTTTTCAACTGAGTCAGGTATACCATCACCATCACTATCCGTATCTCTGTAATCAGGTACTCCATCTTTATCAGTGTC
>CAJBBN010000185.1 GCA_903951325.1 uncultured bacterium
ATTGATAGTTATTTCCATAAAAATTTTCATATCATGATGCAAGAAGATCATATTGAAAAAAGAAAATGGCTACGCTATTTAGGTGGATTTTCTATTAAAAAATCTTCAAGAGAAAGTGTAAAAAGCTTACAATATGCAGCCGAATTATTAAATGATACGCAAAATTCGGTGGTGTTATTCCCCCAAGGTGCTCTAAATTCAATGCATTGCGAGCAAATCGATTTAGCCAAAGGTTACGAATACTTGATTAAAAATATTAAAGGAGATTGTCAAATTATATTTGCTGCAAATGTGATGGATTATTTCGAATCGTTTAAACCCAGTGTACATATTAGTTTATTAGATTGTGGTACAAATCATACCATTGATTTTGAAAAGCTACCAGCGCTAATTAACGCGCATTATACTTCAGCGAAAAAGAAACAATTTAGATTAAGTTAATCTCGGTCTTTTAAAAAGGGATATTGTCGGCGAATTAATTGTAAATGTGCTTTACTTAAATCTATATTTTCGATACTGGCTTCATCCGAAAAATACAATTCTTCACCATAAGGATCGAGTACTGCCGAATGCCCATTATGCTCAATTTCATTGGCATCTAAGCCCACGCGATTACAAGCTACCACATAACATTGGTTTTCTATTGCTCGTGCTTTTAATAAGGCATCCCAATGCGTAATTCTTTTGCTTGGCCAATTGGCTACAACTAATAAAACATCGTAATCTGCTGTATTTCTGCACCAGGTAGGAAATCTTAAATCGTAACAAACAATAGGTTTAATTTTCCAACCTAAATAATCGATGGTAATTTGTTGATGACCAGGCGTAAAAATTTTAGGTTCATCGGCCATACTAAATAAATGTTTTTTATCGTATGCTATCGATTGGCCATCGGGTTGCATCCAAATAAATCGATTAAAATATTGGTTGTTTTCTTTGATAATTAAACTACCTGCAATCACCGCATTTTTAGCCATAGCTAATTCGCGCATCCAAGTAATGCTTTCCCCATTCATATCTTCTGCAAAAGCTGCTGCTTGCATCGTAAAACCAGTATTAAACATTTCTGGTAAAACAAAAACATGGGTGTTTTCCGTAAATTTATTGATCTTTTCGGCAAACATTTTCCGATTTTTCAACTTATCTTCCCAGTATAAATTACTTTGAATAATTGTTACCTTTAATTGATCCATTCTCAAAATTATGATATTTAAAACAAAAGAAACCAAACTATTCATCATTTTAGCTAGTTTTTTTATTGCCAATACCATCATTGCAGAATTTATTGGGGTAAAAATATTTTCAGTAGAAGGCACCCTTGGATTAATCCCATTAGACATCAGTTTATTTGGCATAGAGCATTTATCCTTGAACATGTCGGCAGGTGTATTAAATTGGCCAATTGTATTTATCATGACCGATTTAATCAACGAATATTTTGGTAAAAAAGGAGTGAAGACCTTATCTTATATTGCTGTAACCATGATCGCTTATGGATTTTTAACGGTGTATGCATCTATTCAATTAGTGCCTGCTAATTTTTGGATTAGTAAACAATTAAGCAATGGCATGTTAATAGATATGAATTTGGCTTATAATTCGGTTTTAGGCCAGGGTTTATGGATCATTATAGGTTCTATTACTGCATTTTTATTGGGTCAAATTATTGATGTGACTATATTTCATTGGATTAAAAGAAAAACGGGCGAAAAGGGATTGTGGTTAAGAGCCACAGGATCAACGGTGGTGTCTCAATTGGTCGATAGCTTTGTAGTGATCTTTATTGCCTTTTATATAGGCGGAAATTGGACTTTAACCCAAATTTTTGCAGTAGGATTGGTAGGTTATATTTATAAATTTATTGTTGCTATTTGCATGACTCCCATATTATACTTCGTACACAAAATTATTGATGCTTATTTAGGGAAAGAGCTAGCACATAAGCTTACCCAAGAAGCACAGCAGCAAGAATAATTCGAACTTATCCACAGCTTGTTAATTAATTTAAATTAAAACCTCTTTGTATAATGCTACATTTGCATTGCAATGGTTTCCGACCCGTTCGGAATTAAAAGGGAATTTGGTGTAAATCCAAAACAGACCCGCTGCTGTAAGCTCTATCGTTTAACATTCAATCTAAGCCACTAAGCAATTGGGAAGGCGAATGTTAAGGAGTAAGTCAGAAGACCTGCCTTGTACTATATAATCACAGCTTTCGGGGATAGAAGCAGGAGATTTAATTCGCGTTTTTTACAAACGGTTTTTCGTCTTTTTATTTTCCGTCCTTTTTAGCTTATAATTTTTAAGCATCAATGAAATTTTTTTTAGGGGCGATTTGTATCTTTTTTAACTTAACTAATGCTTGGGCAATTGCTTGCGCAGACACGGTTAATGTGAATCAGGTATTGGTTGTTTATAAACCCTTAAGTCCTAAAAATGCGAATGCTTTTTTGGTTAATCATTTAAAATCAAATTACAACGATCTTTCTTTAAGCGATTATTTAACAAAAGCTAGCACTTTATCTTTTAAAAATTATGGAGCCGGTGGCTCAAGTACCATTAGTTTAAGAGGCACTAATGCGAGTCATACCAAAGTGCTTTGGAATGGCTTGAGTATTGGTTCATCTATGTTAGGCTTATTAGATTTTTCGACCATACCCAGCAATAGTTCGGATTTAATTGAAATACAATATGGCGGGGCAACTGCGGCCTATGGAACAGCCGCTATGGGAGGCGTAATTATTTTAAATACCAGCAATCCATTTGAAAATAAAAGAACCATTATTTCTTTATCACAAACCTTTAGTAGTATCGCTTCTTCCACCACTCAATTACATTTGAAATTTGGCAGAAAAAAAATCCGTTCTATTTTTACGATCAATTATCAGAATAATCAAAATAATTATTCCTTTAAAAATTATACCCAATTTAATTCGCCCATTCAAAATCAAATAAATGCCGAAACAAAATCTGGAGGCATCATGCATCAACTCTATTACCAAGTTAATTCGAATTCCTTATTTACTTTACACTCTTGGTATCAAGAAAGCGATCGCAATATTGGGCCGCCTATTTTTAACAGAAACCAAACGGCTTATCAATTAGATTATTCGATTAGAAATATAGCCAGCTATTCCACTATTAAAAACAGTTTTCATCGATTTAAATGGTCTTTGGGGCATAATAGAGAATATATTCGTTATGTGAATAGGGTAAAGGTGGGTAGCACAAACCTGGTATTACTTAATTCAAAAAGTACTTTTGATGCGCTTAATTTCGAATTTAATTATGCCCGAAACCTCGAGCATAGAAATGAAAGTTTGAGTTTTTCGAGTGTGTATGAAGGAGCTAGTATAGCCGATTATGGAAAGTATAGATTTCGAATTAGAAATGCCCTTGCATTAAACGAAGAATTTTTATTCAAAAGAAATTGGACTATAGATTTTATCAATCGGTATGAATATGCTTTAAATAAAAATTTATTCGCTTCGCAGATTGCCTTCAATAAAAAAAATCTATTACAAAAAGATATCACTTTGCGCTTTGGCTTGAGTAAAAATTATAATTTGCCTACATTAAATGATTTATATTGGCAACCCGGTGGCAACCCCAATCTACTAGCAGAGCAAGGTTTGGAGGCAGATGTAAATGTAAAATACCAAATTAGAACTGCTAGCATTAGTTTGAATGCCTACCATGGTATTATTAACCATTGGATTTTATGGCAGCCTGCCGCTATTGAAAACGGTGTTTGGACCCCTCAAAATTTAAGACAAGTTCAGCTTTATGGAATAGAGATGATTGCTCATTTTGCAAAACAAATTGGAGCCTATCATTTGCTAGCCAATTATAATTTTTCGATTAACCATGCCCTCAATCTAAAGGCTATGAGTTTAAATGACCAAAGCGTGGGCAAACAATTAATTTATGTGCCTATTAATAAAAGTAGTTTCATGCTTCAAGTTAACCGTCAAAATTCTTGGTTACAATACGCATTCAATTATAATGGCTTTAGGTATACTAGCTCGGATAATAAACAATTTTTACCAGCTTATTTATTACATGATCTTGCCCTGGGTCATTCATTTTTACATCAAGCAAAACAATACCGAATATTATTTAGAGTAGAAAATATCCTGAATAAAACAGTAGAATCTATTCCTTTCAGACCTTTACCAGGAAGGGTTTACAGCATTAATATTCAATTAAATTTAAACAAATAAACACATGAACATGAACATTAGATTAGTATTTTTTAGCATTTTAGCAATTAGCTTACAAGCTTGTACAGAAGAACCACCAATTCCTACACCCATCGATCCTAATTTAGCATTTGATAAAGGTGTGTTTATTATTAACGAAGGAAATTTTGGCGTGGGAAATGCCAGTATCGATTTTTATCAAAGAGATTCGGACCGATTAATTAAAAATGTATTCGAAACCGTGAATGGTAGGCCAATGGGCGATGTAGCCCAATCCATGACCATCTTTAAAAACAAGGGATATATTGTGTTGAATGGTTCGGCTAAAGTAGAAGTAATTGATGCGAAAACATTTAAATCGGAAGCGAGTATCAATGGATTTTCTTCGCCAAGGTGTTTCTTAGGGATTGATGCAAACCGCGCATTTGTAGCCGATTGGATTAGTAATACTGTAAAAGAAATTAATTTAAATACCCAAACCATTGCTAGTTCTATTGCTGTAGGAACAGGGCCCGAAGCACTTATTTTAATTGATAGTTTTTTATATGTGGCTAACTCTGGCGGTTATATCAACGATAGTACGCTCAGTATTATCAATATCAATACCAATCAAATTGTAAAACAAATAATAGTTGGCGATGCGCCCATTGCATTTGCCTTAGATGCTAATAAATATTTATGGGTATTGTGTAGAGGAGATTATAAAGATTATAGTATTAAAGAAGATGATACCAAAGGAGCATTGGTTAAAATAAATACTACCACGCAAAGTATCATTTCTAAAATTAGTATTGGTGAACAAGGAGATCATCCAGATAAGTTGGCTATTAGTAACGATAAGCAAAATGTATTCATTAATACGGCTATCAATGGAGCAAATAATGGTATTTATAAATTAGGAATTAATGAAAGTACTATACCTGCAAATCCCTTTGTAGCTGGCTATTTCTATGGAATTGGAGTAGATCCATTAGATGATAAAATTTATGCAGCAGATCCTTTGGATTTTAGCCAAGATGGTATTATGTGGAGATACAATACTAACAGTGGTATGCGTATAGATTCCATTAAGGTAGGTAAAATTCCCAATGGAATTCACATTCAATAATTAGTTAAATTATTAAGCATAAAAAAAGACCAAATATTTATTTGGTCTTTTTTTATGAAATATTTTTAAAGATTATTTTGCAATAACCAAATTGGTTTTTTTAATAATAGCATAAGAACTAAACAACAAAGAACTGAAAAATAAATCTCCAGCTAAAGTATTCGGGAAAAATGGAATGGCTGCTTCGAAACAAGAGATTAAACCAATGGCATTTTTAGTATACATGGCTTGAGAAGCCCAAACTCCAAAATTGCTAATAGCAAAGAAAATAACAGAAGCAGATATAGAACCCACAATAACTGGCATAGGACCTTTTTTATTGCTAATCAATAATCCCATCGCTGCAATAACTATAAATGCAGTATAAACGCTTAAATCGAATCCGTTTGGAATAAATAAATCGGAAATAAGCATGGCCATAATGGGCACTAGGAAAGCCAATTTTTTGTTGGTTAAAGTTGCTGCACCAAATAAAGCCATACCGCCAATGGCAGTAAAATTAGGCGGATGAGGTAAAAAACGAGTGGCTGCAGCTATTGCCACCATTATAGAAACCGTGATGATTTCGTTTTTAGATGTATTCGAGTTCATAGTTAAAATTCAAGAATTTCAAAAATAATCAAATAAGGTGTTTCGCGCTAAATAATTTATTCACAAACGGGGGTAATTATTGACAAAAATTTTTTTTAAGGGGCCATTTTATTCGTTTTTAAAGCAGTTCTTTTATTATCTATTATATAAGCAGTTGGTAATGAATATTTTATATCTCATTTTGTGATTTAATAATATTATGTGAAAAAACCTGTGGAAATATATTTTTTTTCTTTGAATTTTTCTATTTGAGTAGGGTTTATTAAAAATGTGGAAATGTGAATTAAAAATAAATCGCGGTTTTTAGCTCTTTAATCGTGGTTTGATTTATGCATCATTTCATAACAATTTGACCATATGATATTAATTATTTTTTAATACGACAGAATTCTATATTTGGTATTACTGTTTTATATAATCATATCATAATATGCAAATCTGCTAGCTATAAGAAATTGATGGGCAGATATTTTTTGTATAATGTGCTAATGTTTAGAAGGTAACAGGCAGCGCAAATGTAGGTTTTTTAAAAAAGC
>CAJBBN010000186.1 GCA_903951325.1 uncultured bacterium
TCCTCCTCAATATTAATTGGTATAATTCTCTCGTTCTCTGCCATTCTTTTTGTTAATAATTTTGAATGGCTAATGTACGAAAAATAGCCCTGAATTAGGTAGGGTTTTGGAATAATTTTACGATAAATTTATCCATATTTTTATCCACATTTTTGAAGAAAAAAAGGCAATTATTTTTCGATATAATCTAAATCTTTTCCAAAAGTTTCTTTGATCTGAAAAATAGCAAAAAGGGCAATTCCAATACTGATAAGGCCTACTAAATAGGCTGCATTGATGGCTCCCATACTTTGTTTCGCAAATGCAAATCCTAAAGTTAAAGGAACAACAGCTGCTCTTACAAAATTCGGAACCGTAGTGGTCACTGTCGACCTAATATTCGTTCCGAATTGTTCGGATGCAATGGTGACAAATAATGCCCAATATCCGGCACTAAAACCTAAGACAAAAGCAATTTGATAAAGTGCTGCTGCATTACTTAAACCACTGTATAAAAACCAAGTACTACTCAATAATATCATGATTAAAAAAAGGAAGACAACTTTTTTTCTTGATTTAAGCATTTGGCTTAAAACACCGCTGGCTATATCGCCAATGGCCGTGCCTAAATAACAATACAAAATGCCTTTTCCTACACTTATTGGCTCTGTAATCCCTATTTCTTTTGCAATTTCGGGCGAAAAGGTGATCAAAATGCCAACCACAAACCAAACAGGTAAACCAATTAAAATGCAGTTTAAATAATTTAAAAACCGGGTTTTATTGTTAAAAAGTAGTTTGAAATCGGCCAATTGATGTGCTTCTTTTTTGGCACTTGTAAACATAGTAGATTCGGTTACACTTACGCGCATCAAAAGCAATAAAAACCCTAGTACACCTCCTATTAAATAAGCGGTTCGCCATTCAAAGTGATCGGTAATAAAGGCTGCAAAAACAGCTCCCATTAAACCAATACTCGCAACAATCATGGTACCATAGCCTCGTTTTTCTTTGCTCATACTTTCGGTAACTAAAGTAATACCAGCACCTAATTCGCCCGCTAAACCAATACCAGCAATAAACCTAATGATGGCATAGGTTTGAATATCTTGCACATAGGCATTGGCAATATTGGCTATAGAATACACTAAAATAGAACCAAATAATACGGTTAAGCGGCCTCTTTTATCTCCCATAATTCCCCAAATAACCCCACCAATCAGCATTCCAATCATTTGCGCATTGATGAGGTAAACCCCTACATTCATTAATTGATCTGCGGCAACACCTAAAGAAGTTAAACTTTGCACCCTTACAATACTGAATAGAATTAAGTCGTAGATATCTACAAAATATCCTAATGCGGTAACAATAATTAAAGACCTAAGGTGTTTCATGTTGTTTTTTAAATTATTTGAAATCCTTGCCAAAGATTTTTCTATTTTAGAGAAAAAACCCGAGAAATGAAAGGACTTGCCTTAAAAATATCTTGTCTATTGTTGATGGTGATTAGCCTTGCTGGATGTAAAATCCGGAATCTGCAGGTTAATCAATTAGAAGGGCAATGGGTTTGGAATAGCAGTATTTGTTGTGGAGATGATGCCCTTCTTTACCGCTCGGATAGCAATCATTTAAACATTCAATTGAATTTTAAAAAGTATACCATTGATTATATTTCAAATGGCACTTATTCAAAATCCGAAATTTACCATATTCGCAAGGGTTTAAATGATTTTCAATATGCAAGCGGTGATACCTTATCGGTAATAGAATTTGGTCAATCGGCAGCTGCTTATTTTAAGCTACAAAAAGACACCTTAACCATTACGAGAAGCTATATAGAAGGAAGTATAGATACTTATATTCGAAAAAAATAAAACAAATGCGCTAAGCTATTTGTCTAAGTATTATAAGAACAGCACATGGAGAATTTTACACATTATAACCCTACCAAAATTTTATTTGGAAAAAATGAAATTGAAAAAGTAGCAGTTGAATGTTTACCCTATGGTCAATCGGGTATTATATTATTGGGAAAGGGATCGGCAAAAAAGCATGGTATATATGCGCGCCTTATCTCTTTGTTAAACATGCATCAGATTAAATTTATTACCTACGAAGGGATAAAATCTAATCCAACTTATCAAGATGCCGATGCAGCTGTAAAATTAGCGAAAGAAAATAAAGTAGATTTTATCATTGCCTTAGGTGGTGGATCGGTCATTGATACCGCAAAAGCAGTAGCCATGGGCTATTATGTAGATCATTCTGTTTGGGATTTTTATATGCAAAAAGTAGAAAGACCTAGTCAAGCATTACCCATCATTTCCATATTAACATTAGCTGCAACAGGTACCGAAATGAATTCTTCTACGGTAATTCAAGATACCGATGGTGGCATGAAAAAAGGTTATGGTTCTCCCCTTTTATTTCCGAAGGTTTCTATTTTAGATCCAGAATTTACTTATTCTGTTCCTGCAAATTATACAGCCTATGGTATTGCCGATTTAATGGCTCATTCGCTTGAAGTGTTTTTTGGATTAGGCGATGCGCCTTTATCGGATCATTACATAGCCAGTATTTTAAAATTAGCCATTCAGTTTGGCCCCGAAACCATTCAA
>CAJBBN010000187.1 GCA_903951325.1 uncultured bacterium
ATTGCCGTCAATCCATTCGAAGACTATAAGAACACAAGTAGTGTATCTGGCATTAAAAACACTGTTAAATACCTGCAGAATGGGAATCCCATAGGTATTTTTCCGGCAGGAGAAGTTTCTTCTTACCAAAGTCAAAAAAGAAAAATAACAGATAAAGATTGGAATCCGGTTATTGGAAAAATTATTACAAAAACCAAGGTGCCCGTTTTGCCTATTTATTTTGATGGAAACAATGGCTTACTATTTAATTTATTGGGCTTGATAAATCAGAAATTAAGAACTGCCCAGTTACCTAATGAATTGTTAAATAAAAAAGGACATGTTATTAAAGTAAGGATTGGCAAATGCATTAAATACACTGATCTTGAATCTTTTGATTCGAATAGTAAAATGCTATTATACTTAAGAGCCAGAACCTATGCGTTGGCTTCTGGCATTGAAGTTAAAAACATTCTTCATAAAAATATTTTTAAAATAAAGAAGAAGCCAGAAGCAATTATTGCGCCTGTAAATGCAAAATTAATTCAAAGTGATATTTCTAAACTATCTGCTAACAATCTTATTTTAACTGAAAAAAATTACCAAGTTTATATTACCAATTTTCAAGAAATACCAAATATTATTAAAGAAATTGGAAGGCTACGAGAAATTACTTTTAGAGAAGTTGGGGAAGGAACTAACAAATCAATAGACCTAGACAAATATGATATTTATTATAAACACTTATTTATTTGGGACCAAGATGCCTTAAAAATTGTTGGGAGTTACCGCGTAGGATTAGGTGATCAAATTATGGAACACCATGGAATTGGTGGTTTTTACATTAGAAATTTATTTAAAATCAAAAAAGGATTTAGCCCAATCATGTCGAGTGGTCTGGAGCTTGGTAGGTCTTTTATTACAAAAGATTATCAACAAAAAGCCTTGCCTTTATTTTTATTATGGAAAGGGATTTTAAAATTTGTGATACAAAACCCTAAATACCGTTATTTATTTGGACCGGTGAGTATCAGCAATAATTATTCAAAATTATCAAAACGAATAATTGTGAGCTACTTAAAAAAAGAATGCAGTGACGATACCTTTGCAAATTTAATAAAAGCTAAAAAGCAATTTAAATTTGATACGCAAAACGAAACCACCCAAATTTTAATCGAAAAGAAAAATAGCATTAAATCATTGGATACTATTATTTCCGACATTGAACAAAACCATGCAAAAGTGCCTGTTCTAATTAGACAATACATTCAAATGAATGCTAAAATATTAGGCTTTAATATTGATCCTAAATTCAATAATTGTTTAGATGGATTTCTTTTATTAGACATCTTATTGATGCCTAAAGAAATGAAAGACCAATTGTCTAAATAACAAAAAAGGCCTGCCAGATTTCTCCGGCAGGCCCTTACATTAAACTGTTTTGATGAAACTATCTTACTACTACAAATCTAATGGTAGACGCAGTCTCTTTGTTATATAAACGTACCATATAAACACCCGCTTCAAAAGCACTAGCATCAATTGATAAGTTTTGAACACCTGCACTAAAGTTTGTATTATCTGCAATTGTAGCAATTGTTCTGCCATTAATATCTAATACTTTAACAGACAACTTAGCTGATTGCATTAAATTAAATGCAACCGTTGCATTGTTGTTTACAGGGTTAGGATACAATACTAATTGGTTCATCAATTTAGTATTGTCTACGCCTACTACACTGATCACAATATTAGCTGAATCTTTTGTTGAACTGATTCCGTTTGAAGCAGTTAATACAACTTTGTAAGTTCCATTTGCTGCATAAGTATGTACTGGATTTTCAGCTGTTGAAGTATTGTTATCACCGAAGTTCCAAGAATAAGATGAAGCAAAAGTAGATTTATTAGCAAAAGTAACTTTGAATGAATCCGTAACCGAAGTGAATTTAGCACTTGGCAATACATTAATAGTTACCAATGATGAATCCTTTTTAGTACTGATACCATTTGAAGTGGTTAAGATAACTTTGTAAGTTCCAATTGCAGCATAGGTATGTACTGGATTTTCGTCAGTTGAGTTAGCGGTATTGTCGCCAAAGCTCCAATCAAAAGTATAAGCATTTAAAGACTTGTTTGTAAATGTTGCTTTAAATGAATCTACTACTGTAGTGAAACTTGCAGTCATTGGTAACTCACTGTAATTTGCATTTTGTGGATCAAAATTTGCCCAAGTTGCAGTCCAATTATCTGAACCAAATGCACCTACATATGATGTTACATCAAAGAATGAATTGGTTAATCTTGTATTGGTGAAACTTGCTCTGTTCAATACTGGTGAACCTGTCATAGGTAAACAGTTTGGAGTTGCAGCAAATGGATCTGTTAACAACACATCTGTATTAGCCGGAATAATTGTATCTTTTTTACCTGCTCCATTAAACCATGCATTTACATCAAAAGTAATGTTTGTTGACAATTTTTTCAATGGTACTGCACTTCCAGAAAT
>CAJBBN010000188.1 GCA_903951325.1 uncultured bacterium
CAAGCGGTAAGAAAAGAAAAAGACATAATATGGCTACTCATAAACGCAAAAAGCGTTTAAGAAAAAACAGACATAAGAAGAAGTAATCTTCTAATCTGCACAGCTTAACCTTATAAAATTTCTTGCACGATAAGCGTATAGCTATCGTGCAAGACTTGTTTTTATAGGTTTTCTCCATTTTTTTATTTGCTGATTTCAATACACCAGTGTGTGATTAAAGAAATTTACATTGAATAAAGAATTAGTAATTAATGCTACACCAGAAGGAGTAGTATTGGCATTGTTGCAGGACAAACAACTAATTGAACTTCATCAAGAAAAAACAAATAACAGTTTCTCTGTTGGTGATATTTATTTAGGGCGAATCAAAAAGATTATGCCTGGTTTGAATGCTGCATTTGTAGATGTAGGATACGAAAAAGATGCGTTCTTACATTACCTCGATTTAGGATCTCAAGTACAAACGTTATTAAAATATACCAAACGCGTTCGAACGGCTCCTAAAAACGAAAAAATTAGTATCTCCGACTTTCCATTAGAAGTTGATATTAATAAAAGTGGAAAAATTACCGAAATACTAGGTAAGAATCTACTTATTCCTGTTCAAATTGCCAAAGAACCCATATCATCTAAGGGTCCTAGACTCAGTGCGGAAATTTCGCTTGCTGGCCGTTATGTGGTTTTAGTACCCTTTAGCGATGTCATTTCTGTTTCTAAAAAAATCAAAAGTGCAGGCGAAAGAAATCGATTGAAAAAAATCATCGAAAGTGTGAAGCCAAAAAACTTTGGGGTAATTATTAGAACCGTTTCTGAAAACAAAGGAGTAGCAGAACTTCACAACGACCTTAAAGAATTAGTAGAAAGATGGAATACCGTTAGCAGTAAAATTGTTACGACAGAACCTGCTAAAAGAATGCTAGGGGAAATTGATAAAACCTCGACCGTTTTAAGAGATATGCTCAATGCCTCTTTCAATAATGTACACATCAATGACGCGACTATTTTTGAAGAAGTAAAAACCTATATCCATCAAATAGCACCCGAACAAGATAAAATCGTCAAACATTACCGTGGCAAAGAGCCCATGTTTGATCATTTTGGAATCGATAGACAAATAAAAAATTTATTTGGTAAAACCGTCAACCTTCCGGGTGGTGCTTATTTAATTATTGAGCATACTGAAGCATTGCATGTAATTGATGTAAACAGTGGCAATAGAAATACGGCCGAAGTGAATCAAGAAGAAAATGCGCTGCAAGTAAATATGGAAGCGGCTAAAGAAATAGCGCGCCAATTACGCCTGCGCGATATGGGTGGCATTATTGTGATTGACTTTATCGACATGCATAAAGCCAGCAATAAAAAAGTCTTGTTCGATCATTTAAAAGAATTGATGAACGAAGATCGTGCTAAGCATACTATTTTACCTCCAAGCAAATTTGGTTTAGTACAAGTTACGCGTCAACGTGTTCGTCCAGAAATGAATATTGTTACGGTAGAAAAGTGCCCAAGTTGTGGTGGTAGCGGCGAAATTAGAGCCAGTATTGTATTACTAGACGAAATTGAAAGTAACCTTAATTTTATTTTAAACGAACAGAACGAAAAAGGAATCTCTTTAACAGTTCATCCATTTATAGAAGCCTATTTGAAAAAAGGATTTATTTCTCAACGATTTAAATGGTTTATGAAATATAAAAAATGGATCAAAATAAAAGGGCTCAGCGGCCATCATTATTTAGAATTTCATTTTTATAATAGTAAAGAAGAAGAGATCGTTTTATAAATAATTGTTTTTTGCTAAATAATTATTTACATAATCTGCCACTCCTTGCTCAATAGTATGAAAAGGAATGTCGTAACCAATCGATTTTAATTTCTGCATTTTTGCTTCTGTAAAGTATTGGTATTTATCTCTGATATCTGCAGGGGTGTCGATAAAATTAATTTTTGGCGCTATATCCATAGCTTGAAAGGTAGCAGCAGCAAGGTCTTTAAAGGTTCTTGCTTTACCAGATCCTAAATTATAAATACCTGCATCTTTGCGGTGATGTAAAAAGAAATACAATACATTCACCACATCTTTTACGTATACAAAATCTCTCATTTGTTCACCATCTTTAAAATCTGGATGATGAGATTTAAATAAGTTTAAACTGCCCGTGTTTTTTATCTGTTGGTAAGCATGAAAAACGACTGAAGCCATTCTTGCTTTATGATATTCGTTTGGTCCGTAAACATTAAAAAATTTAAGGCCTGCCCAAAAATAAGGTTGTTGATTTTGCGCCAATGCCCATTTATCAAATTCGTTTTTTGATTCGCCATAAGGGTTGAGCGGCAGCAATTGATTTATATTGGTTTCGTTATCGTCATAACCAAATTCACCTAAGCCATAGGTTGCCGCAGAAGAGGCATACACAAAGGGTAAACCATAGTTTACACAGGCGTTCCAGAGCATTTTGGTATAATCCGTATTGAGTTGCCACAAAATGGTTTTATCAAATTCGGTGGTATCTGTTCTAGCGCCAATATGAAATATAAATTGTACTAATCGATGATTTTCCTCGAGCCACTGAGAAAAAATAGCACGATCAATTTTTTGCGTATATTTTTTGTTGACTAAGTTTGGTTCCTTTTCAACTTTTGTAAAATCATCTACTAAAATTAAATCGGTATAACCTTCTTCGTTTAGTTTTTGCACTAAACAACTTCCGATAAAACCCGCAGCACCTGTTACGATGATCATTAATCTATAAATATTGGATGTGTTAATGGAAGAATTAGCCCTTGCGCAACTGCGCTATCTAGCAATGTACTCACTGCTTTTCTTCCTTCTACTCCCAAATTTAAGGAATATTTATTGACATAAAGTTGTATATGTTGCACCATCACCGATTCTTCCATTTCTTGGGCGTGTTGTTTTACAAATGCGGCAGAAGATAATGGGTTTTTCATAGCAAATTCAACACTGCTAGCCATAATTCGGTTTACTTTGTTGATGGTATCTTTGTCGTATTTTCTGGACATAACAATGCCACCTAGCGGAATGGCACTGCCGGTTTTTTGTTCCCAAAAACTGCCTAAATCAATTACTTTATGCAAACCTTTTGCTGCGTAAGTAAATCTATTTTCATGAATAATTAAACCTAAATCTATTTCCTCCTTGATCAAGGCATTTTCTATTTCAGAAAAAACCAATTCCACTTTTTGTTTTGCTTGAGGAAATGCAATGTTCAATAAAAAATTTGCTGTTGTTAATTTACCAGGTATGCCAATTTTTAGATTGGCAATTTTGTCTTCGATGTGTTCGATTTTATTTTTAGAAATTAGCAGCGGACCAACACCAAAGCCCAAAGCACTTCCCGCATCTAATAAAATATATTTATCTACTAGATGAGCAAAGGCGTGGTAACTTAATTTTGTAATGGCTAATTCTTGCTGTAAGGCTTTCTGGTTAAGGGTTTCCACGTCTTCTATTACAGGAATAAAAGTGATGCCTTCGGTGTCTATTTTTCCATGCAACATGGCATCGAAAATAAAAGTGTCATTCGGGCAAGGCGAAAAACCTAATTCGAGTTCCATTAAACAGTCATGATATCCTTTTCTTTTACTTCAATGTGTTTATCCACTTTGACAATATAAGAATCGGTTACTTTTTGAACTTCTGCTTCGGCTGTTTTTGCGTCGTCTTCTGCTACACCTTCTTTTTGTTGCTTTTTAATTTTCTCATTCACATCCTTACGAATATTTCTGATAGCAACTTTTCCGGCTTCGCCTTCTGCTTTAACACGCTTTACTAAATCTTTTCTTCTTTCTTCGGTTAATGGCGGAATGCTTAACCTGATAACGATACCATCGTTTTGTGGATTCAATCCTAAGTTGGCATCGGTAATTGCTTTTTCTATTGCAGCAATTAAATTTTTCTCCCACGGCTGTACCACAATGGTTCTGGCGTCTGGGGTATTTACATTGGCTACCTGAGCAATGGGCGTAGGTGTTCCGTAATAGTCTACATGAACACTATCTAACATTTGCGGGTTTGCTTTTCCTGCTCTAATTTTTGTTAATTCTGATTCAACATGATCAACCGCTTTAGACATGGTGTCTTTCGCTTCTTCAATTAATATTTTTAATCTATCGTCCATAATACTATTTTTTATGCATGTACTAAAGTTCCAATTACTTCGCCTTCCATTAACTTTTTAAAGTTGCCTCGGGTATTCATATCAAATACAATAATGGGTAAATTATTTTCTTGACATAAAGTAAAGGCAGTCATATCCATTACATTTAATCCTTTATCGTAAACTTCTGTGAAAGTTATTTTTTCAAATTTAACCGCATTGGCATCTTTTTCTGGATCGGCTGTATAAATTCCATCTACACGCGTTCCTTTTAAAACTACATCTGCTTCGATTTCAATTGCTCTTAAAGATGCCGCTGTATCTGTTGTAAAATAAGGGTTTCCGGTGCCCGCTCCAAAAATCACTACCCTGCCTTTTTCTAAATGTCTGATGGCTCTTCTGCGAATAAATGGTTCGCAAATTTGTTCCATTTTAATAGCAGACAATAACCTGGTTTTTACGCCCACTTTTTCTAAAGCATCTTGCAAGGCCATACTATTAATTACCGTTGCAAGCATTCCCATGTAGTCGGCTTGCACGCGATCCATTCCACCTTTTTCGGCATCTAAACCCCTGTGAATATTTCCACCACCAATTACAATTGCCACCTCAATACCACTTTCTACCACTTCTTTAATATCAACTGCATATTGATGAACCATTGCGGTATCAATACCATATTGTTTCGAACCCATTAAAGATTCACCACTTAGTTTTAAAAGAATTCTGTTGTATTTCATGTTAGGGCTAGGTGTTTAGGTTTACCAAAGATAAGACTGAATTGAATAGAATGTTAAAAAAAGCGCAAAAAAAATCCCCCCGTTGAATAACGGGGGGATAATAATTTAGGCTCCTAGCACCACACGCTTAAATGCGCTAACGGTGAGGCCTTTTTCGATATCGTTTAACATTTGCGCAACCGATTTAGAACTGTCTTTCACAAATTCTTGGTTTAACAAAGTCGAATCCTTATAGAATTTATTCAACTTACCCATGGCAATTTTTTCTACCATTTCTTCTGGTTTTCCTTCTGCACGAATTTGCTCTTTTGCAATTTCAATTTCTCTTTCGATTGTTGCTGCATCTACGCCGTCTTTATCAACTGCTACTGGATTCATTGCTGCAATTTGCATCGCAACATCTTTACCAGCTGCATCTGCTTTACCAGCCGCATCAGAATTCATAGAAACTAATACGCCTAATTTATTTCCAGCATGAATATAAGCAACCACTTTTTCAGCAGTCATTACTTCATATTTAGATACACCGATTTTTTCACCGATTTTTCCTGTTTGATCAATAATAGCATCTGCTAAAACAACACCGTTTAATGATAAAGCCAATAAATCTGCTAAAGTAGCTGGATTGTTTGTAATTGCTAAGTCAGCAATCGCATTTGCAAAATCAACGAAGTTTGAATTTTTTGCTACGAAATCTGTTTCGCAATTTAATTCAATAACAACACCTCTTTTACCATCTGCAGTAGTTTTTGCAATTACAGCACCTTCAGCAGCATCGCGGTCTTGACGACTTGCGGCAACTTTAGCACCTTTTTTTCTTAAGTAATCGACTGCTGCTTCAAAATCACCATTAGATTCTGTTAAAGCTTTTTTGCAATCCATCATTCCTGCACCTGTTTGTAATCTTAATTTGTTTACATCAGCTGCGCTAATTGTTATAGACATATCTTTTTAATTTTATTTAATTCATAAAAAAAGGTTAAAAGTTGAGTGTACAAAGGAGTTATTCCCTTAAACAATTCCCCTTTTAACCTATTTAATTATTCTGCTGATTGCTCAGTAGCAGTTTCAGTCGTAACGGCTGATTCTGTTTTTCTTTTTCTTACTGGTTTCTCTGCTGTTTCTTTTTCTGCTGCTGCTTTTGCTGCTGCACCTTCTTTTTCAGCATCTTCATCACGCTCACGTTTACGCTCTTCTAAACCTTCTTCAATTGCTTTGGTAATAATACCAGTAATTAAAGAGATAGATTTTGTTGCGTCATCGTTTGCTGGAATAACGAAATCAATATTTCCTGGATCTGAGTTGGTATCAACCATCGCAAAAGTTGGAATGTTTAATTTGATTGCCTCGCTTACTGCAATGTGTTCTTTCTTAACATCAATTAAGAATAACGCAGCAGGTAAACGATTTAAATCAGAAATACCACCCAATACTCTTTCTAATTTGATACGATCACGAGAGATCATTAATTTTTCTTTCTTAGAAAGAATGTCGTAAGTACCGTCTTTAGTGAACTTGTCGATGTTCGTCATCTTTTTAATAGATTTACGAACCGTTGCAAAGTTCGTTAACATACCACCTAACCAACGCTCGGTTACGAATGGCATATTTACTGATCTTGCATGTTCAGCAACGATGTCCTTAGCTTGTTTTTTCGTCGCAACGAATAAAACTTTTCTTCCTGATTTTACGATTTGTTTGATAGCTGAAGCAGCTTCTTCTACTTTAACTAAAGTTTTGTTCAAATCGATAATGTGAATACCATTTTTCTCCATGAAAATATATGGAGACATTTTTGGATTCCATTTGCGCGTTAAGTGTCCAAAATGAACACCCGCGTCTAATAAGTCTTGATATGTAGTGCGTGCCATTATATAATGTCCTCCAAAAATTAACGTTTACTAAATTGAAATCTTTTTCTTGCTTTCTTGCGACCTGGTTTCTTACGTTCCACCATACGGCTATCACGTGTCATTAAACTTTTCGCTTTTAATGCAGGTTTCTTTTCTGGATCTCTTTCTACAATTGCTTTAGCGATTGCTAAACGCACTGCTTCTGCTTGTCCTGTAATACCACCACCCATTACGTTTACACTGATATCAAATTTACCTAGTAAATCTGTAACTTGTAATGATTGGTTTACAATGAATTGAAGCGGAAGTGTTGGAAAATAAGCTTTGTAATCTTTACCATTTACGATAATGGCACCGTTTCCTTCTACTAAATAGATGCGGGCTACGGCTGTTTTTCTTCTACCCGAAGTGTTAGTGGTCGTCATCTCTTTTAAAATTTAATGGTTTTAGGTGTTTGTGCAGCATGAGGATGCTCAGCACCCGCGTACACATGTAAATTTTTAAACACTTTGTTTCCTAATTTATTTTTAGGAAGCATCCCGCGTATTGCTTTTTCAACCACACGAGTAGGGTGTTTTGCCATTAAATCCTTAGGAGAGATAAATTTCTGTCCACCTGGATAGCCTGTATACGAAACATACTCTTTCTCTTCGAATTTGTTGCCCGTAAACCTTACTTTGTCTGCATTGATAACAATTACATTGTCACCGCAGTCTACGTGTGGGGTAAAATTAGCCTTGTGTTTGCCTCTTAAGATAAAAGCTATCTTAGAGCTTAGGCGCCCCAAAATCTCTGCATTGGCGTCGATTAGGACCCATTCTTTCGTAACAGTTTTGCTGTTAGCAGAGACAGTTTTGTAACTTAACGTATTCATTTTGTCTTTAACTAATTGATTTATATTGTTTTAACTTTCCCTCATTCGTTGAGGGAGGGCAAAGATAGCCTAAAATTTCTAAACTACAATGCTTTAGCACAGATATTTCCATAAAAAAATGTGGATATGTTAATTTCTTTATTGCCAAGCGAGTTTGTGCATAATCGCGTGGAGAAATCTTAAAACCTAAAACGATGGAATTTCCTATCTTTAAGGCAAATTTTAAGGGGATGAAAGTATCAAATATGGCTGCCAATTTAATTGGCTCTGAAATTATCAAAATTGGGAATGAAGTAAATGAGCTCATCAGAAATGGTGCACAAATTTGTAACCTCACCATTGGCGATTTTGATCCCAACCATTATCCTATTCCAAAAGAATTACAAGAAGGCATTACAGAGGCTTATCTGAAAAACAATACCAATTATCCTCCTGCTAATGGGGAAATGTCTTTGCGAAAATCTATTGCTGATTTTTTATTAAGCAAAGGAAATTTAACTTATTCGACAGACGAAATTTTAGTTGCTGGAGGTTCTAGGCCTTTAATTTATGCTACTTATTTAGCTTTACTAGATCCAGGAGACAAAGTTGTATTTCCAATTCCTTCTTGGAACAACAATCATTATTGTCATTTAACAGCAGCTGTTCCAGTAATGGTAGAAACATCGGCCGAAAATAATTTTATGCCAACTGCCTCGGATATTGCAGCACACCTAAAAGGCGCAACGCTACTGGCTTTGTGTAGTCCGTTGAATCCAACAGGTACCATGTTTACGCAAAAAGATTTGGCAGAAATATGTGATTTAGTACTTGCCGAAAATGCGAGCAGAACAGCCGACGAAAAACCATTATACATTATGTATGATCAAGTATATTGGACTTTAACATTTGGCGAGCATAAACACTACGATCCAATACATTTAAGACCCGCATTAAGAAATTATACCATTTATATTGATGGCATTTCGAAATCGTTTGCTGCCACAGGCGTTAGAGTAGGCTGGGCTTTCGGACCACAAGCGGTAATAGATAAAATGAAAGCAATACTTGGGCATGTGGGTGCTTGGGCACCTAAAGCAGAACAAATTGCAACTGCTGCATTTTTAAAAAATGACCAAGCCATTGAAAATTTCATGAGTCCATTTAAATCTCAAATTAAAAGTAGTTTAGATGCTTTGTATACTGGTTTTCAAAATTTAAAACGCGAAGGCATTCCAGTAGATGCTATTGAACCCATGGGCGCTATTTATTTAACCGTAAAAGTGGCAATACAAGGCATGAAAACCGCTGATGGTAAGGTTTTGGAGAATAGCATGGATATTACTTCTTATATATTAAGTCATGCGCAATTGGCCATGGTGCCTTTTTCTGCATTTGGTTTAACTAAACATTCTGCATGGTTTAGGTTATCGGTTGGTGCGGCAAACGAAGCAACTATTTTAGCTTCTTTTGAAAGATTGAAAAAGGCGATTGCCGAACTAAGTTAATTAAATAAATTATGAATGGAACGCTTTACCTTATCCCTGTTTACCTTTCGGAAGAAACAGATCCTATTGCTGTTTTAGCGCCGCATACTATTTCGATCATACATTCTCTTCAACATTTTATTGTAGAGAACGAAAAATCGGCAAGGGCATTTTTAAAAGCAGCAAAAATTACTATGCCTCAAAACCAATTAAGTGTTTTGGTTTACAATAAAAAAGAACAAGAACCCTTAGCCGATTATTTCAAAGATTTAAGTGCTGGCATATCGGTAGGCATATTAACAGAAGCAGGATGCCCAGGCATAGCAGATCCAGGCGCAGAACTCATTGCAGAGGCGCATCGCAAAGGAATTAAAGTGGTGCCACTTGTTGGTCCATCTTCTATTTTATTGGCTATGATGGCCTCTGGTTTTAATGGGCAACAATTTACTTTCAATGGTTATTTACCTATTGATAAAATGGCGCGCAGTAAAAAAATTCAAGACTTAGAGCGCTTAGCAGAAAGAAACAATCACACACAATTGTTTATGGAAACGCCCTTTCGAAATAATCAATTATTAGAAGAAGTTTTAAAAAGTTGTAAGCCCGATACTTACTTATCGATTGCAACCGATATTACCGATGCCAATGAAATGATTAAAACAGCGAAAGTAGAATACTGGAAAAAAAACAAACCAGAATTACACAAAAGACCAACCATATTTTCTATCTATAGAAAACAATAATGTCGATACCATTAGCAGAACGATTAAGGCCTAGTAATTTAGACCACTATATTGGCCAATCCCATTTGGTTGGAAAAGGGGCTGTATTGCGCAATGCTATTGAATCTGGAATAATTCCATCTATGATATTTTGGGGGCCACC
>CAJBBN010000189.1 GCA_903951325.1 uncultured bacterium
ATGTTCAAATAAAATATATTTACAATTCAATCAATAAAAATAACATGCAAGAAAACAATCATTCTTCTGCTGCAAAATTGCAAGCAACAAATTACGGTGCATTAAGTACCCTTATTACCGTGTTTTTTTTCTGGGGCTTTATTGCCGCGGGAAATGGTGTTTTTATTCCTTTTTGTAAAGATTATTTTCACCTTGATCAATTTCAAAGTCAATTAGTTGATTATGCGTTTTATGTAGCTTATTATATTGGTGCCTTAGTTATTTTTATGATTAGTAGTGCTACTGGAAAGGACTTGGTGGGTTCTTGGGGTTATAAAAAAAGTATCGTATATGGTTTATTGTTTAGTGCAATTGGGGCTATAGCCATGATTATTGCAGTAAATGCAAATACATTTTCAGGTATGTTGGTGGGCTTATTTATAGTGGCGCTTGGTTTTAGTTTACAGCAAACTGCAGCCAATCCATTTGCCATTTCATTAGGCGATGAATCTACTGCAACCGGAAGAATAAGTTTAGGTGGTGGAATCAATAGTTTTGGAACCATGATCGGTCCAATCATTGTTTCTTTGCTTTTATTTGGAACAGCTGCAGCAACAGAAGAACAAACAAAAAATCTGGGATTAAATAACGTGAGTTTTATGTATGCCGGTGTTGGTGCCTTGTTTGTTGCCGCCGCCGCATTATTTAACTTTAGTAAAAAAGTACCAGCAGGCTTAAACATCGAAAAGCAAGAGCCTGCAAACAAAGCATTGAATGTTTTATTAATTATTTCAGGTCTATTAATCTTTATGTTTATTCCAGTATTCAAAAGTTATATTGGATTAGCTACAGATTTATCTTCAACACAACAATATGACTTAGAATTATATCGATTCAAATGGTTATTAGGCGCATTGTTTGTGATTATTTTTGGTATGTTATTTTCTTTTCAATCTGCCAAAAAAAATCCACAGGGTTGGGGTGCCATGCAATACCCACAATTGGTATTAGGCATGTTAGCCATCTTTACTTACGTTGGAGTAGAAGTTGCTATACAAAGTAATTTAGGCGAATTATTAAAACTAGATTATATGGGTGGTTTTGCATCCTCACAAATATCTCCTTATATCAGTATGTATTGGGGAAGTTTAATGATTGGCAGATGGGCCGGAAGTATCAATGTTTTTAACTTGTCTAATCAAACCAAACGTTTATTATTATTGGTGGTGCCATTGCTTGCCTTTGGTATAATTATTGGCGTAAATGTTTTGGCACAAAAAGATATGTCGCCTTTATATGCTTATGTACTTTGCGTAGCCATTTTAATTGCCGCATTTTTTATCTCAAATGATAAACCTGTTAAAACTTTATTGATCTTTAGCGCATTAGGCATGGTCTCTATGTTAATTGGTTTATTTACGCAAGGACAAATTGCAATTTATGCTTTGTTGAGTGGCGGTTTATGGTGTAGTATTATGTGGCCGAGTATATTTAGTTTATCGTTGGCTGGTTTAGGAAAATACAGTACGCAAGGATCTGCATTTTTAGTGATGATGATTTTAGGCGGAGGTATTATTCCACCATTACAAGGCAAGCTAGCCGATATGATTGGCATTCATCAATCTTATTGGGTAACGGTAATCTGCTTTGCATATATCGCATTTTTTGCCATTGCAGTTAAACGAATACTAACCAAACAAGGAATCGAATACGATAGTCCTGCTACAAGCGCACATTAAAAAAAAGAGCGGTCAATAATTATTGGCCGCTCTTTTTTTTGAAATAAAAAATTAGGATTTTAAAAAACAAGTTCTGCATCGCGGCTCGTAGTTTTCTTTTTCGCCCAATAAAACTTGCGTATCAATATTTACAGTTCTAAAAGAATGACTAGCTGGTTGTCCGCATTGCACGCATACCGCCTGCACTTTAGTTACTTGCTCTGCAATAGCCATCAATGCTGGCATTGGGCCAAATGGTTTGCCCAAATAATCCATGTCTAATCCTGCAACAATTACGCGAATACCTTTACTTGCCAATTGTTCGCAAACAGCAGGCAAGGCCTCGTCAAAAAATTGTGCTTCGTCTATTCCAACTACTTCGGCATCATTTAATAATAATAAAATAGCTTCTGCGTTATTTACAGGAGTTGCATTAATCGTATTTGCATCATGAGATACAATGGCAGTTTCGTTGTATCGAATATCTAAGCTTGGCTTAAAAGTTTCAATATTTAATTTAGCGTATTGCGCTCTTTTTAAACGGCGAATGAGTTCTTCTGTTTTACCCGAAAACATCGAGCCGCAGATCACTTCGATGCTACCTTTGTGTTGTAACATGCGTGGATGATTTTCTTGATTAGGGGTCATCTCACAAATATAATAATTGAAATCGCAGGAAAATGAGATTTTTGAATTAAATTTGCTAAGCTGAATAATTTAACAATGATGAATAAAGAAATATTAATAGATAAGATTGCGTTTATTTCGGAAGAATTACAAGTGCAATCAATGGATTGGCTTAAAAGAGGCTATCAAATTACGCCACTCGAAGTAGGGGTATTTCTTTCTAATATCAATTATTTAGCAGAACAGGCTAATTATTTAAATCATTTTTTAAAAACAGTAGAAGGCTTGCCAGGTGTTCCAGTTCCGGCAATGCCGATTAACAATACGGCGGTAACTATAGAGTCGCTTTCTGCTGCAATAGCCAATGCAGCGCCATCTAATCAAACAAATGCCAGTCAACAGCCCGAAATCACCTTACACGAACGTTTGAGCGAGCAAACCAGCAATACCTCATTAGCCGATACACTAAAAAGACAAAGCAGCATCAAAGATTTATCTTTCAGTGTTAACGATAAAATGTTTATTGTCTCCAATTTATTCGACGACAATCAAAATGATTTCAATAGAATAATGTCACATGTTGCCACACTAGACGCATGGGACGAAGTAGAAATTTATTTAAATGAAACCTGCACTATTCCTTATCAATGGGAAAATAAAGAGGCAGATAAAAAACATTTCTTTAGAATTTTAAAACAAAGATTCGCGTAAATTAATTTTTTTGAACGCGCTTCAAGTCTAGTATATTCAAGCCATTGCTAGGTAATCCGCTAATATTATTTTGAATTAATTTAACAGATTGATCGTAATATAAAATAACGACCGGTGCTTCTTCCATAATAATATTATCCATTTGTTGGTAGATGTGATAGCGTGCGGAGTCGTTCTTCTCTTTAAAAGATTGTTCGAAAAGTGCATCGTATTTGGCATTGCTAAAATGCGTATAATTTGGGCCATTGGGCACAAAGTTTTTAGAATAAAAAACCGCTAAATAATTTTCTGCATCTGGATAATCTGCAATCCACGAACCCCTAAAAAAGCTCACATTTTTCTTCGCAATTAATTCTCTTAAACTAGATCCTTGGTGAATTTCAATTTTAGTATTGATGCCCACTGCGCTTAATTCATTTTGCACAAATTCAATTAAATCTCGGTAAGTATTGGTGGTATTTAAAGTTATAATTGGCAAGCCTTTTCCATTTGGAAAACCAGCTTCGGCTAATAATGCTTTTGCCTTTGCAGGATTATACGAATAGCCTTTTATTTTTTGCGCATCAAAGCCCGGCATGCCTTTAGGAATAAAGCCTGCATGGCCAGCTGTACCAATATTGTTTTGTAAATAGGCAACCATTTTTTCTTTATCAATAGCATAATTAATAGCTTGTCTAATGCGTTTATCTTTGGTGGCAGATTGTTGTACAATGGGCAAAGTAGTGTCTAATAACATGCCTAAATATTCGGTGTTTAAATATGGCGCTTTTGTTAATTTAAATCGACCTACATATTTTTCTCTTAGCTCACCTTCTTTTGTCAGCACATCATTTCGGTAGCTACCATCAATACCAAAAAAACAATCTAAATTCTTTTTTACAAACTCTAAAAATGCCGTTTGCTTATCATTGATAAATGAAATTTTTACCGCATCTAAATAGGGAAGGCGATGCATGTTTTCTTTTTCAAAATAATTTTCGTTTTTCAAGAAAGTCATGACTTCTCCTTCTTTCCAATAAGAAAAGCGAAAAGGACCAGTACCAATCGGGTGATTCCTAAAATCTTTTCCATAAAAATCGACAATTTCTTGTGGAACAACCGAGCAATATTGTACCGTTAATAGACTTAAAAATGCAGGAAAAGTTTTGTTTAAGGTAATTTGAAAAGTACTGTCGTTGATGGCTTGAAAGGCACTGCTATCGGCCACTTTATCGTTAAAAATCCAAGCACCAGAAGAAGCTACTTTGGCATCAATTAAACGCCTAAAACTATATACAAAATCTGCAGCAACCACTTTTCTACCTTTACCATTTAAAAATTTTTCGTGGTCGTGGAAGTAAACATCCGATCTCAAATGAAAGGTATAAACTAAGCCGCTTTGGTTGATATCCCAAGATTGAGCAATGGCTGGCTGTGTTTGCGAATTACTATCTAATTGTGTTAGTCCATTAAATAATTGGTTTACGCACCAAATATTCATTTGGTTTCTAGCAAAAGCAGGATCGAGCGAAGTTACTCCCACATCAATATTCATTTTGAATACTTTTTTGGGGTTGCTAGCCTGTTGTTTGCATCCTATAGCCAATAAAGCAAGGGCGAAAAAGCTTATTTTTATTTTTTTGAAAATTGCTCGCATGTTTTTTAATACTTTCGCAAAGTAAAATATAAAAATGAGTTATAAAAGGGTAATTTCTTTATTGCCGGCAGCCACAGAAATCATCTGTGCTTTGGATTCGGAAAATTGTTTAGTTGGAATTTCGCACGAATGTGATTTTCCCGCACACATTTCGCATTTGCCAAAATGTAGCAGTACAGTAATTCATAACAACCTTTCGAGTCTCGAAATAGATCAAATGGTTGCTCAGCAAGCCTTAGCAGGCTTATCGCTTTACCAGCTAGATTGGGAGCTCATCAAATCTTTGCAACCCGATTTAATTATCACACAAGATCAATGTAAGGTTTGTGCTATACACCTCGACGACTTAAAAGCGCAAATCCAGTTAGCCTTGGGTTATCCAGTTGCGATCATTTCTATCAATCCTAGTAGCATCGAAGATATTTTTTTAAACATCGAAGAAATTGCTAAGGCATTGTCGAAAACTGAATTAGCCGAAACACTACTCGAAGATTATCAAGACCGCTTAGACCTTATTGCGCATAAAGTAAAACATGTGAAACAAAAGCCTAGCTTGGTTTTTATTGAATGGCTCGATCCATTAATGACAGCTGGGCATTGGACGCCTTCCTTAATTTCAATAGCAGGCGCGCATTGTTTATTGTCAAATACAGGGCAAAATTCTGAAAAAATTACTTGGTCCGAATTGCAGCAAGCCGATCCAGATTTTATTGTCATTGCCCCATGTGGCTTTAATTTAGAACGAATCGAACAAGAAATTCATTTATTGCAAGCAAACCCACATTGGGCAGAATTAAAAGCAGTGAAAGAAAATCGCGTTTTTATAGCCGATGGCAATGCTTTTTTCAACAGACCAGGACCTCGAATCATCGATTCTGCGGAAATTTTAGCTGAAATCTTGCAAGTAAACCAGTTTTATTTCGGTTTTGAAGGAAGTGCATGGATTGGGCCAATTAGCCATCTAAAAGTATAAATAATTTCGTATTTTAGCCATTATCAGGAATCAATCAAAAATGCTTTAAATAGCTGTTAAACCCTGTTTTTAACAAGCCAATTCAAAATTAAATAAATAAATGGGTAAGATCATTGCGTTAGCAAACCAAAAGGGGGGCGTCGGAAAAACAACTTCGTCTATCAATTTAGCAGCAAGTTTGGCTGTTTTAGAATATCGCACACTTTTAGTAGATGCCGATCCTCAAGCCAATGCGACTTCGGGAATTGGTTACGATCCAAGAGAAATCAAAGCGAGTATTTACGAGTGCATTATCAATAGTGTAGAACCTAGAGATGCAATCTTATCCACTCATACACCCAATCTTGATTTATTACCTGCCCATATCGATTTAGTAGGTGCCGAAATTGAAATGATCAATCTGCCCGATCGAGAACATAAAATGAAAGAGGTTTTTGCAAAAATTAAAGACCAATACGATTTCATAATCATCGATTGCTCACCATCTTTAGGCTTAATTACCATTAACTCTTTAACTGCTGCCGATTCGGTAATTGTACCTGTTCAATGTGAATATTTTGCATTGGAAGGTTTAGGTAAATTGTTAAACACCATTAAAATTGTACAATCTAGGTTAAATCCAAATTTACAAATAGAAGGTATTTTACTAACCATGTACGATGTCAGATTGCGTTTGTCAAATCAAGTAGTCGAAGAAGTAAGAACACATTTCCAAGGCTTAGTATTTGATACCATCATTCAAAGAAATACGCGTTTAAGTGAGGCGCCAAGTTTTGGAGTATCTGTTATTATGCACGATGCATCCAGTAAGGGAGCGATTAATTACCTCAACCTTGCCAAAGAAATTTTGCAAAAAAATGGTTTAAGCAAAGAAGTAGAAAACACTGATTTAAAAAATAATTAATGAGTAGCGCAACTAAACGAAACGCTTTAGGAAGAGGTCTTGGAGCATTATTAAGTGATAACGATATTGTGAATCCTAAAAGTACAGGGTTGCCTCCAATTGTTTCCAATAATAACAGCATCGATAGTATTGATATCAATTTAATCGAAACCAATCCTTATCAGCCCCGCGATACTTTCGAGACTGAATCTTTGAAAGAATTAGCGGCTTCTATAAAAGTGCAAGGAATTATTCAACCTTTAACCGTTAGAAGACTTTCGAACAATGCCTATCAATTAATTTCTGGCGAACGCAGGTTGCGTGCTAGTAAATTAGCTGGTTTAACCGAAGTGCCTGTTTATATTAGGGCTGCGAATGATCAAGAAATGTTAGAAATGGCATTGATTGAAAACATACAAAGAGAAAATTTAAATGCCATCGAAGTAGCTATTTCATTTCAACGCATGTTAGATGAATGTAGTTTAAAGCAAGAAGAATTGGGCGATCGTGTAGGTAAAAATAGGTCGACCGTTACCAATTATTTAAGACTATTAAAGTTGCCGCCAGTTATTCAGGCAGCCTTAAGAGATTCAAAAATATCGATGGGTCATGCAAGGGCAATGATCTCTATGGACTCTATAGATAAACAGTTGTATGCCTTCGAAGAAGTTTTAAAGAATGATTTATCGGTTCGTAAATTAGAAGATTTAGTGCGCAGCATGTCTGATAAAAATGCAGTTAAATCAACTGATAAAACGAAGAGTCCTGCAGCCAAAGCAGAACAAGCATTTTCTTCGGAATACCAA
>CAJBBN010000190.1 GCA_903951325.1 uncultured bacterium
TACTTGCATTAGTGATCAATAAATCTGGATCGTTATCTGCATCTACATCTGCAAAAGAAGCATGAAAAGCATTATTCTCTTGGCAAATATTTTCGTGCTTAATAGACTTTTCAAAAATTTCATTTCCCTTATTGATAAATAAAATATTCTTTTGTCCAAAAATACTGTTTTGAAAAATATCTAAATCACCGTCTAAGTCTATGTCTGCTGCGGCAAAACCATTGGCATTACCGCCAAATTGATCAAAAAAACTTACCTGCTTTTCATAATAATTCGCTTTTAATTGAAAAAAGGCATTGGGATTATTTACAATAGAACCTTTAAGGATTTGTAAACTAGCTTGGTGGTTCGCATCTATTAAAAGACTATGTCTATTAATGAAAGTATCTGCAAAAAAACGACTGGTAGTACCCGCTTCAAACTGTTGCGCTAAAGCACTTATAGCGCAATTTAACAGAAAAAATAAGCAAGTAAATTGGCGCATGAAATTACATTCTTTCAGGAACAGCAATTCCTAAAATTGCAAATGATTTACGAATTACTTTAGCGGTATTCACACAAAGCATTAAACGAAAATCTTGTAATTCGGTATCTGCTAATTGACTAATAGGATCGTCATGATAAAATTTATTAAAAGCCTTAGCTAATTCATAAACATAATTAGCAATGATAGCAGGGCTATAGCTTTCAGCAGCCATTGCAATTTGCTCTTCAAATTTATTCAATTCTAAAATAAGGGCTAATTCATTTTTATTAATGCTAGTTACATTACATTTTTCGGGAATGCTCCTATTTACTTTTCTTAAAATAGATTGAATTCTAGCATAAGAATACTGAATAAAAGGCCCTGTGTTACCTTGTAAATCAATAGATTCGGAAGGATCAAACAATAATCGTTTTTTAGGATCTACCTTTAATAAGAAATATTTTAAGGCACCCAATCCGATAGTTTCGTATAACTGTGTTTTTTCTGCTGCTGGAAAATCATCTATTTTACCGAGTGCTTCGGTTTGTGCTTGCGCAGATTGAATCATTTCGGCAATTAAATCATCGGCATCTACTACGGTTCCCTCTCTTGATTTCATTTTGCCACTAGGCAAATCAACCATACCATAAGATAAATGGTAAAGTCCTTTAGCCCAATCGAAGCCTAACTTTTGTAAAATCAACAATAAGACCTTGAAATGGTAATCTTGTTCGTTACCTACTACATAGATAGAACGTTTCATGCCATAATCGGCATGTTTTAAGGCCGCTGTACCCAAATCTTGCGTAATATATACAGAAGTGCCATCGCCCCTTAAAACAAGCTTGTGATCGAGGCCTTCGGCCGTTAAATCAATCCATACAGAATGATCTGCTTTTTGGTAAAAGACCCCATTTACTAAACCCTGTTCAATAATATCTTTTCCTAATAAATAGGTATTGGATTCGTAATAATATTTATCAAAATTAACGCCCATGGATTGATAGGTTTTTTCAAACCCAGCGTAAACCCATGCATTCATTTTTTCCCATAGCGCAATTGTTGCTGGGTCTTTTTCTTCCCACTTAAGCAACATGGCTTGCGCTTGTAATATAATAGGTGCTTGTTTTTTGGCATCATCTTCCGAAAGACCCGTATTTATTAAAGTTTGAATTTCTAATTTATAGTGTTTATCAAACTCCACATAATATTTTCCAACTAAATGATCGCCTTTTAATCCAGTAGATTCGGGTGTTTCGCCGTTTCCAAATTGCATCCAAGCTAACATCGATTTACAAATATGTATGCCTCGGTCGTTGATTAAATTTACTTTAATGACTTCGTAACCTGCCGTTGATAATAATTCGGCTAAAGCATAACCCAATAAATTATTTCTAACATGACCCAAATGCAAAGGCTTATTGGTATTAGGCGAAGAATATTCGACCATTACTTTTTCTTGTTTGGGTGCTAAGTTTCCATAGTTAGCATTGGCATGGATAGTTGCTAACACATCAATCCAATATTGGTCTTGTAAAGCTATATTTAAAAAGCCTTTCAGCACATTAAAGCTTTTTACAAATGCACAATTTTCTTGTAAATAAGTGCCAATAATTTGACCTGTTTCTTCTGGCGATTTTTGGGTAAATTTGATAAATGGAAAAGTGACAATGGTCATTTCTCCTTCAAATTCTTTTCGTGTTTCTTGTATAGAAATAGCGTCCAATGGAATAGTTTGTCCATTGAAATCAATAATGGCTTGTTGCGTTTTAGCAATTAATTCTGCGGAAATATTCATTAATCGTTTATCAATTGATTGGTTGCCCTCACTAAAATTTCGAAAGCATTTTCTGCCATTAAATTTTCTTTATCGAGTGTTGGATTTATCTCGACCATTTCAAAACAGCATACTTTAGGGCTTTCCATTAATCTTGCCACTAAATTTCCTGCTTCTTTTTCTGTAATACCATTAGGTACAGGGGTTCCGGTACCTTTAGAAATACCAGCATCCATAGAATCCACATCAAAAGAAACATAAATAATTTCGCAATGATCTAAATAAGCAAGTGATTCTATGGCAATTTTTTCTACGCCTTTTCTTCTAATTTCGGTCGTGGTGAATTTTTTTATACTGAATTTTTTAATCAAATAATCCTCTTGTTTTTCGGTATCTCTCACCCCAATATAAACTAAATCATTGGGCATAATTTTAGGAGAAATTCCTCCAACATTTTTTAATTGATACCAATAATTAATGGTTTCTTGATCGGGTTTATTGATCTTAGATTCTA
>CAJBBN010000191.1 GCA_903951325.1 uncultured bacterium
ACCAATGACGGCGATACCAAGAAAGATAAAAGAAGCAACTGTTTTTAAAACATAGAATTTCTTTTTTTCTTTTTGCGCATTTGCATTTATTTTATCGTAGCCTTTTATTAAAAAATAAATTAAAAACCCGGTAATTAAAATCAGGTGCCAATAACTAGCGATATAAGATGGTATTAATTTTATAATATTATTTTCGCCAGAGAATAATTCGAATGTGGTGCGCTTTTTTTGAAACTCATAAAATTTTACATCGATTATATTGCTTAAAATTGCAAGCGAGTTAAACACAATAAAGATAATTTTAGCAGCCGAAAATCTCTTTCTTGTTTCTGTCTTGAAATCGGCATATATAGCAAACAACATAAAAGGGATGTTGCTATATAGTATGGCCGACAAATCAAATCGAATACCATGCAAAAATGCTATTAATATTTGTTCGGTTCCAGTTTGACTAAAGCTGCTATAATTAAAAACGAAGAATAACAGCCTACAAACACTATATAGTAAGGTAACTAATAGTAATTGTTTGCATATCTGACGAATGGAATAAAAACGATAAGTCATAGGGCTGTTTACGTGCTATTATTTAATAGGATACAATATTATCTGAATTTTCTTGAATATTGATTGAATATTAAAATTTATTCTATTTTTGTGCTACGAAAAGTGGAAAATTTGCCTTGATTGCAACCACGTAAAAAAATTGCTAAAAACAGATCTTTTACCCATTTCTATCTTTTCGATATTTTTTTTAAACTTATTTATAAAACTATGTCTTATTTATTTACATCAGAATCGGTTTCTGAAGGGCACCCAGACAAGGTTGCAGATCAAATTTCAGATGCGCTTATCGACAATTTTTTAGCTTTCGACCCTACCTCAAAAGTAGCTTGCGAAACTTTAGTAACTACCGGCCAAGTGGTATTAGCTGGCGAGGTTAAATCTAAAGCCTATTTAGATGTGCAATCTATTGCAAGAGAAGTAATCAAGAAAATTGGTTATACAAAATCGGAGTATATGTTCGAAAGTAACTCTTGTGGTATTTTATCTGCTATTCATGAGCAATCACAAGACATTAACCAAGGCGTTGAGCGTAAAAAGAAAGAAGATCAAGGCGCTGGTGATCAAGGAATGATGTTTGGTTATGCAACCAACGAAACCAACGATTACATGCCTTTGGCTTTAGATATTGCGCATAAATTATTAATTGAATTGGCTGCCATTCGCAGAGAAAACAAAGAGATTAAATATTTAAGACCTGATGCTAAATCACAAGTTACATTGGAGTACGATGATAACAACAAGCCTGTTAGAATTGATGCAATTGTAATTTCAACTCAACACGATGATTTCGATGCAGATCAAAAAATGCTTGCGAAAATCAAAGCGGATTTAATCAAAGTATTAATTCCACGTGTAATGAAAAAATATCCTAAGTATAAAGCATTATTCAACAATAAAATTCAATACCACATTAACCCAACAGGTAAGTTTGTAATTGGCGGACCACACGGAGATACCGGTTTAACTGGTAGAAAAATTATCGTAGATACTTACGGTGGTAAAGGTGCTCACGGTGGTGGCGCATTTTCTGGCAAAGATCCTTCTAAAGTAGACAGATCGGCTGCTTATGCAACTAGACACATTGCAAAAAATGTAGTTGCTGCAGGTCTTTGCGACGAAATTTTAGTACAAGTTTCTTATGCAATTGGCGTGGCTAAACCAATGGGTATTTATGTAAATACTTATGGTACGGCAAAAGTGGCTTTAACCGATGGCGACATTGCAAAGAAAATCGAAAAGCTTTTTGACATGCGCCCTTATGCAATTGAACAACGTTTAAAATTGCGTAACCCTATGTATTCTGAAACTGCTGCATACGGACATATGGGTCGTAAGAACGAAATAGTAACCAAATCATTTCAATCGCCAGATGGCAAAGTGAAAAAAATGAAAGTAGAATTATTCACTTGGGAGAAACTAGATTTCGTGGACAAAGTGAAAAAAGAATTCAAATTGAAATAATTTTCAGAAACTAAATAAAAGCCCCAATCAATATTGGGGCTTTTTATTTATATTTAAATATTAATTAAAAAAAGGAATTATGAAAAGGAAACATTTAGTGATGTTGTTTTGCTTGTTCGGGAGCTTAAGCGCTACCGCTCAAAACAAAATGGCACCAGAAACATTATGGCAAATGGGAAGAGTTTCAGAGCCAATAAGCGCGCCAGATGGCAAGCTAGTCCTGTATTCGGTAACCCGCTTTAATATTCAAGCAAACAAAGGCAATGCAGATTTATTCGTAGTGCCTGTTGCCGGTGGAGAAGCAAAACAAATTACCAACTCATTTTCTTCCGAAAGCAATGCCAGATGGAGACCCGATGGTAAAAAAATTGGTTACATAGGAATAGAAACCGGTACACCGCAATTATGGGAAATTAATCCCGATGGTAGCGACAATAAACAAATTACCAGTTTTAAAAATGGCGTATCAAATTTTAATTATTCGCCAAAAGGAAATATGATTTATTTTACGCAAGATGTTAAAATTCAGGAAACGCTAGCAGATCGTTATCCAGATTTGCCTAAAGCAAATGCATTGGAATATGATGGCTTAATGATGCGTCATTGGAATCAATGGGAAGATGTAAATTTTTCTCATATCATGGTAAGTACTTACAACGATGGAAAAGTTGCACCGCCTAGAGACATTATGCCTAACGAGCCCTATGATGCGCCCAACGGGCCTTTTGGAGGAGAAGAAGAAATTAATTGGAGCCCAGATGGAAAATTGATTGCTTATTCATGTAAAAAAGAAGAAGGCACTGCTTATGCTACAAGTACCAACACCGATATTTATATTTTTGATTTAGCAACAGGCAAAACAGAAAATATTTCTGTAGATAATAAAGGCTATGATACACAACCTAGATTTTCTCCAGATGGAAAATCAATTGCTTGGTTAAGCATGGAACGCGCTGGATTCGAAGCAGACAAAAACAGAATTATAGTACTCGACCTTGCTACTAAAACCTTAAATGAAATCACTAAAGATTTAGATCAAAGTGCTGATGAAATGATTTGGTCGCCAGATTCAAAAACAATTTATTTTGCCAGCTGCACCAATGCGGTTCATCAGTTATATGCTTATGCAATCAATGCTAAAACAGCAAATTTGGTTAAAATTACCAATGGCTTAAACGATATGGGCGCTATCAGCCTTGCCTCAGACGCCAAAAGCACTTATCTGATTGCTACTAAAACTAGTATGTCTAGACCAGCAGAAATTGTAAAAGTAGATGTATTAAAAGGTAAAATAGAAACACTTACCACTACTAACGATGCACTATATGCAGGTTTAAAATTAGGTAAAGTAGAGAAGCGCATGATCAGTACTTCTGATAACAAAGAAATGTTGACTTGGGTAATTTACCCACCCGATTTCGATCCAAAGAAAAAATATCCTACCCTTTTATATTGTCAAGGTGGACCACAAAGCACCATTAGTCAAAGTTTTTCTTTCCGTTGGAATTTTCAGTTAATGGCTGCCAATGGTTATATTATTGTTGCGCCAAATCGCAGAGGCTTGCCTTCTTTTGGACAAGAATGGAACGATCAAATTTCTGGTGATTGGGGTGGACAAGCTATGCGAGATTATTTAGCAGCTATAGACGAAATAAGTAAAGAGCCATTTGTAGATACTGCCCGCAGAGGTGCTGTAGGCGCTAGTTATGGCGGATATTCTGTTTACTATTTAGCAGGTCATCACAACGGTAGGTTTAAAACATTTATCGCACATTGTGGGGTGTTTAATTTAGAAAGCATGTATGGTGCAACCGAAGAAGTTTTCTTCAGTAACTTCGACATGGAAGGTCCTTATTGGAAATCGCCACAACCAAAATCATACGAACAATTTTCGCCACATAAATTTGTGCAAAACTGGAATACACCAATTTTAGTAATCCATAACGAAAAAGATTTTAGGGTTCCGCTTGGCGAAGGTTTGCAAGCATTCAATGCAGCGCAATTAAAAGGGATTAAAAGTAGATTCTTATACTTTGCAGACGAAGGCCATTGGGTCACTAAACCTCAAAACAGCCTGTTATGGCAACGAGAATTTTATAGGTGGCTAAAAGAAACTTTATAAGATAATTACGCATTAGCTTAAAACAGCTGGCCCAAAAGGCTGGCTGTTTTTAGTTACAGCCTTTTGATGCAAAATAAAATACCGCCAACCAAGCGATTCCTTTTATTAAAAAGAAGAAGAACCCTGCGATTCCAATTCGCTTGAGCCAGTTTGAATATTTTGTTTTCATAAAAAATATGCGCAAGATATTAATAATATTCAACAAAGAATTAGCCTAGTTGTTTTGCACTTGCCTACTATTTAGTAATTTGCAATATAATCTACACAAATGGACGCAAACAATAATCCTTGGCAAATCTTAACCGAAAAAGAAATTTATGATAACCCTTGGATCAATGTTAAAGAATTCGATGTAATAAATCCTGGCGGAGGAAAAGGTATTTATGGCAAGGTGCATTTTAAAAACTTAGCCATTGGTATAATCGCGCTCAATGAAAAAAATCAAATTGCTTTAATTGGTCAATACCGCTTTCCTATTGAACAATACAGTTGGGAAATACCGGAAGGTGGAGGCTTACACGGTATAGATCCTTTGCTGTCTGCACAAAGAGAACTCCAAGAAGAAACTGGTTTGCTGGCAAATAATTGGGAAAAAATAATGGAAATGCATTTATCTAATTCGGTTAGTGACGAATTAGCCATTGTCTATTTAGCCACTTCCTTGCAACAGCAACAAGCAAGCCCCGAAGAAAGCGAGGCGCTAGAATTAAAATGGGTCGCGTTTGAAGAAGCCTTTCAATGGGTCATGGAAAATAAAATTACCGATTCAATAAGTGTAGCAGCAATTCTAAAATTAAAAATATTACAGCTAGGTTTAAACTAAAAAATATGAAATTTAAAATTCTCGGATTTGTTTTTTTATTGGGCTTTAGCTGCTTGCAAAGCCTTGCACAGTTGATGGATGGACAGCCTGCTGTATTTTCACAAAAAGATAGTTTACGCGGCACGCTCAGTAGTTTTAGAAGCTGTTATGATGTTACTTATTACCATTTAGCGGTAAAAATAAATATCGATACCAAAACAATTCAAGGATCAAATAGCATTTCATTTAAATGCCTAACAGATTTTCAAGAGTTTCAAATTGATTTGTTTGAAAACTTAAATATTGATCAAATTATTTTTCAAGGAAAAGCATTAACTTTTAAAAGGGTTTACAATGCAGTATTTGTTAAATTTCCAAACACACTTTTAAAAGGACAGCAAGAAAAAGTAACGGTCTTTTATAGTGGCGCTCCAACCATAGCTAAAAAAGCACCTTGGGATGGAGGATTTGTTTTTAGTAAAGATGAAAATGGTGAACCATGGGTAGCGGTTGCTTGTCAAGGTTTTGGCGCCAGTTGTTGGTGGCCAAATAAAGATCACCAAAGCGATGAACCAGACAGTATGCTCATTAGTATTACGTGTCCTGATCCTTTGCTCAATATCTCTAATGGTCGCTTAAGGTCTGTTATAAAACAAAACGATGGTTATAGCCAATACAATTGGTTTGTTGCCAACCCGATTAATAATTACGATGTCACTTTTAACATTGGCAATTATGTTCATTTTACAGACACTTATGCGAGTCCAATAAAAAATCAAAATTTGACTTTAGATTATTGGGTAATGAAAAGCAACGAAGCCAAAGCAAAAAAACAATTTGAACAGGTTAAACCAATGCTAGCTATTTTTGAAAATAGATTTGGTCCTTATGCATTTTACGAAGACGGCTACAAGCTAGTAGAGTCTCCTTATTTAGGCATGGAACACCAAAGCTGCGTAGCTTATGGTAATGGCTATAAAAACGGTTACAGGGGCTTTGATTTATCGGGTTCTGGCGAAGGCAAAAAATTTGATTATATCATTATACACGAGAGCGCACACGAATGGTGGGGTAACTCTTTAACCTCTTATGATATTGCCGACATGTGGATTCACGAAGGCTTTGGCCAATATGCAGAAGCTGTTTATTTAGAAGATCTGTATGGTAAAGCTTCGGCAGACAAATATTTAAATGGATTAAAAAGAGGTGTGGGAAATAAAGAAACTATTATTGGGCCCTACGGTGTGAACCAAGAAGGCGCAGGCGATATGTATCCTAAAGGTGCCTTGTTTTTAAATACCCTAAGAAGTGTGATTCATAACGATGCCATTTGGTGGGAAATTGTAAAAGGTTTGCAAGAAAAATATGCGCGTAAAAATCTTTCTACACAAGATGTGCTTGCATTCATGAACGAAAAATCAAAAATGGATTTGACGGCTATTTTTCATCAATACTTAAATGTGGCTAGTTTAGCCAAATTAAATGTGCAAATGAAAACCAGCGAAAGCGGCTTAAACCTAAGCTATAGTTGGAATTGCGAGACCAAAGATTTTGATATGCCGATTACTATATTTATAAAAGATGAAGCGCTTATTATTCAACCTAAAGCAAATGAGCAAAATTTATTTTACGCAAATGCAAATGTAAAAGATTTAGTCTTTGACGAAACAGGTTATTACTATCAATTAAATTTAAAATAAATTATTGCAAATTTTTAAAATGCGCTAATACTAATTTAATTTCATCGTAAGTAATATCTTCTTTTACTTTTGATTTAATATCGTTTAGTTTTTCGGCCTTTGAATTTTTAATAGCATCCATCACGTAATCCAAGCGGTGCTTTGAAATAACTTGCTCAATAGTTAATTCACCAACAGAAATTAATTTAGCAAGATGAGTGTTTACGGTGCCCAAGGTCATATTTCTAATTTCTGCTACTTCTTCGGGGCTTTTGCCTTCTTTAATTAAACGAAAAGTATGCAAGTGCGTTGGCTCTTTCTCTGTGTTTTTAGGCTTCTTAGCCGGTTTTTTTAGGCTATACCAATACGTTGCTTGTTGAGCAGACCAGGCCTGGCTATCAAAAGGTTTATTAGAAAGTAGGCTATTGGTTAAAAAACTAAACTTGTTAATTTGTTGGTATTGATGAAATAAATCGAGTAAGGTTTCGCTTACAGAAACTTGTTTTTTTGCTTTTGCAAATTCAATTGCTTGAATATAATCGCAAGCTTTTTTAATATGGGTTTCGAAATATATTTGTGCATCGTTTAATCTGCTTGCAATTTTTTCGAGTTCTTTTGCTGTAAACAATGGCGAAATTTGTTTTTGAAAATTACCCGCCACTTGTTGTAAATCATTTAATGCATTTGAAAATTCAGTAATTTTTTCTTGATCATTAGTGCTTAATGCAACAAATTCTTTTGCATGATTTTCTATTAAAGTGCGCCAGTTGGCAATGTGTTTATTAAAGTCGAATGCGATACGCAATAATTGGGCTAAATATTCCCAAGATGCCTGTGTTATTTGGCTTTCAGAGAGTGCGTTTTCTGCAGTTTCTTGTTCAAAATGAAGTACCGCTGGCTCGCTGGCAATACCGTTTATAGCAATTGCCGAACTCAATACCAAGCCATTTAAACTTGTTAATCTAGAGAGTGCTACATAGGCTTGACCCGATGCAAAAACTTTTTTAATATCTATGATTGCTTTTTCAAAAGTTAAGCCTTGGCTTTTATGAATCGTAATAGCATACGCTAATCGCAAGGGTAATTGCGTAAACGTGCCAATCACTTCTTCGTTCAGTTTGCCGCTACTTTCTTCTACTATGTATCGAATGTTTTTCCATTCTTGAAAAGCTAATTTTATTTTTTCATTTGCAGCGCAAGTAATCCAAACTTCGTCGGTATGCAAAGCAGTAACCACACCAATTTTGCCGTTAAAATATAAATTCTGTTGCGTGTCGTTTTTAATAAACATTACCTGTGCGCCAATTTTTAAAGTCAAATTGGCTTCGCAAGGATAAATAGATTCGGGAAATTCGCCCGTAATTTTTGCATTATAACTAACTGGCTTACTGTTAATTAAAGCTAGTTCTTGTGTGTTTTTTTCTTCGACGGTTTTGTTGTGTGTGCTGAGTGTAATATATCCTTCGCTTGCGCTTGGATTAAAATCTTTGATTACCCTTTGATTCAATATCGCTACATCATTTGCTGTTAATTGATTGCTGCGCAAATTGGCTAATATGTCGGTAAAAATTGGATCGCTTTGGCGGTGTATTTTTTTTAATTCAACATATACCGGAGGATTATTTCTTAATGCCTTGGCGTCGAAAAAATACATGCTCGGATAATAGTCTTTTAAAATTTGCCAATCACTTTCTTGATAAATTGGAGGCAACTGCATTAAATCGCCCACAAATAATACTTGTACGCCACCAAATGCAGCCGAATTTTTTCTAACGCTTCTTAAAATAAAATCAATAGCATCTAAGGTATCTGCCCGCAACATGCTCACTTCATCTATTATTAATAACTCTACTTCTCTTAAAGCTTTTCTTTTAATGGCATTCATTCTAAAATTGCCAAGCAAGGTGCTCTCCGATTCGAATCTAAAAAATGGATGTTTGGAATAGGCTATTGCTGCTGGAACATAGGCACCAATGGGTATTTGAAATTGCGAATGAATAGTAACCCCACCTACATTTAATGCAGCAATTCCGGTTGGTGCAACAACAATGGTATTCTTAGCAGTACTTTGAATTAATTTTTTTAAAAAAGTAGTTTTACCCGTGCCGGCTTTGCCTGTTAAAAAAACAGGTAAGCTGGTTTGGTGAATTAATTTTTCTACTAAAACTATTTCTGAAGAAGATTCCAATTTTTAAAAAAATAATTAAGATTGAATGTCGATAAATATAAGCAATAAAAGAAGGCTCGTTAAACGAGCCTTCTTTTTAATTATCTGAAGCGATTCCCGCTACAAAAAAATCTCGATTCATTCGGGCTATATTGCTCAGGGATATTCCCTTTGGACATTCGGCCTCGCAGGCCCCCGTATTGGTACAATTTCCAAATCCTTCTTCGTCCATTTTGGCAACCATGTTGTGCACACGTAGGTAACGCTCCGGCTGTCCTTGCGGTAACAATGCCAGTTGCGAAACTTTTGCTGATACAAATAACATGGCCGAAGCATTTTTACATGCTGCAACGCAAGCGCCACAACCTATACAAGCTGCTGCTGCAAAAGAAAGATCTGCATCTTCTTTTCCAATGGGAAGCGAATTGGCATCTTGTGCATTTCCTGTATTAACAGAAACATAACCGCCAGATGCAATTATTCTATCAAAAGCAGAACGATCTACCGCTAAATCTTTTACAATGGGAAACGATGCTGCTCTCCAAGGCTCAATGGTAATGGTTTGGCCATCTTCGAAAGAGCGCATGTGTAATTGACAGGTAGTAATTCTATCTTTAGGACCATGTGGTCTGCCATTGATATATAAACTACACATGCCACAAATACCTTCTCTACAATCGTGGTCAAATGCAATTGGCTCATCTCCTTTTACAATCAATTGTTCGTTTAAAACATCGATCATTTCTAAAAAAGACATGTCTGGTGAAATATCTTTCACTTGATAGTTAACTAATTTGCCTTCGGCGTTTTTATTTTTTTGACGCCACACTTTCAGTGTAAGGTTCATATTTCCGCTCATAATTTTTTATGCTTATTTATAACTTCTCTGTGCAATTTTAATGTTTTCGTATTTCAACTCTTCTTTATGTAATTCGAATTGATTTTGTGCTTTGAATTCCCAAGCAGCAACATATGCATACTTTTCGTCGTCTCTCAAGGCTTCTCCCTCTTCGGTTTGGAACTCTTCACGGAAATGCCCACCACAAGATTCGTTTCTATCTAAAGCATCTATACACATCAACTCGCCTAATTCTAAAAAGTCGATTACGCGTCCTGCCTTTTCTAATTCTGGATTAAATTCATCTGCCGAACCTGGCACTATTACATCCGACCAAAATTCTTTTTGTAAAGCACGAACATCATCGATTGATTTTTTTAATCCCGCTTCGGTTCTTGCCATTCCACATTCATCCCACATAATCTTTCCTAATTTCTTATGGAAATAATCTACCGATTTGGTGCCTTTGATAGCCAAAAATTTATTTAATTTTTCTTGTACTGCTTTTTCTGCTTCTGAAAAAGCTTCGTGATTGGTATCAATAGATTTAGTACTGATTTCTTTCGACAAATAAGATCCAATGGTATATGGTATTACAAAGTAACCATCGGCTAAACCTTGCATTAAAGCAGATGCTCCCAAACGATTAGCGCCATGGTCAGAGAAGTTTGCTTCTCCTAAAGCGTATAAACCTGGAACGGTTGTCATTAAATTATAATCAACCCATAAACCACCCATCGTATAATGTACTGCTGGGTAAATACGCATCGGTGTTTCGTATGGATTTTCGCCCGTAATTTGTTGATACATATCAAACAAATTGCCGTATTTTTCTTTCACTACGCCTTTACCTAATTCGCGAATAGTATGTGCATCTGGATTATCTAAACCTTTTTTGCTAGCTTCAATGTGACCATAACGATCCATGTTAAAAGCAAAATCTAAATACACCGCCATTTTTGAATTACCTACGCCGAAGCCAGCATCGCAGCGCTCTTTAGCGGCTCTAGATGCCACATCTCTGGGCACTAAATTTCCAAAGGCAGGATATCTTCTTTCTAAATAATAATCTCTTTCTTCTTCAGGAATATCAATTGGTTTTCTAGTATCTCCCGCTTTTTTAGGAACCCAAATTCTACCATCGTTTCTTAAGGATTCCGACATCAATGTTAATTTAGATTGATGGTCGCCCGAAACTGGAATACAAGTTGGATGAATTTGCGTAAAGCAAGGATTTGCAAAATGTGCTCCTTTTTTATGTGCCTTCCAAGCCGCAGTCACGTTAGATCCCATGGCATTGGTCGATAAATAAAATACGTTTCCATAACCACCGGTACACAATAATACCGCGTGACCAAAATGTCTTTCTAGTTTTCCTGTGGTTAAATCGCGTGCAATTATACCGCGACATTTTCCATCAATGGTAACTGTTTCTAACATTTCGTGGCGTGAATACATTTTTACTGCACCCATTCCAATTTGTCTTTCTAAAGCAGAGTAGGCACCCAATAATAATTGTTGTCCTGTTTGACCTGCTGCATAAAAAGTTCTTTGTACTTGCGTGCCACCAAACGATCTGTTAGATAGCATTCCACCATATTCTCTTGCAAAGGGAACACCTTGCGCTACGCATTGGTCTATGATGCCCGAACTTACTTCTGCTAAACGATAAACGTTTGCTTCTCTTGAACGGTAATCACCTCCTTTAATGGTATCGTAAAATAATCTGTATACAGAGTCACCATCGTTTTGGTAATTTTTTGCAGCGTTGATTCCACCTTGTGCGGCAATAGAGTGCGCACGACGAGGAGAATCTTGAAAACAAAAAACTTTTACTTTATATCCTAATTCTGCGAGCGAAGCTGCAGCCGAAGCACCTGCTAAGCCTGAGCCTACCACAATCACTTCTAAATTTCTTTTGTTCGCCGGATTCACTAATGGAACCGAAGAACGAAACTTGGTCCATTTTTGTTCTAATGTTCCTTCCGGAATTTTTGCATCAAGTATTGACATATATAACAATCTTAATTTTTAACTTATTTAATTAATCCCATGTAAATTGCAATGGGCATTGCAGCAAATAAAACAGGTAATACTATGGAAATAATCACACCTGTTTTTTCGATTATAGCATTGTATTTAACATGGTTCCAGCCTAATGTTTGAAATGCCGATTTGAATCCATGCAACAAATGATAACCTAAAGAAACCATTGCTAAACAATACAAGATAACCACCCACAATTGCGAGAACACTTCTTTCATTTCATTGAATAAAGTTTCTCTGCCACTGGTTATTTCGTCTGTGAATCTACTTACGACCCAAAAATGGCGTAAATGTATAATCAAAAAGATTAATAAAATGGTGCCTAATAAACCCATTGAGCGGCTGTACCATTTACTATTTGCAGATGGATTACTTGCTGCATAAGCTACGGGTCTTGCTTTTATATTTTCACGAGTTAAAATAGCTGCTTGAATAATGTGCCAAAGCAAACCGCCAAACAACACAATTTCCATTGCTCTAATTACCCAATTCTTGGCCATAAATTCTGCGCCAAGATTAAAGGTTTCTCCGCCATCATTTATAAAGATGAGCGAATTCAAAAAACAATGAACCATTAAAAAACTAATAAGGAATAATCCGGTAATTCCCATTACCAATTTTTTTCCTAAAGATGACTTAAACATAGATGAAGAATTACTCATAATCGAATGCGTGATTTAGTGTTGCAAATGTATTTAATAAGGTTGGGTCATTTGAATGATAAAAATATTTAGATTGATTCTAATTAGTGTTTAAATCCCTCGAATAATTTAACAACTAGCTTGTGTTTTTGTTTTAAATTGCTATCAATCAGTTAGCTAAGTTTTGTTATTTAATTTTACCCCTACCAGCGGCAAAATCTCTGATTTCATAATAAATCGGGCTGAATTTTTTAGCGGTGTCTTGCGCCTCTATAAAGTTAATGGAATGGATATCTCCAGCCTTTTGAAAGGTAATTTGTAAAGTCATGTTTCCAGTTGCATGATGTGATACTTGATTTAATCCAATTTGTTCGATTTTATCGAATAACATTTGTACAGAATCTAACGTGGTTTGTCTAAAAAATTGCTGTTGTGCAGGTTTGCCTTTGAATTGATAAATCAAAGAAATTTCTCCATTTCTATCTATCGAGTAACCGCTTACATTACCTGTAAAACCGCCAGCTCTAGACACCCTTAGCACATCAAAAGAATAATTTTTAACGGGTGTTTTATGAATGGCACAAGCACTAAAAAAAACAATTAAAATTACCAGTAGCTGTTTCATTTTTAAAAGATAAACATTGTTTAATATTTAATTAATATCATTTTTAATCAGCTGCAATGGCAAGCCTTGCAAGGCTTTCGCCGGTTTTACTACCCATTGCAATTCCCATTCCATTACACCTCACCGCAACATATACGCCTTCAGAAAATTTTTCAATAATGGGTTGTAGCTGTTCGCCAAATGCCATAATACCCGACCAAGCATAATCAATTTCAATAGGTTGATCGGGGCAAATTTTATCGAATAGCAAAGCTTTTAAGCTGGCTAAAATATTTTCGGTGTTAAGCATTTCGGTACTTTGTTCTTGCTCGAAAAACAAATTTCGTCCGCCGCCAATTAAAATTCTATTGTCAATATTTCTAAAATAAAAATAGCCTTTTTGATAATGAAAGGTACTATTAAATTTTATATTTTGAATGGGTTTGGTTATCAGCACTTGCCCTCTACCCGGCACTATGCTTAGGTTTGGGAGGAGCTGTTTGGCAAAAGCGTTGGTTGCAATTAATATTTTTTTCGCCTTTATTTCGAAGTTTGCTCCACTTATATTAACCTGGTTATTTTGCGTTTGATAAGCCAATACTTCGGCGCCAAAAAATATTTCTACCCCAAGATTTCTAGCTTTTGCAATTAAAGCTTGCATCATTTTTCCAGCATCTATTTTTCCTTCGTAGGCATTAAAAATTAAATGTGCAATACCCTTAAATCCAAATTCTTTGATGCGCTCGTCGGCTATGGAAAAAATAGGCGTGGTTGCGCCAATGTGTTCTTTTAATAAATCGTTGTAATAATTTAATTTGGCAATGCAAGCTTGATATAGTTCGGATTCTTCTGGTGTGAATAGTTCATAACCACCACAAGGCTCAAAAGCAATTTGTTCGGCACCCAATGTGCTGATTAATAAATTTAATCCTTGCCATCTTTGTTGAATAACTGACAAAAATTCGCTTTTACTGCAAGTTTGCTCTTGTTCCATTAATTCGGAAATGCTGCCAAAACAGGCAAATCCGGCGTTCTTGGTGCTAGCGCCCGATGGCAAGAAAGATCGCTCTAACAATACGACTCTGGCTAAGGGTTGCTCTTTTTTAAGCGTTATAGCAGCAAATAAGCCAACTATTCCGGCGCCAACAATTACATAGTCTGCATCGGCCAAAAAGCTAGATTTTTCCCAATATGACAGATTCATAAGACTTAAAATGTTAAATTTGTGCTAAGTTAATAACCTTTTGTCATACTAATCAAAATGGCATTGCGTTTGTTTATTGAATATTTAAAAAACACAAAATGGGACTACTTTATTTTTTAATGATTGCACTATTAATCATGAGCTTAATTGTAAGCTGGAGATTTAAATCGAAATTTAAGCAATACTCAGAAGTAATGCTTTCGAATGGATTAGCAGGAAAAGAAATCGCAGAAAAAATGTTAGCCGATCACGGAATTACAGATGTAAAAGTAATTTCGGTAGAAGGACAATTAACAGATCATTATAATCCACAAGACAAAACAGTGAATTTGAGCCCCGATGTATATCACGGACGCTCTGTGGCTGCTGCTGCTGTGGCTGCTCACGAATGTGGTCACGCAGTGCAACATGCAACGGCTTATAGTTGGTTGCAATTTCGTTCGGCAATGGTGCCGGCATTAACCGTTACTTCTAAATATTTAACCTGGGTGTTAATTGGAGGCGTGTTAATGTTAAATACCTTTCCGGCCTTATTAGGCATTGGCGTATTAATGTTTGCCTTAACCACTGTTTTTAGTTTTGTCACCTTGCCCGTAGAATTTGATGCAAGCGATAGAGCAATTGCTTGGTTAACCAATAAAGGGATTACCATTCCACAAGAAACCGAAACCGCTAAGAGTGCCTTGAAATGGGCTGCTAGCACCTATGTAGTGGCTGCGCTTTCGTCGTTGGCTACGCTATTATATTATGCAAGCATGTTGCTTGGCAGACGCGATTAAATTTATTTGAAATATAAAAAAGGAGCTTAAAATATTAAGCTCCTTTTTTATTTAATTCATTTTAAATGGACAGAATAAATCAAATTCTGGAATAGTTACATTGAATCGTTCTTGGTCTACCATTCTTAAAAAAGTATAGGTCCCCCACATTTTTCCTATTTCTGTTTTTAAATTACAACCCGATATATAATTATAAGATTGTCCTGGTTCTAAAACTGGTTGAATCCCTATAACACCATCTCCCTCTACTTCTCGATGGGTGCCATTAGAATCAAAAATGTGCCAATGTCTGCTCAGTAACTGAACAGTATAGGGTGTTAAATTTTCGATGGTAATTTTATAAGAAAACAAAAAAATACCATTTGCTGGATTAGATTGTTCTGCTTGATAGGCAGTTTGTACACTTACTTTTACGCCTTCAGTAATTTTTGTTTGCATTAAAATTGATTGCTGATTTTGTAAATATAAAATTTTGTTTTGTATACAGAAATAATTTTAGGTTAAGCGCCTTGTAATAAATTAGCCTCTAAAATTTCTTCTAAAATTTCTTCTAGTTCGCTCAGCATTGGACTGTTAACCAGTCTGCTTCTAAACTCGCGGCTATTGTCTAATCCTCTGAAGTAATTGGTATAGTGCCTACGCATTTCGAATATGCCCGTTTTCTCTCCCTTCCATTCTATAGACTTAAGCAAATGCGTACGACAGGTGGCCACGCGTTCTGCTAAAGTTGGTGGGGCTAAAATTTCGCCGGTTTGATAATAATGTTTGATTTCTCTAAATATCCATGGGTTACCAATAGCAGCTCGGCCAATCATTACGCCATCTACTTCATATTCTTTCATCCATAGCATTGCTTTTTCTGGCGAATCAATATCTCCGTTTCCAAAAATCGGAATCCGCATGCGTGGATTTTTCTTTACTTCTCGAATTAGTGTCCAGTCGGCTTGGCCTTTATACATTTGTGAGCGTGTTCGGCCATGTATGGTTAAAGCCTGAATGCCCACATCTTGCAAGCGTTCTGCCACTTCAACTACATTTTTTGTGTCGTCGTCCCAACCTAATCTGGTTTTTACCGTTACGGGCAAATGCGTGGCTTTCACAACCGCCTCGGTCATGCGGACCATTTTGTCGATGTCTTGCAATAGGCTTGCGCCTGCGCCTCTACAAGCTACATTCTTAACTGGGCAACCATAATTAATATCAATTAAATTGGGATGGGCCTGCGTAGCTATTTCAGTCGCCTCGCGCATACTTTCAATATTACTCCCAAAAATTTGAATGCCAATTGGGCGCTCATATTCAAATATATCCAGCTTTTGAACGCTTTTAGCGGCATCTCTAATTAAGCCTTCCGACGAAATAAATTCGGTATACATCAAATCCACTCCGTTTTGTTTACAAACAAAACGAAAAGGCGGATCACTTACGTCTTCCATCGGCGCAAGCAATAAAGGCAATTCACCCAATTCGATATTTCCTATCTTTACCATCAGTTTACAAAAGTACAAATTAAACAAAAGCGATTTGATAATGCGCCAAGAAAAATCTGTTGGTTACCGATTTGCCATGCTCTTAGTCTTGATGATTGCTGGCGCAATGTTGGGATATATTATTGCGCTTGCGAGTATTCCGCTAGTATTTCAAATTCCTTTTTCGGCATTAATGCAAGTATTGAATATGGATAGTGGGCTCGAAATTACCCCCGCGGTTTTAAAATATGTGCAATTAATTCTTGCTACTTTTGTTTTTATTGTGCCTGCGAATGCTTATTCCCGTTTGTTTTCAGACAATACTATTGTTTTTTTTGAATTTAAAAAACCAAGTGTTGTGTATATATTTTTTGCTGCATTGTTGTGGCTATTTACTTTACCCATCATTTCTTTTTTAGCCGATTTAAATAATAAAATAGCCTTTCCTACTTCTTTTACTAGTCTAGAAAATAGTTTTCGCCTTGCCGAAGCTAGGGCAGAAAACGCCACCCGGTTTTTATTGAATATCAATAGCCTTTCGGGCTTAATGGTTAATTTATTGGTGATTGCTGTTGTTGCGGCGATTGCCGAAGAGTTAATTTTCAGGGGGATTATTCAAAAACTATTATTTGAACAAAGCAAGAATATTCATTTAGCCATATGGTTAACCGCATTAGTGTTCAGTCTATTTCACTTGCAATTTTTTGCCATCATTCCTCGAATAGTACTTGGTGCAGCATTAGGTTATACTTTTTATTGGAGTAAATCTATTTGGGTGCCTATTTTCTTTCATTTTATCAATAATGCCAGCATTGTGCTGGCGAGTTATTTATACCAAAAAAAGATGATTACAACCGATCCTAACGAAATAACTTTTTTTCCAAATTCGGTTTTATTTGTAGCATTTATTTGTAGCATTGCAATTGTATATTTTTGGAATAAACGAGCAAAATAACATGGAAAAAGATTGGGTAAAAGTTTACGAATCGACCAATACTTTTGCAGCAGAATTAGTGTACACGGTTTTAAAAGACCAGGCCTTTAATCCTGTTTTAATAAATAAAAAAGATTCTTCTTATTTAAATTTTGGCAGCAACGAAATTTTTGTGCATAAAGATTTTTATAATGACTCTATTCAGCTTATCAATGAAAATAAATTATGAATAACTTTGTAACACGCGTAATTACTGCAACAATCTTTGGAGCGCTATGCCTTGCTGGCATTTACTTTAACGGGGCCATTCATTTATTGTTTTTACTCTTCAGTATTTTAGCATTAAAAGAATTTTACGGATTAATTTTTGTCGATAAAAAACCAAACAGTATTGCATTGGCTTATATCACTGGTGTTGGATTTTTTATTTTAAACACTTTGGTTTTGTATGCTTCTTTACCTTTAAAATATTTATCATTAGCCATTGTTCCGCTCTTGCTTTTATTTATCAACGAACTATATCAATTAGAAGAATTTCCATTTAGCACCCTTGCCAAAAAAATACTAGGAATTGTTTATGTAATTGTACCCTTTTCCTTGTTTTGTGCATTAGGTTATTTAACTAACAATGGCTATCATTACGAATTTCCATTAGGATTTATCTTGTTTTTATGGGCAAGCGATTCGGGAGGTTATTTATTAGGCATCACTATAGGTAAACATCGATTATTTGAAAGGGTATCTCCTAAAAAATCTTGGGAAGGTTTAGCCGGAAGTATTTTACTTAGTTTATGCACTGCCTATTTTTTCGCTAGGTTTTTCCCAGAAACGCCTGCCAATATTTGGTATACGATGGCTATTTTAGTCGTTATTTTTGGCACTTTAGGCGATTTAGTCGAATCATTATTTAAAAGAAGCATCAACATTAAAGACTCTGGCAGCATTTTACCTGGCCATGGAGGCGTTTTAGACCGTTTCGACGGGCTTTTTATGGCAGCGCCAATTGTTTATACCTATTTATTGCTTTTTTTATAAATTCGCGCATATTTAAATCAACAACATGACTATTCATAGAGAAGGAATCGCATCTATTATTTTAGCAATTGTATTTGGCATTATAGTGAATGCCGCAACGTATTACTTTACGCCTAATACCGAATGGGTTAAAATACTAGGCTATGTATTGTCGGGTTTGGTATTGCTTATTATTTTGCAGTTTTTTCGCTTACCCATCTTTCCTATTCAACAAAACGATGCGATTGTATTGTGTCCTGCAGATGGAAAAGTAGTGGTAATTGAAGAAGTATACGAAGCAGAATACTTTAAAGACCAAAGAATTCAAGTTTCTGTTTTTATGTCGCCTATTAATGTGCATGTCAATAGAAACCCCATTAATGGAATTGTAAAATATGCGAAATACCATGCTGGCTTATATTTGGTAGCATGGCACCCCAAATCATCTACCGAAAACGAAAGAACAAGCATCGTTTACGAACATGCCAATAAAACGCAAATATTAATGCGTCAAATTGCAGGTGCATTAGCTAGAAGAATATGCTATTATGTAAAAACAGACGATGTGGTTAGCCAAGGAAGCGAAATGGGCTTCATTAAATTTGGTTCTAGGGTAGATTTATTCTTTCCGTTGGGCACCAAAATCAATGTTTCCTTGAACCAAGTGGTTAAAGGTGGCATTACACAAATTGCAGAAATTGCATAATTGTTACAATTGAAATATATAGAATTCCGTATATTAGCGTTATAAATTTAAATTTAAACCAATTAATTATGAAAAAGATAGCATTAATGTTCGCCCTAGTGGCAGCAACTTCAATGGTTGCATTAGCAAATGGTGATGGTAAAAATGTTGCAAAAGATGCAGCAAAATCAGCAGTTACAAAAAAATCTTGTTGCTCTAAAGATGCAGCTAAGTCTTGTGGTGATAAAGCTAAAACAACTAGCCCAGCTCCAAAAAACTAATTTGTTTTTTATTAAGCAATAAAAAAGGCGGTCAAAAATTTGATCGCCTTTTTTGTTTTCGTAAAAATTCTATTATTAGCCCGTAATTTTTCTAATTACCTCTTATTGAATCAGGGCACGGCCAGGGTGTATAAAGCTTGCACCGTTTTTGTATACAATATCTGCAATGGCAAAATTTATTTTTTCTTTAACTTGTAAGTACTCATTATATTCCATCATCTCTAAAAAATAAACTACCATAATGTTCATCGAAAACTCACCAAACTCTTCAAAAATTGCGATGCTTTCTTCGTTATAATTGGTGTTGGTTTTTAATAGGGCATTAATTTCTTCGATAATATTTTTTAAACTTGATGCAGGTGTTTCATAATTTAAACCGATAGAAAATTTAACTCTTCTAGCATTTCTAAGGGTTAAATTTTCCAATGCACCATCGATCATTTTTTTATTGGGTACGGTAATAATACTCTGATTAATGCTTCTGATTTGGGTGCTTCTGAATCCTACTTTTTCGATATTACCTTCTATACCATCTATCTTTACCAAATCGCCTACTACAAAGGGTTTGTCGATAAATATGGTAAGGGATCCGAACAGGTTTTCGAGGCTATCTTTAGCCGCTAAAGCCACCGCAATACCACCAATTCCTAAACCTGTAATGAGCGTAAGTACATTGATTCTAAAAACCAAACCCAACATTACAAAAACCGCAATAATATAAGTAACAATTTTTACCAACTCTTTGACGAAAGGTACTAGCTGATCGTTGGATTTAGATTCGGTTAAAGAAGCTCTATAAGAAAAAACCAATGCTACAAAGTCAATGATTCTTAAAAATGTCCAAGTAATTGAAAATAATAATAAAAACAAATAAACTTTATCAATTACATCAAAATAAGTAAGCGTGCTTTGTTTTCTTTTGAAAATAATTTCCTCAAATGGATAGCTTAGTTGACTAATGGCCCAGTACACAATAGATACTGAAATGAGTAGTTCTAGCGGTTTCACCAATAGCTCAACAAATTTTTCGCCATTTACATCGGCTGCAAATTTTTTGAAAAACTTGAATAAAAAACGACTTATGGTTCTGGAAAAAAATCTAAAAAATAGTAGCCCTAAAAGAATGATTCCAATAAACCACGCATATTGTAAGGCGGTGTTTCCAAAATAATGTTGATGACTAATTTTTAAAAATTCGTTGATCATACCAATTGTTTTAATGCAATTTCAAATGAAGTTTTTGCGATGCCTATTTTGGCATTATTGTTATCGTAAGTTTTTTGGATTGCTTTTTTAATGATAGCAGACGTGTCATTGAAAATGGCTTCGTCTGTCATGGAAACGCCCGGCTGCATGAGGTATGCGAAGACTCTCGCCATGCCACAATTAGCAATAAAATCTGGAATAATACTTAAATGATCATCTGCAAAATCACTGATCGGACCAAAAAATATTTCTTGATCTGCAAATGGCACATTCGCACCACAAGCAATAACCGATAAACCACTGGCCATCATTTTTTCTACTTGATCTTTGGTAACCAATCTTGAGGCTGCCGCCGGAACAAAAATATCTGCCGAAGTTTGCCATATGCTTTCGTTAATTTCTGCAAATGGAATTAATTTTTGGGCTACTAAAGTATTTTGTGCGCGATCGTTAAATAATTTAGTCATTTCTTCCATGCTAAATCCTTGTTCATTAATTAAACCACCCACGCGATCGATAATGCCCACAACCTTTGCGCCCATCTGTGTTAAATAAAAAGCCGCAGCCGCACCCACATTGCCAAAGCCTTGAACAATGGCCTTCTTGCCCTTTAATTCGCCACCATAAATGCTATAATAATGTGCAATGGAAACAGCCACGCCGTAACCAGTAATCATGTCGGCAACTACATATTTTTTGCTTAAGTCTGGCGAAAAGTTTTTATCTTCAATTACTTTAGCAACGCCATATCTTAATTGTCCTATTTGTTTAATCTTATCGTTTTCTCTGGATTTAAAATGTCCATTAATAACGCCTTCTTGTGGATGCCACAATCCGCAAGCTTCCGTCATCGGAATTACTTCGTGAATTTCATCTACATTTAAATCGCCGCCCGTTCCATAATAATTTTTCAATAATGGAATTACCGCTTGATACCATCTTGCTAACACTTCTTTTTTGCGCGGATCTGCAGGATCAAAATTAATACCCGATTTTGCACCGCCAATGGCTGGTCCAGAAACGGTAAATTTTACTTCCATTGTTTTGGCTAAAGATTCTACTTCGCGTTTGTCTAATCCTTTGCGCATGCGTGTTCCGCCGCCAGCTGCTCCACCTCTTAAAGAATTAATTACCACCCAACCCTCGGCATCGGTTAGGGTGTCTTTCCATTCAAAGACTACTTCTGGTCTTTTTTCTTCGTATTTCTTTAGTAAATCTTTCATGTTGTTAGATTGGTATTTGTGCCGATTGATTCAGCAAAAATTGATAAAAAATGGCGCATCAACAAATTAAATTGTGATTGCTTGAGCATCGCCGAGTTCATTCACTCACATCCCTCGGCTTTAAAGCTTTTCGGCCTTAAATAAAAAAACCCCGCGATTGCGAGGTTTTAAAATATGTTGTAAAGGATTAATAACTTCCTCTTTTTTCTTTGATTCTAGCTTTTTTACCAGTTAAACCACGTAAGTAGTATAATTTAGCTCTTCTAACGGCACCTCTAGAATTCACTTCTAATTTATCGATGTTAGGAGAGTTTACTGGGAAAATACGTTCTACACCAATAGAGTTTGATACTTTACGTACAGTGAATGTTTCGTTAGCACCAACTCCATTACGTTGAATAACAACGCCTTGGTATTGCTGAATACGCTCTTTAGCGCCTTCTTTAATTTTATAGTGAACAGTTACCGTATCGCCAGGATTGAATGTTGGCAATGCATTTTTTGGTGTTTGTTCGTTAACAAATTTTACTAAGTCCATGGTTTAAAGCCTTTAAAAACGATTTTTTAACTGTAAAAATCGGATTGCAAGTATAGGGAAATTTTATCAACAAAAAAATAAAATTTAAACTTTTATGGCTTTAGGGGCAGTTTTGTTGTTAATAACTACGAGAGCAAGTCGGGACGACGCGTTTTTGTATGAGCCAAAGCTTGCTCAAATCGCCATTTTTCGACTTCTGGTGTATTTCCGCTTAATAAAATATCGGGCACTTTGTGTCCTCTAAAATCTGCAGGACGAGTATATACCGGCGGACTCAATAAATCATCTTGAAAAGAATCAGATAGCGCAGACGTTTCGTCGTTTAACACGCCGGGTATTAAACGCACTATGCTATCTACCAACACCGCTGCTGCTAATTCTCCGCCGCTGAGTACATAATCTCCTATAGAGATCTCTTTGGTCACATAGAGCTCCCTAATGCGTTGGTCGATGCCCTTATAATGACCGCATAACAGTAACAAATTTCCTTTTAAAGATAATTCGTTGGCGATTTGTTGTTTGAGGGTTTGCCCGTCGGGGGTTAAATAAATAATATCGTCGTAGGTAATTTCTTTTTGCAAATGTTCAATGCAATTGGCAAACGGCTCAATAGACATCACCATTCCAGAGCCACCACCATATTGGTAGTCGTCTACATTTTTATGTTTATCGTTACTATAATCTCTTAAATTATGCACACGAATATTTACCAAACCCTTTGTTTGTGCACGTTGCATAATAGAATGTGCAAAGGGGCTTTCCAATAATGGCGGAAGTACGGTAATAATATCTATGTTCATCATGCTAACTTAAATAAATTGCCAATAAACCATCGGGTAATTCGACCAATATTTTTTTCGCTTCTTGATCAATTGATTTTACAAATTGATCGTTGATAGGAAATAAAACTTCTTTGTTTTGATACACCATGCTAGCCATGGTTTGTTGTGGCATTTCTTCTATGCTATTGATAATAGCTAGTTCTCCCAATTGGGTGTCTTCTACAAAATAACCCACTAAATCTTTTACTTTAAAAGCTTTCGACTCTTTGGGTTTATTTTTTTTATAGATATAAACTTTTTTGTTGACTAAGGGGCTTGCTTGATCGATGTGTTCAACACCTTCTAAATAGAGGTATGCAACGGGTTCTTGCATACGAAGGGTAGTAATAAAAAATGGAACCGGTTTATTATTGATTTCAATAAATACCGATTCCAAGTTTTCATAAGCTTCGGGGTTTGCTACTTCAAAATAAAGTTGAACCTCTCCCTTTAAGCCTTTCGTTTTTTTGATTGTTCCTATTTGAAAATACTTGCTTTCGATGGCGTTCATTTCAAGGAAAAATTATTCAGCAGCTGGTGCTTCTGTTTCTTCTGCAGCTGGTGCTTCGGCAACAGGCGTTTCTTCTGTAGCAACTTCCGCTACTACTTCAGCAACTGGTGCTTCGGCAATAGGTGTTTCTTCTACAGCAACCTCCGCTACTACTGTTTCTTCTACAACCTCTTCTAATACTTCTTCTACAACTGGTGTATTTTTAGCAATAATTGCGGCTGCTTTTTCTTCTTTTTGTTTTGCTTCTGTAGCTAAACGCGCTTTATTGATTGCATCTTTTGATGAAACCAATGTTGATTTTTTAGCATCAACTTTGCTTGTTTTAGCATCTACCCAAGCTGCAAATTTTACATCTGCTTGTTCTTGTGTTAAAGCACCTTTTTTCACTCCACCTGCTAGGTGTTTTTTGTACAATACTCCTTTGTATGAAAGGATAGCACGAGTGGTGTCGGTTGGCTGTGCACCATTGTGTAACCATTGAACAGCAGCATCAATGTTTAAATCGATTGTTGCGGGGTTTGTGTTAGGATTATAAACGCCTAACTTCTCAATGAATTTACCATCTCTTGGAGCACGCGAATCCGCCACTACAATATGATAGAAAGCTCTTTGCTTTTTACCATGTCTTTGTAATCTGATTTTTACTGGCATTTTCTTTTGTTTTTAGTTAATCCCAATGGTATCCATCCAAAGGGAGGGCAAAGATGCGAACAAATGTGGATAATTCAAAATATTATCTAGGAATTCCGCCTTGTGGCATGTTTTTTAACATTTTTAAGGGATTTCCGCCGCCAGAGAACTGTTTCATCATTTTTTTCATGTCGTCAAATTGCTTGAGCAACTTGTTAACCTCTTCGATGCTCCTGCCACTTCCCATCGCAATCCTTTTGCGTCGGGTGCCATTAATTACTTCTGGGCTTTCTCTTTCTAGCGGCGTCATGCTATGTATGATCGCTTCTATGTGTTTAAAGGCATCGTCCGAAATATCAATGTCTTTCACCATTTTGCCAACGCCCGGAATCATGCCCATCAAATCTTTTAGGTTACCCATTTTTTTGATTTGTTGTAATTGATTCAAGAAATCGCCAAAATCAAATTGGTTTTTTCTAATTTTCTTTTGAATACGCGCAGATTCTTCTGCATCAAATTGTTCTTGCGCACGCTCCACCAAAGAAACCACATCGCCCATGCCCAATATCCTCGAAGCCATTCGCTCTGGATAAAACACATCGATGGCTTCTAGTTTTTCGCCCGTTCCGACAAATTTGATGGGCTTTTTAACCACTTCTCGAATGGTTAAAGCGGCACCGCCCCTGGTATCGCCATCTAATTTTGTTAACACCACTCCGTCAAAATCTAAACGGTCGTTAAATGCTTTGGCTGTATTTACCGCAT
>CAJBBN010000192.1 GCA_903951325.1 uncultured bacterium
GCCTGTTAAAATTTCTCCGTCTAATTTTGCTTGCTGCATAGCAGTCATAGCAGACATTCTATCTTCGGGATTCCAATTAGTTGCTAGTTTATTTAATTGTAAAGAGGAACCATCGTGTAACTCGATATTCTTAGTAGAACCCGCTTCGTAGGCTACGCTAATTTCTTCTTGCAAAGGAATAAAGTCTACTGTTGAAGTTGCGTCGAGGTGTTCTCTTACATAATCGTATGCTTTAGTCGAGCCTGGATTATTATTAAAAGTTACACAGGGCGAAATAACATTGATGAGTGCAAAACCAGGATGCTTGATGGCCGCTTTAATTAATGGAATCAGTTGTGCTTTGTCGCCAGAAAAACTTTGCGCTACAAACGAAGCGCCTAATTCTAAAGCTAAACTTGGCAAGTCAATGGCATTAAATAAATTCACCGATCCAGCTTTGCTTTTAGAGCCTTCGTCTGCTGTTGCCGAATCTTGTCCTTTGGTTAATCCATAACATCCATTGTTCATCACCACATAAACCATGTTTAAATTTCTTCTCACTACATGCACAAATTGTCCCATACCTATAGACGCGGTATCGCCATCGCCCGAAACACCAAAATAAATTAAATCTTTATTGGCTAAACTGGCACCGGTGGCAACCGAAGGCATTCTACCATGCACAGAATTAAAACCATGCGATTGACTCAAAAAATAAGCAGGCGTTTTAGAAGAACATCCAATGCCCGAAAGTTTGGCAATACGATGTGGTTCTAATGCCAATTCGTAACAAGACTGTACAATGGCCGCACTGATTGAATCGTGGCCACAACCCGCACAAAGTGTAGAGAGGGAACCTTCGTAAACTGTTTTGGTATAACCTAAATCATTTTTAGGCAAAGAAGGATGACGAAATTTTGGTTTTATATAAGTCATAATAGGCTATTCTTATAATGATAAATTGTGAAATTGGGTAACGATCATGTCTGCTGTAATTGGCATACCATCGTAATTTAAAATCGATTTAATTTTTGATGGATTACAATTCAACTCATTGATCAATAAACTTCTCATTTGCGCATCTCTATTTTGCTCAATCACCACAATAGTTTGGTGCGATTCAATAAAATCGGATACTTGATTATTAAATGGAAAAGCTCTTAATCGCAAAGCATCTATTGTGATATTATTTTCGGCTAACATATCCATTGATTCTTCAGCTGCAAATAAAGTAGTACCGAAAAATATAAATCCGATGTTAGATTTATTTTTTTCTTGATACATGATTGGTGTAGGCACCAATGTCTTTGCGGTTTCCCATTTCAATTGTAAGCGTTCCATGTTTTGAACGTAAGCGCCACTGTCTTCGGTATATACAGCGTATTCATCTCTAGAAGTTCCGCGTGTAAAAAACGAACCTTTAGTTGGATGCGTGCCTGGATAGGTTCGATAAGTTACGCCATCATTATCAACATCTAAATACCTTCCGAAGCGACCCATTTTTTCTAGCTCTTCGGCATTCAATACTTTACCTCTGTTGTATTTTCTAGTATCATCCCAAACAAATGGTTCCGAAACATGATCATTCATTCCCAAATCTAAATCGGTCAGCATGATAATTGGTGTTTGCAAATGCTCCGCTAAATCAAGCGAATCGGCAGTAAGATCGAAACATTCTTTTGGTGTACTTGGAATGACCAGTACCTGTTTAGTATCGCCATGCGATGCATAGGCAGCACTAATAATATCTGATTGCTGTGTTCTAGTAGGCATACCGGTTGATGGTCCACTTCTTTGCACATCAATAAGCAAAGTAGGAATCTCCGCAAAATAAGCTAAGCCCAAAAATTCATTCATTAAAGAAACGCCTGGCCCACTGGTTGCAGTAAAAGATCTTGCTCCATTCCAATTGGCACCAATCACCATTCCAATGGCGGCTAATTCGTCTTCTGCTTGAACAATTGCAAAATTATTTTTACCTGTTTTAGGATCTACTCTGTATTTATTGGCATACTCCGAATAGGCTTCAACCACAGAGGTGGAAGGGGTGATAGGATACCAAGCCGCTACTGTTGCGCCTCCATACACGGCACCTAAACCACATGCAGAATTACCATCAATTAAAATTTTATCTCCAATTAAATCTCTTCTCTCTAATCGAATGGGTAATGGATATTCATAATGTTGTTTGATATAATCCATTCCTAATTGAAGCGCTTTTACATTGGGTGCAATTAATTTTTCTTTACCTGCAAATTGCTCTTTAAATAATTGCTCCAATACTTCAAACTCAATATTCATAAGTGCCGCAAGTGCCCCTACATAAATGATATTTTTAAATAATTGTCTTTGTCTTGGATCCGAATATTCGTTAATACACATTTCCATTAAGGGTACACCAATATAATTGATGTCTTCTCTAATATAATCTGCTGGTAAATCTTTGGTGCTATCATACAAAAAATAACCCCCTGTTTTTACACTTTTAATGTCGTTAGCCATACTTTGTGGATTCACCGACACCATCATATCAACGCCTTCTCTTCGGCCAAGGTAGCCCTTTTCAGACACCCTCACATCGTACCAAGTTGGTAAACCTTGTATATTAGAAGGAAAAATGTTTTTAGGTGTAGCAAAAATACCCATCCTAAAAACTGCTTTTGCAAATAAATAGTTAGCAGAAGCAGATCCTGTTCCATTTACATTTGCAAATCGAACAACAAAATTATTAATTAAATTATTTACTGACATTGATTTCCTGCTTTACTGGTAGTATATAAAAACTTTTGCATATCCCATGCAGAGGTTGGACAACGCTCTGCACATAATCCACAATGTAAACAAACATCTTCATCTTTTACCATTACTCTTTGGGTAGGCAGTGGCGCCGAGACTAATAAATCTTGACTTGAATTTAAGGCAGGTACTTGAAGTTTATTTCTCAATGTATTTTCATCCTCTTCATTAAATGTAAAAGAAATACAAGCCGTTGGACAAATATCTACACAGGCATCACACTCTATACATTTATTTTCTGTAAACACAGTTTGCACATCACAATTTAAACAGCGCTTGGCTTCTTTGTAGCCATGTAAGCCGTCAAAGCCAAGCTCTACTTCCACCTTACGGTCTTTGAGTGCAATTTCTTTATTCACTTGTGGAACAATATATCTGTTGTCTGTTACCACATCACTGTTGTAACTCCATTCATGAATACCCATCTTTTGACTAACCAAATTTACATATGGACTTGGTCTTTCTATTAATGATTGTTGATTACAAAACAAATCGATAGAAATGGCCGCTTGATGTCCTTGTGCAACTGCAGTGATGACATTTTTAGGACCCAATGCTGCATCTCCACCAAAAAATATTTTTTCGTTGGTAGATTGAAAAGTATTTTTATCTACTACCGGCATTCCATACTCATCGAATGCTAATCCCAAATCTCTTTCTATCCAAGGGAAAGTATTTTCTTGGCCAATAGCAATTAAGACATCGTCTGCTTCAATAAATACAGGTGCTTCGTTAGTGCTTACTAATTTACGCTTTCCATTGTCATCGTAAACCGCATGCACTTTATCGAAATTCATTCCCATTAGTTTGCCATTTTCCACCACAAAACTTTGCGGCACATGACAATCAATAATTGGAATATCTTCGTGCAATGCATCTTCTTTTTCCCACTCCGATGCGCGCATTTCGGTGAATGGACTTCTTACCACTACCTTTACTTGATCACCACCTAAACGACGCGAAGTACGGCAACAATCCATTGCGGTATTTCCACCACCAAGCACGATTACTTTTTTGCCAATTTTATTGGTATGCTCAAATGCAACGCTGGCAAGCCATTCAATACCTATATGCACATTTGCGCTTGCTTCTTTTCTTCCAGGCAAATCGGAAAGATCTTTTCCTTTGGGTGCACCAGTACCTATAAAAACTGCATCATAATTTTTAGCAGTAATTTCTTTTAAACTATTTACATGTGTATTGAAATGTGTTTCAATACCCATATTTAAAACATAACCAACCTCTTCATCTAAAACCGAATCGGGCAAACGAAACGATGGTATTTGACTACGCATCATGCCACCTGCTTTATTTTGATTATCATATAAATCTATTGAATAACCTAGCGGCGCTAAATCTCTTGCAACTGTTAAAGAAGCAGGACCACCACCAATTAAGGCAATGCGTTTACCGTTTTTTACCGAAGGTATAATTGGCATTAAATCTGTAACATCCGATTTGTTATCTGCGGCTACGCGTTTTAATCTACAAATGGCAACGGGCTCTTCTTCTACCCTACCTCTTCTGCATGCAGGTTCACATGGACGATCGCAGGTTCTTCCTAAAATTCCAGGGAAAACATTTGACTCCCAGTTAACCATATAGGCTTCTGTATATTTACCTGCAGCAATTAAGCGAATATACTCTGGAACTGGTGTATGAGCAGGGCAAGCATATTGACAATCTACCACCTTGTGATAGTATTCTGGATCGTTAGTTTGAGTAGGTTCCAAATTGGTTGTTTTTAGGGGTAAATGTGGCTTCGATGCTTAAATTTACAGATAATCGGCCTATAACAAAAATATTATTTTTTGTGACAAATAAAAGTTTTTGAAACATAAAAACACCCTCCAGGCGGCATAACTTTTCCCCAACAGTTGAAATCCAATTTTGGCAAACAAATTTGTATTGTATTTGTCTAATTTAGCAACACCCTATAATTAAAAAAATGAAACCAATTATACCATTTGTGGTATTAGCCATTTGCTTAAACATCAATTGTGAAGGACAAGTAAATACATCTAATGCTACCATTAAAAATACGCAACAAAGCAATAAAAAAATGACTACATCTACTAATCCCTATTTCAATAAAACAAGTAAAGAAAAAATAAATATTTCGGAACAAGAATGGGAAAATACTTTAAGCCCAGCATTATTTGAAATTGCTAGAAAGAAAGGAACCGAAAGAGCATACACCGGAAAGTATGATAATTTTTTTGACAGAGGATTTTATTTTTGCGCAGCATGCGGAAATAAATTATTCAAATCGGATAGTAAATTTGCAAGTGGTTGTGGCTGGCCTAGTTTTTTTGAAACTTATACCGAAAGCAGTGTGCAATATATTACAGATGAAACACATGGCATGATCCGTACAGAAGTTGTTTGCGGAAGGTGTAATGCTCATTTAGGCCATGTGTTTGACGATGGCCCAAAGCCAACAGGAAAAAGGTTTTGCATGAATTCTATTTCTTTAGTTTTCGAAAAGAAATAAAAAAAAAGCCTCGAATAAATTCGAGGCTTTTTTTAAAATAATTTTTTAAAAAATTACTTGTTAACCACTTTAGCTAAAGTAGCACCTGCTTTAAATTTAGCAACTTTCTTAGCAGCAATTTTGATTGCTTTACCAGTTTGTGGATTACGTCCCATTCTAGCTGGTCTTTTAGTAACTGAAAAAGTACCGAAACCAACTAAAGTTAATTTCTCACCTTTTTTCAAAGATTTTGTAGTTGCATTTAAGAATGCATCTAAAGCACGACCTGAATCTGCTTTTGTCATGTGTGTTTCTGCCGCCATTGCGTCAATTAATTCTGCTTTGTTCATGGTTTTAAATTTAAGTTTTAATATTTAGTTTTTTATGTATAGCCTATTCCTATTGGAAAAGCGGTCTATTTCATACCTCTAAGAAATGTAATATTCTTCACTTTTGCTAACTTCTTTTCAAAAAATAATTTAGAAATTATCCACATTTTCACAATGTGAATCGAAACACAGTGTTTATAAGGGTTTTAGCTCAGGTCTAAGCCCTACCAATTGTTCTTAAATAACTTAGGTGTGACCTGAAAGCTTTTAAAACAGTAGGGAATTCGTGATATCTAATACTAAACTCATCACAAGTCTCTCTTACAATTTTTCTTAATGCAGGATAATGCACATGACTAACCCTTGGAAACAAGTGATGTTCTACTTGAAAATTCAAGCCGCCCAACAACCAACACACTACTTTATTTTTAGTAGCAAAATCGAATGTAGTTTTTATTTGATGCACTGCCCATTCGTCTTCGATAGTTTCTATACCATTTGTAGGCGTTACAAAAGAAGTGGGTTCCACTACATGTGCCATTTGAAAAACAATACCTAAAATTATTCCACATACATAAGACATGGTAATATACCCTACAATTGCGGCAACCACTCCAACTGTATACATTGGAATTAATAGGAATAATAAAATATGCAAAAATTTAGAAGACCAGAATATAAGATGATCAGAAGTTTTCATTTTTCTCATATTTGTATGCTCAGCAACTTGTCCGGTAAAATACCTTTTAAAATCTTGGTAAAACACCCAAAACATTAAAGACATACCGTACATGAACACCCCGTAAAAGTGTTGGTAGCGGTGGATCCAAAGCTTTTGCTGACCTTCATGCATTCTTAAAAAAGGCTTTAAATTAATATCGTCGTCGTGGCCTTCTATATTAGTAAAGGTGTGATGATTCTCGTTATGCTTTTGTTTCCACACATACATGTTTCCACCCATAATATTTAAAGTGAATCCCATCGATTCGTTTAAAAATTTATTGTCGGAATAACTACCATGCGCACCATCATGCATCATATTAAAACCAATGGCTGCAAAATTTGCACCCAATAAGGAACACAAGATTAAATTAATCCAATTACTTTCTGGCGTTAAAAAAACGAGCGTAATATAAATGGCAACAAATGTGATCGAAAGAATTGCCGTCTTCCAATACAAACGACTATCGCCTTTGGTGCTGATTTCATTTGTTTTGAAATATTGATCAGTACGCGTTCTTAAAGCCTGAAAGAAAGGTTGGCTTTGCGTATTAAATTTTACTTGAATCATGTGCTTTTTTGTATAATTAAAAGTTCAATATCGTTATTTTATTTTAAATCTAAAATGACTTTCATTAGGTTATATTTATATGTTTATACACTTATAAACAATTAGTCCCAGCTGTCTTGCAAATCGTCTATTTCTCGCCTATCCCGCTTGGTAGGCCTTCCAGTTCCCCTATCGCGCTTTAATACGGGTGAATTAAATACAGAAACTAATTTTGGGTCTAATTCGGGTGGTGTTAAATCTTCAAAAAATGGTGCTGCTTTTGCTGCATCTACTCTTTTTTCGAGTAATGCCAATACCTTTAAAATCTTCTTTTGATGGTCTTTTTGTATGGTGTAAAGGTCTCCTATTTTTACAATATGAGCAGGTTTGAGTGATTGACCGCCCATTTTTACCTTTCCTGCCTTACAAGCCTCGGTTGCAATGCTTCTAGTTTTATAGACTCTAATGGCCCACAGGTATTTATCAATCCTTAATTTATCGTTTGCTGGGGCCATATAAATTCAAAAATAAGCGCTTTTGTTTATACTTTGTTATTAGATTTGCATATTCTAAAATATAAGCATAAAAATGAACGAAAATTTCAAGTCAATTATCGAAAAAGCATGGGATGACAGAAGTATTTTACATACTACTGAAGTAAAGGAAGCAATCAATGCAATTATAGATCAATTAGATAAAGGTGAATTAAGGGTTGCAGAACCAACAACAGATGGCTGGAAAATAAATGAATGGGTAAAAAAGGCGGTGGTATTATATTTTCCAATCAACGAAATGCAAGAAATAATTGTGGGACCATTTGTTTACCACGATAAAATGAAATTGAAAACCAATTATGTTGCGCAAGGCGTAAGAGTAGTACCCAATGCAGTTGCACGCTATGGTGCATTTTTAGCAAAGGGCGTAATTATGATGCCATCCTATGTAAATATTGGTGCATTTGTTGACGAAGGCACCATGGTTGATACATGGGCAACAGTAGGCTCTTGCGCACAAATAGGCAAACATGTTCACTTAAGTGGAGGTGTAGGTATAGGCGGAGTGTTAGAACCCCTACAAGCAGCTCCAGTTATTATTGAAGATGGTTGCTTTATTGGTTCAAGATGTATTGTGGTAGAAGGCGTACATGTCGAAAAAGAAGCCGTATTAGGTGCAAATGTTGTCTTAACTGCATCTACTAAAATTATTGATGTAAGTGGAACAACACCTGTAGAATATATTGGCCGTGTACCTGCAAGATCGGTTGTGATTCCTGGATCTTATACAAAAGAATTTGCTGCCGGTGCTTACCAAGTTCCCTGTGCATTAATTATTGGCCAAAGAAAAGCATCAACAGATTTAAAAACATCTCTTAATAATGCGTTAAGAGAATACAATGTTGCCGTATAAACAAATGAAAATAGGTTACGACGCTAAAAGAGCCTTTGCAAATTTTACAGGACTAGGCAATTATGCACGCTCTACTATCAGTAATATTTGCAAAGTATTTCCAGCGCACGAATATTATTTATATACGCCAACAAAGGTGGCAGATGGCGCAAGTGATTTTATTCATGATATAAAACACGCTCATATTCGCGGACCAAGAAATTTATTTTACGGTACATTTTCTGCCGCTTGGAGACGCTTTGGAATTGCCGCAGATGCCGCTCACGATCAAATAGATTTATACCATGGTTTAAGCCACGAAATACCCGATGGCATTGAGAAAACCAATATCAAAACGGTGGTTACCATTCACGATTTAATTTTTAAAAGATTCCCCAATTATTATAAAAAAATTGATCGAAAAATTTATGATAATAAAATTAAGCATGCTGTAAAATTTGCACATAACATAATTGCCATTTCAGAGCAAACTAAAAAAGATATCATTGAATTTTATCAAGTAGCCGAAAATAAAATTGAAGTTATTTACCAAGCTTGCGATGCTATTTTTGAAAAAAAACAAACGAGTGTTGCAATAAATATTGTTAAGGAAAAATATGCGCTTCCAGCTAATTATTTATTATATGTAGGCACAATAGAAGAAAGAAAAAATGCTTTAGTGATTTTACAAGCCATGCTAGAATTGCCCAGCCATGTGAAATTAGTAATGGTGGGAAAGAAAAAATCTTATGGCTTAATCATTGATGCATTTATAAAAAAGCACGAATTAATCGATCGGGTTATTCAAATCAATCAAGTAGATTTTAAAGATCTCCCCGCTATTTATCAAGCAGCCGATTTATTTATTTACCCTTCTAAGTTTGAAGGTTTTGGCATTCCAATCATAGAAGCACTGCATTCTGAAACACCTGTAATTGCCGCAAAAGGTTCTTGCCTAGCAGAAGCTGGCGGCCCCAACAGCTTGTATTTTGAGCCAAGTAATGCCGAGGAACTTGCCGGTTTAATTGCTGATTTATTAGCAGACGAAAGCAAAAGAAAAAGTATGGCTGCCATTGGAAAAAAATATGTCGAAAAATTCAATAGCGAAAAAATTGCAACTGAATTAATGGGCCTCTATCAATCAATCCTATCTAAATGAATTATACAGAAGAAATAAAAAAAACGATTAGTGTTTTAAATGCAGGTGGAACTATTCTCTATCCTACTGATACCATTTGGGGTTTAGGCTGCGATGCACGCAACGAAGCAGCCATTGATAAAGTCATCGCTCTAAAAAAAAGACCTGCTGCTAAAAGTTTTGTATTGCTTTTAGACAATGAAAATAAAATCCAATCCTATGTGCAAGAAGTACCAGAAATAGCCTGGAGCCTTATAGAATTTGCAGATAGCCCAATGACGATTGTTTTACCGAATGCAAAAAATTTAGCAAAAAATGCCATCAACGAAGATGGTAGTATTGGCATTCGAATTGTCAAGAGTGGATTTGCACATCAACTGATTCAAAAATTTAAATTTCCAATTGTTTCTACTTCTATCAACCTATCGGGCGAAGCTGCAGCAATTGAGCGCAGCGACATTGACCCCTATTTTCTAACAGCTGCAGATTATGTTTGTGATTTAAATGAAATTGGTACCGGGAAACCTTCGAGCATTATTAAATTAGCGACCAACGGCACGTTTGAATTTATCAGAAAATAACGCTTTTTTTCTTATTTTCACGCCAAATAATAATTCCATTTGAAAAACCTGTTAACACATCCTATTATTCCAATCATTACCGAAGTGGCGCAAGAACGCAAAGTAGCGGTTTATGTGATTGGTGGATATGTGCGCGATTTATTATTAAACAGAAAATCTAAAGACATTGATTTTTTAATTATTGGCAATGGAATTGAATTTGCCGAAGCAGTTGCATTAAAAATTGGCAATAAAACAGCCGTCAATGTTTTCAAAAACTTTGGTACGGCCATGCTGAATTACAAAGGCTGGGAAATAGAATTTGTAGGTGCCAGAAAAGAATCTTATCGAAACGATTCGCGCAAGCCGATTGTAGAAGATGGCAATTTACAAGACGATCAAAATAGAAGAGATTTTACCATCAATACCTTAGCCATTAGTTTAGCAAAAATAAACTATGGTAAAGTAATTGATCCATTCGATGGCATGAAAGACATCGAGCAAAAGCTGATTAGAACTCCGCTTGAGCCTAACGTAACCTATTCCGACGACCCACTGCGCATGATGCGTGCTATTCGTTTTGCAGCGCAATTAAATTTCAAAATTGATGCGGCATCTTTGCAAGCCATCACCGAAAATAAAGAACGTATTCAAATTGTTAGCAAAGAACGCATCACCGATGAGCTCAATAAAATAATGCTTTCGGCAAAACCTTCGATTGGATTTGAACATTTATTTAATACCGGACTTTTGCAAATCATATTTCCGGAAGTTGCCAATTTGCATGGCGTAGAAACCATCAATGGTAAAGCACATAAAGATAATTTTTACCACACGCTACAAGTGCTCGATAATATTTGCGAACACACCGATGATTTGTGGTTAAGATGGGCTGCTTTGTTACATGATATTGCAAAGCCAGCTACCAAACGATTTGAACCCGAACATGGTTGGACCTTTCATGGGCACGAAGATAAAGGCGCCCGCATGGTTCCTAAAATTTTTAAAGAGTTAAGATTACCGCAAAACGAAAAAATGAAGTTGGTACAAAAATTGGTATTGCTTCATTTAAGACCTATTGTATTGGCGCAAAATACAGTAACCGATTCGGCAGTAAGAAGATTATTATTCGAAGCAGGCGAAGATATTGACGCACTCATGATTTTGTGTAATGCAGATATCACCACCAAAAACGAATACAAGGTCAAAAAATATAAAAACAATTTCGAGCTGGTCAAAGAAAAAATTGTCGAAGTAGAAGCCAAAGATCAATTAAGAAATTGGCAGCCACCAATCGATGGTAACGACATTATGCAAGCTTTTGGTTTAGCTGCTGGTAAAGAAGTTGGTTTACTTAAAAACACGATTCGTGAAGCCATTTTAGAAGGAGTAATACCGAACGAAAAAACAGCCGCTATCGAATTGATGATGGCGGAAGGGAAAAAATTAGGTTTAATTGCAAAATAATTGCGATTCGAAGAAAAAAATAATTAATTTGTAAATAGCAAAGCATTCAATCGTTTTACATTATGGCGATATATAAATTTAAAATCACTTTCGAAGATTACGACGAAGTGTGTCGAGAAATAGAAATAAAATCTAATCAAAGTTTTGAAGATTTGCATCGTGCAATACACGCTGCCATTGGATTTGATGGAAAAGCAAATAGCAGCTTTTACATGAGCAACGACCAATGGCACAAAGGCAAAGAAATTACCTTAAACGAATCTTCTATTAAAGATGCTGCGAAAACAGTATTGATGGAAAAGTCAATTTTGAAAAATTTCATTATCGATCCTCATCAAAAAATATATTATATTTTCAATTTAGAAAAACCTTGGACTTTTTATATTCAGTTAGTGAAAATTACCGTTAACGAAGATCCGAAACTCCAATATCCTTTATGCACCAAAACAACTGGCATTGCACCAAAGCAGTTTGGCAATACCCCTATTATTCCAACCGTAGCCAACGACGACCTCGATTTCTTAAATGAATTTGGATTGGGTGAAGAAGACGAAGAAGAAGTAGATGCAATGGGCATAGAAGCGCATCCAGATGAACCTTCAGACGAACAGGAGGAAGAAGAACCTTCCGAATTTGATGATGTTCAAGACGAAGACTTTAACCAAGAAGAAGACTAAATTGAAAGCTACGCTAATTGTTATATCAGGCCCTACTGCTGTTGGCAAAACAGCTTTAGCCATTCAATTAGCACAGCATTTTAAAACCGAAATTATCTCTGCAGATGCGCGTCAATTTTACCGCGAAATAAGCATAGGCACGGCTAAACCAAATGCGGACGAACTTGCGCAAGCCAAACACCATTTTATTGATTCGCATAGTGTAACGGAAGTAGTTGACGCGGGCAGTTTTGAAAAAATTGCCTTAGCTAAATTGCATGAAATATTTTCGGAACATGCTTACGCCATTTTAGTTGGCGGCTCAGGCCTATATACACAAGCCATTTGCGAGGGTTTAGATGAATTAACTTTTAGAGATGATGCACTGCGTGCAAGTCTGCAAACAAAAACAACCGAAGAACTTCAAGCAACACTGTTAAGCTTAGATCCCGAGTATTACGCAATAGTCGATATTCAAAATAAACAAAGAATGATGCGTGCCATTGAAGTTAGTACACTCAGCGGCAAAGCTTATTCGAGCCATTTAACTGGTAAGAAAAAACAAAGAGATTTTGCGATTATTAAAATTGCCATTACCGACGAGCGTGCAAAACTTTACGAAAAAATAAACAAAAGAGTTGATCTTATGATGGCAGCTGGTTTAGTAGCAGAAGTGAAAAACAACCTAGCTAACCGCGAGTGTTATGCTTTGAAAACCGTTGGATACAAAGAGATTTTTGACATGCTAGATGGGCAAATATCGCTCGAACAAAGTGTGGAAGCCATTAAACAAAACACCAGGAGATTTGCAAAACGCCAATTAACTTGGCTACGCAGAGATCCCGAATACCAATGGTTTGCCTACCACGAATTCGAAAAAATCAAAGACTACATTTTAGCACAACAAATTTGATGCTGAGCAAAATACTAAAGCCCTATTTTCAGATTGAAAAAATAGTATTGCAATTTATTGCTGCCGAATTTTTTATTCAATTAGTGAATGCTTCTTTTATGATGATTCTCAATATTTATTTGTCAAAAAAAGGATATGAAGATCATCAAATTGCAGACTTTATTTCCTTAAGATTTTTAACAGTTATGTTGTTGGCATTTCCTTTAGGATTATTTATCAAAGGAAGAAACTTAAAACCCTTATTTTATATAGCAGCGATTGGTGTTTTTATTTTTAGTATCGGTATTTTACTTGCTGCAGAATTTAAGCAAATCGACATGATATATACCAGTGCTGCGTTATGGGGCATGTGCTATGGCATTGTTCAGGTCTTAGCTTTACCCTTTATTATTCGAAATGCTTCAGAAAAAACAAAAACAGCAGCTATTTCTTTGAGCTATGCAACTTATAGTTTAGCCATGATTTTGGCCGGAATAATCATTTTTGTGCTTAACCATTTCAATCCACTTTACTTTGATGAATTTAAATGCCTTTTATTGTTAGCCCTTTTATCTGGTATCAGTATTTACTTTATTTTTAAGATGCAACAAAAAGAAGTGATCCCTGCATTCGAGGGTAGTCGATTAAGCCTCTCTGGCTTCGACTGGGGAACGATCGCCTTTGCTATGACACCTTCGTTGCTTTTAGCCATTGGCGCTGGCTTAACGATTCCATTCATCAATTTATTTTTCTTTAAAGTATTTAAAATGGAATCCGATAATTTTGCATTGCTCAATAGCTTCTCTTCTATTACCGTTGCGGGCGCTGCTTTATTAGTGCCGCACGTTCGGGCAAAATATGGTTATAAAATTGCCATTACGCGCACACAAAGTGTTGCAGTTATTTCTTTGGCGCTATTGGCTTGTACCGAGTTCTACGCTACATTCGAATACAGCCTTTACTTTGCTATATTCTTTTTCCTAATTAGACAACCCTTAATGAATATGGCTGCGCCCGTAAGCTCGGAGCTAGTGATGCAATACGTAGGACCAAAAAACCAAGAAATTATTTCTGCTTTAACTGCCTCGATTTGGTCGGGGAGTTGGTTTTTCTCTGCACTTATTTTTTCGGTACTACGCAAAAATGGTTTTGCTTATGCCAATGTGTTTTTAATCACCGCCGGCATTTATGCCATTGCTGTTTTGTGGTATCACTTTTTAATCAAAGCACACCTCGCAAAAGAGCAATTTAAAAATTAAGCTTGTGCCGTTGGCCCGCCAAAACTCAATGGGAATGCTTGTTCCTCGAGTTTTACTTTTCCATGCACTTCTTCGTATTTACGCAAGTTATCGGTTAATGCCGCTAATAATCTTTTTGCATGTTGCGGCGTTAAAATAATTCTTGCCTTTACTTTTGCTTTGGGAACACCTGGCATCATGCGAATAAAATCAAGTACAAACTCTGCATTAGAATGTGTAATGATGGCTAAGTTTGAATAAATTCCTTCGGCAATTTCTTCTGATAATTCTATGTTAATTTGATTGGGGTCGTTGATCTCTTCCATTTTTTTGATTGATTAATAATTAATATAAAGATATATTTCTTTTTATTTATACGTAAAATTTGAAACAAAAAACCCCACAATGAAGCGGGGTTTTTTGGAATATTATTAGAAAATGATTAGTCTTCTTTAGAAGCTAATAAAGCTTCGTATTCTTCTTTCGAACCTACAATCATACGATCGTATTTTCTGATACCAGTTCCTGAAGGAATTAAGTGACCTACGATCACGTTTTCTTTCAAGCCTAATAAACTATCCATTTTACCATGAATTGCTGCCTCATTCAAGACCTTAGTAGTTTCCTGGAAGGAAGCTGCAGAGATGAATGATTTAGTTCCCAATGATGCTCTTGTAATACCTTGTAACAATGGTCTTGAAGTTGCAGATACTGCATCTCTAGATTCCACTAATTTTTGGTCTTTACGTTTCAACACCGAGTTTTCATCGCGTAGTTTACGAACAGTAATAATCTGACCCGCTTTTACATTTGGAGAATCTCCTGGATCGGTTACTACTTTTTTGTCGTAGATCCAATTGTTCTCTTCCATGAAGTCAAATTTATCAGCTGATTCTAATTCTAAGAATTTAGTATCTCCTTGATCTTCGATAATTACTTTCTGCATCATCTGACGAACAATTACTTCGAAATGTTTGTCGTTGATTTTTACACCTTGTAAACGGTAAACTTCTTGTACTCCATTTACTAAGTATTCTTGTACTGCAGAAGGTCCTTTAATCGAAAGAATATCTGATGGTGTAATAGAACCATCAGACAATGGCATACCCGCTTTAATAAAGTCGTTATCTTGAACTAAAATGTGTTTCGATAAAGAAACTAAATACTTTTTAGAAGTACCATCTTTTGGTTCGATAATAATTTCTCTGTTACCACGCTTCACACCACCTAAAGTTACTACACCGTCGATTTCTGTTACAACCGCTGGATTAGAAGGGTTACGCGCCTCGAATAATTCTGTTACACGAGGTAAACCACCTGTAATATCTCGGGTTTTACCAGTTGAACGAGGAATTTTTACGATCACTTGACCAGCAATTACTTTATCGCCTTTTTCTACTGCGATATGTGCACCTACTGGAATGTTGTACGATTTAATAACCTCTTTCTTATCAACAATTTTAATAGAAGGATTTTTTGTTTTATCACGACTATCAATAATTACTTTTTCTTTGTGACCTGTTTGTTCATCAGACTCTTCGCGGAAAGTGATTCCTTCTTCAATAAATTCGAAATCAATTTTACCATCAAACTCAGAAATAATTACTGCGTTGTATGGATCCCATCCACAAATCACATCTCCTTTTTTCAATTTCTGACCATCTTTAATGTAAAGATGTGCACCGTAAGGAATGTTATTTGTCATGATGATACGACCAGATTTTTCGTCTACAATTCTGAATTCACCTGAACGACCTAACACAACATCTGTTTTGCCTTCTTCTGTTTTCAATTGTACTGTACGAATTCCTTCTAGTTCAATTTTACCTTCGAACTTAGCAACGATAGTTGATTCTGCAGCAATGTTAGATGCAGTACCCCCAACGTGGAAAGTTCTTAATGTTAACTGAGTACCTGGTTCACCAATTGATTGTGCTGCAATAACACCAACCGCTTCTCCCATCTGCACCATACGGCCAGATGCTAAGTTACGACCATAGCATTTTGCACAAACACCGCGCTTCGCTTCACAAGTTAATACCGAACGAATCTCTACTGCTTCTACTGTTGAAGTTTCGATTTTCTTTCCAATTTCTTCTGTGATTTGAGCACCAGCTTCTACTAATAACTCACCGGTTACTATATCAAATACATCATGAACAGAAACACGACCTAATAAACGATCGTATAATGGCTCGATGATTTCTTCGTTGTCTTTTAATGCTGAAGTAAGAATTCCTCTTAAAGTACCGCAATCTGGAACGTTTACGATCATGTCTTGTGCAACATCCACTAAACGACGAGTTAAGTAACCCGCATCCGCAGTTTTCAAGGCAGTATCGGCCAAACCTTTACGCGCACCGTGAGTAGAAATAAAATACTCTAATACCGAAAGACCTTCTTTAAAGTTTGATAAAATTGGATTCTCGATAATCTCTCCACCCGAACCAGATTTTTGTGGCTTCGCCATCAAACCTCTCATTCCACATAACTGACGAATTTGCTCTTTAGAACCACGCGCTCCAGAATCCAACATCATGTAAACAGAGTTGAATCCTTGGTTGTCGGTTGCTAATTGCTTCATCACATTATCTGTCAATCTTGAATTGATACGAGTCCAGATATCGATGATTTGGTTGTAACGCTCGTTGTTGGTAATGAATCCCATGTTGTAGTTACCCATTACTTCTTCTACTTCATCAGAAGCTTTCTTAATTAAACTTGCTTTTTCTGCAGGAATAGTTAAGTCTTGAAGATTAAACGATAAACCACCACGGAATGCCATTTTAAATCCTAATTCTTTGATATCATCTAAGAACCTAGCTGCACGATCCATACCGGTTGTTTTCACAATGTCTCCGATAATATCACGCAAAGATTTTTTGGTCAACAACTCGTTGATGTATCCCATCTCTGTTGGCACTACTTGGTTGAATAAAACCCTACCAGTTGTAGTTTCAATAATTCTTTGAACAAACTCTCCATTCTCTATAGTTTGTGTTTTTACTTTAATGAATGCGTGCAAATCTAATTGACCTTCATTCAATGAAATAATTACTTCTTCTGGAGAATAAAAAATTCTGTCTTGTCCTTTAATCACATGTCCTGGCTCGGTTCTTCTACCTTTTGTCATGTAGTATAAACCAAGTACCATGTCTTGTGATGGTACGGTAATTGGCGTACCATTTGCAGGGTTCAAGATGTTATGTGATGCAAGCATCAATAATTGTGCTTCGGCAATTGCCGCATTACCTAATGGTAAATGCACCGCCATCTGGTCACCGTCAAAATCGGCGTTGAACGCTGTACAAACTAATGGATGTAATTGAATTGCTTTTCCTTCAATTAATTTTGGTTGGAAAGCTTGGATACCTAATCTGTGCAAAGTAGGTGCACGGTTTAATAATACCGGATGACCTTTCAATACATTTTCTAAAATATCCCAAACAATTGGATCTTTACGATCTACAATTTTCTTAGCAGATTTTACTGTTTTAACCACACCTCTTTCTATCATTTTGCGAATGATAAATGGTTTGAATAATTCAGCTGCCATATCTTTTGGTAAACCACATTCATGTAGTTTCAAAGTTGGACCAACAACAATTACCGAACGTGCAGAATAATCGACACGCTTACCCAATAAGTTTTGACGGAAACGACCTTGTTTACCTTTTAAAATATCTGATAAAGATTTCAACGCACGGTTACCTTCTGTTTTCACAGCGTTCACTTTACGAGAGTTATCAAATAATGAATCGACTGCTTCTTGAAGCATACGTTTTTCATTTCTTAAAATAACTTCTGGTGCTTTGATTTCAATTAATCTCTTTAAACGATTATTTCTAATAATTACACGACGGTATAAATCATTTAAATCTGAAGTTGCAAAACGGCCACCTTCCAATGGAACCAATGGACGTAGCTCAGGAGGAATAACTGGCACAATTTTTACAATCATCCATTCTGGACGATTTTGAATGTGTTTGTTTGCTTCTCTGAATGCTTCTACAACTTGTAAACGTTTTAATGCTTCGTTCTTTCTTTGTTGAGAAGTTTCGGTATTAGCTTTATTTCTTAAATCATAAGAAAGTTCATCTAATTTAATTCGACTCAATAAATCTTCAATAGCTTCCGCACCCATTTTGGCGATGAATTTATTTGGATCTGTATCGTCTAAATATTGATTTTCTTTTGGTAAAGTATCTAAGATATCTAGGTACTCTTCTTCCGTTAAGAAATCCATTTTATTGATTCCGTCTTGTTCTTTAAGACCAGCTTGTATAACTACATAACGCTCGTAATAAATAATTAAATCTAGACGCTTAGTAGGTAAACCTAATAAGTATCCGATTTTATTCGGTAAAGAACGGAAGTACCAGATGTGTGCAACCGGAACTACAAGGGCAATATGTCCCATGCGCTCACGACGAACTTTCTTCTCTGTAACTTCAACACCACAACGATCACAAACGATACCTTTGTAACGAATACGTTTGTATTTACCGCAATGACATTCGTAATCCTTTACTGGACCGAAAATACGCTCGCAAAACAAACCATCACGCTCCGGCTTGTAAGTACGGTAGTTGATCGTTTCAGGTTTTAAAACCTCTCCACTAGAACGCTCCAAAATTGCTTCGGGAGATGCTAAACTAATGGTGATCGAGGTGAAATTACTTTTGATCTTATTTTCTTTTTTATATGACATATCTTTCAATTAAATTATAAAATGATGAATTTAAAAATGCTGCCTGTCGTATCGTATGATGCGACAGGCAAAAATTTCTAATTAATCTAGTGTAATATCCAAACCTAAACCTCTTAATTCGTGAACCAATACATTGAATGATTCTGGAACACCTGGAGTTGGTAAGTTATCACCTTTCACAATTGCTTCATATGTTTTCGCTCTTCCAATTACATCATCAGATTTAACGGTTAAGATTTCTTGTAGAATATTAGCTGCACCAAATGCCTCTAATGCCCAAACTTCCATCTCACCAAAACGCTGACCACCAAATTGTGCTTTACCACCTAATGGTTGTTGTGTAATTAATGAATACGGTCCGATAGAACGAGCATGCATTTTATCATCCACCATATGTCCTAATTTCAACATATAAATGATACCAACTGTTGTTGGTTGATCGAAACGCTCTCCTGTACCACCATCATGAAGATAAGTTCTTCCTGAAGCTGGAACATTTGCTTTGCTCACCCACTCTTCTACTTCTTCGTGCGTTGCTCCATCAAAAATTGGCGTAGCAAATTTTACACCCAATTCTTTTCCAGCCCAACCTAAAACGGTTTCGTAGATTTGACCTAAGTTCATACGAGAAGGTACACCAAGTGGATTCAAAACGATATCTACTGGAGTTCCATCTGCTAAGAAAGGCATATCTTCATCTCTCACAATACGAGCAACAATACCTTTGTTACCGTGTCTTCCCGCCATCTTATCACCTACTTTTAATTTACGCTTTTTAGCTACATAAACTTTTGCCATTTGCACAATTCCTGCAGGCAATTCGTCTCCTACACTGATCGCAAATTTCTTACGACGGTAAGCACCCAATTCCTCGTTCAATTTAATGTTGTAGTTATGCAACAATAATTTCACTTGGTCATTTTTGTCTTCGTCTGTAGTCCATTTAGTAGGGTTGATGTTTTTATAATCTAACTCCGCTAAAATTTTCTGTGTAAACTTAACGCCTTTAGCAATTAATGGTTCTTTGTAAACGCTATTCACTCCTTGCGAAGTTTTAGCACCTATTAAAACAAATAATTTATCTACTAAAGTATTTTTTAATTGATCGTTAACTGCGTTGTGCTCTTTTTCGATTTTGTCAAGCATGATTTTCTCATCACTCTTCTTCTCTTTTTTCGCACGCGAAAATAATTTTGAATCAATTACTACTCCTTTAATTGATGGAGGTGCTTTCATCGATGCATCTTTTACATCGCCTGCTTTATCTCCAAAAATTGCACGTAATAATTTTTCTTCTGGTGAGAAGAACAACAGGAGTTGCCCCACTGTCGAACGCCAAGATGAGCTCTCGCTCAAGTCGCCGTGGGTTCACACCCGACGGTGCTGCGTGTAACAAAAATACGGTGTCGAGATTCGCCGCAACAACATGCGACGTTGCGCGTGCGCCTTCAAATGATGCGCGACGAATGATGGCCGACTTGCGCGTTAAGACTTCGCTCACGCGTTCCTCATTTGTGTCGATGGTCACATAGTCACCCACCGCAACTTCTGCACCAATATTCCGTACGCGCATTTCGCCACCATCGTGCGCCAAAAGTGTGCTCCACCCTCGGTCGAGGCGTTTCACGCGCCAGGCATGTGCGTTTTCTTCGTGCATTACTGCAAACGCTAATGCCTAATCCCATAACCTGTGACGAGTTCTTCTTCGAAAGGCCCCTCATGTTGAGTTCCCTTGCCCGGTTTTGTGTACGCCGTCGCCGCATTGTTGTTTTCGGAATTTGGATTCCCCTCTTTTTCATCGTTGCTGCAGTTTCGGGCGCAATGAAGGGTGACTTCCGCACCGAC
>CAJBBN010000193.1 GCA_903951325.1 uncultured bacterium
AAATATAAAATTCAATTAAAAGTAAATGACTCATTAACAGGATGTTGGACCATAAAAGACACCATCGTTAAATTGTTTAACCAACCAGATATAGATTTTTGGGTAGATTCCTTGAATTGTAAAGGTAAGTTCACGCAATTTATTTCTAGTGTAACTGGAAGCATAAATGGGGGTAATAACTTTAGGTATGTTTGGTCTGGTGATGATAATTTATCAAGTTCAGAAGCATTTCCAATTCATTTCTATGCAAATGGGTCTATTTACTATTTAGTTACTTTAACTGTTATCAATGAATTCGATTGTATTGTAAGCAAAACAAAAAACGTTAGGGTTTGCGATGACAATAGTACTATAGTTGAAGTTCCTGAAATTTTTAGTCCAGGCAGTCAAGACAATGCTACCTTAAGTGTATTCTATACCAACGTTGACAAATTCGAAATCAGAATTTACAATAGATGGGGGATAGAAGTATTTAAATCTGACGATCCAAAATTCGCATGGGATGGAAAAGATACCACCGGCGAATTGGTGTTACCAGGGGCATATGTTTATATAGTAAACGCTTCGGGTTTAGGTAGAAAAAATCTATTAGTTAAAGGTACCATAGCAGTTAAACGTTAGAAAAAAAATAAAATAATATAATATTGGCATCGTATTTGTATCATACGATGTATTAAAAACAATTTTTATGAAAAAAATAATTTACCTGTTTTCATTAGTCATCATTCTTTGCTCTGGCACGGCGAAAGCAAGTCATTGTGTGGGTTATGACATGACTTTAATTTCTCAAGGAAATAATTTGTATAAATTTAGGTTAGTAGCTTACCGAGATCAAACAGGTGTTACACTTAATAATTCCTATAATTTTAATATTTATAAAAACTCGGATAACCTTGCTGCACCTACATCTACTATGGTTGTAAATAAAATTTCCCAAGTAGCTGTTACCTACGATCCCAAAGATTGTCCGCCTCCTGGTGCAGATTTAAAAATTGAAAAATGGACTTATGAGTCTTCATCTATAAATTTATCTGCCTTCAACTCTGCAACTGGTTATTATGTTTCTAGTGGTGAATGTTGCAGAAACCCTGGTGTAACGAATGTATTAAATTCATCAGGTGCAGGAATCGTTTTTACTATGGAGTTTCCTCGTTTAAATTCTACCGCACCAACGCACTTAAATTCTTCGCCCGAATTTAGAAAAGCACCACTTACATTTTTTTGCGTAGGTAAACCATATACCTTAAATTGGAATATAGTGGATCCAAATGGCGATTCGCTTGTATATTATTTAGCGCAATCTTATGCATCTGGTTCAACCAAGCCATTTACGTTAATAGATTACGCACCAGGATATAATTTATATTATAATAACATTGATGGCGTGCCGGATTTAACGATAAACATTAAAACAGGTATCATCAATTTTATTCCTACTAAAGTGGGCCGCTATTTAGTTGCCTTTCGGGTAGAAGAATGGAAGCGAGCTTCGGGTAATACTCCTGGTTATAGAATAGGAGAGATTAGAAGAGAGTTTCAAATAGAAACTACTATTTGTCCCGACTCACCTCCGGTTACCACCGATGAATTAAATCAAAAAAGAGTGATTGTAGATACCGTTTATTACAATACGGATTATAATAAAATTTTTACTTCGCGTGATAGTCCTTTGGATTATTTATACATGATGATTATTCCAGATATAACAGCAGGTGAAAATGTTTTAGACCCTGTAAAATTTGGTGGTAAATGGGGTGAAGCGGGAAGTGTACTTGG
>CAJBBN010000194.1 GCA_903951325.1 uncultured bacterium
ATGACTATTTTTGCCATGATAATATTTTATTTTAGGCGGGTTAAACTATTTGCCTTTGTAATAAAATAAAGCTAGCGTGTTTATATGTATTGAAGTATGATATATATCACGTTTTGATATTTATTGCTTCCTGCCCACAAATCTTATCACGCTGCCTTTACCAATATGGTAAAGCCCTTCAGATAAATCCGTTTCTGTTTCGATCAATTCAATAATTTCAAAATATTTGAAGTCTTTTTTAATTTCCTCAATCGAATATAATTGGTCCATATCTTTTGGCCCACCAACTTTTGGGTTTATACTGTTATATTGAATATGATTTTTGCTAAAAGCTTCAAAAATAACTAGTCCGCCAGGTTTTAAATAAGTAATTAATTGATGATGGCAGCTTGATTTTATAGAAGCAGGAAAATGAGCATAAATCATAACTAATGCATCAAAACTATTAGCGTCATATTTTAGGGTTTGAATATCTCCAACAGTAAAATCTATGCTAACTTGATTTTTTGTAGCCAATATTTCGGCTTTCATTTTTCCATATTCACTTAAGTCAAAAGCAGAAACTTCCCATCCTAACCCTGCAGCAAATACTGCGTTTCGGCCTTCGCCTTCTGCCGCAAACAATGCTTTTTCGGGTTTGAACTGGGGTAATGTTTCTTTTAAAAATTCATTTGGATTTTCGCCAAATGCAAAAGCTTCGTTACTATATCTTTCATCCCAAAGTTTTTTCATTTTTTAAATAAGATTAAGGTTCAATGACAATTTTTTGAAATGCATTTTCGTATGCAGTTTCAATCTTGATAAAGTATACGCCACCGTTTTCTAGGTGCTTAATTTTTCTTTCAAATACTTGCGCCCCTATTTGTTGATTGATTAAAATTTGTTCATCAATTATTTTCCCATTCACATTGCTTAATGTTATTTTAACATCTGTTGGTTTAATTAAATGATATTGAGCAATAAAAATTCCTGTATTTGGATTTGGATAAACCATTAGTTTGATTGTACCCATGCTTTGTGAATTTAAATGGTCTATTCCTGTAAGAGCATTTCTATGTAAAGTTACTTTGTAAATATTTGCACTAGATGCACTTTGGCTTCCATCATTTATCCAAAATATATTTTTCGCAGAACTATTGATTCCTCCATAAATGTATCCTAATACAGTCGAATCTGCACTTAATTCGTCCATTTTTATTACACCGTTAGTATAAACTGGAAGGTTATCTCGATAGATAAATTCAGCACCAGCGCCTAATAATGCTGGCATTTCTATAGGTAATTTATATTCAGCTAATGTGCCATTAACATCTCTTGTCACACGGGCAATTGTTTTTACAAAAGGTACATTGTTATCTTGCACAAGAATGCCTAAGCTGTCGTAATATTGTGCAATGCCTCCAAAAAAAAGTGCATGCATTTCATTTTTGCTGGCAGAATATAAAGGAATATTTGCACAGTGATAATGATTGTAGTATTGATTGAAGTTATTGTTTACAACATAGCTTAGACTATCTATCGTTACCGCATTTAAGTAGGGTAAATCAACATTTTGTTGAAATACGCCTGAATAAGCAGTTATACCTTGGCTTAGGTTTGGTAAAATTTGAGGTAGCGCATTATAATCTCTTCTGTGTAAGTTAACGCTATCTGTTATGATTGATATGTTATTGACACCTAAAAGAGTCCCATTATCTAAGATGTTAAATTTTCTTATTTGATTACTATATGTTTGTGTAAAACCTGGCCCATGTGTTGGTCCCATTGGATTGTATCTGCCTTGAAAATCTTGTCCACCTATTAAATAATAGCTATCATTTATTTTTTCTAGTTGGCCGCCGGTATTTTGAAAAATACTATTACTTGTTTGTCTAATATAATTCGAGTAATTATTATTTGAAACAATTGCCGCTATGGTTTCGCTTACGGCGATTGCAGTTAAGGTATTAAATGTAGTATGATCCCCAAGTGTATTGCTATATCCGTAACCGCCTATTAAATATAGTTGATTGTTATTTTGTATAAAATCTATATTGGTTGCTTTTAGTGCCTCTTGAATTGCAATTGGCAAAATGCTTAAATTAGCTGTCCATTTTTGTTTACTAACAGGATCGATAACCAATAACTCATTAGGTTGTCCATTAGTATCAAAACTTGCAAATGGCTGGCGTCTATGTAATCCATCGGTTCGACCACCAATTATTAACCACTTTCCATTCGCTTGTCCAACTGCAAATGATTGTCTACCATCAAGATTTTCTATATTGATAGCTGATAAGCTAATGTTTATAGCATTTTGTGCGATTACCTGATTGCAAATTGTTAGACTCAAAATGAGAACTAAGGTGATTTTATATTTTTTCATGTGTTAAAATTACTATTGAAAAATTACATTTACGGTAACATTAGTTACATTAACCTTTTGTTGGAATAATCAACATTGGAATTTCGGTGTGTCTCAATACTTTTTCGGTGGTGCTGCCTATTAGTAGCTTATCTAACCATTTTTTACTATGGCTGCCAATTACAATTAAGTCTGCTTTTATTTCTTTTGCAATGTTTAAGATTTCTTCGGCACTGCTACCTTCCTTTAAGATAATTGAAATATTTTCATCACCTAAATGTTTCTTGGTTTTCTCTAAAAACTTTTTAGTGTTTGTAACAATTAACTCCTGACTAATGGCATCGCTTTCTGTATAACCAGCAAACCCCATAATTGGATCGTATAATACCGGGGTGTAATCGATGTAGTTTTCATAGATAGTAGCAAGGGTAATTTTTGCTTGCATAGCATTGGCAAATGCATAACCTAATTCTGCAATTTTTTGGGCAGTGGGGTTGTAATCTAAGGCAATTAATACATTTTTGATCTTCTTCGTTTTCATAATGCTTTTTTTGTTTAAAATTAACCTTAAACAATTTCAAGACTTATGACTTTTGTCATTTAAAAATATATTTGTTTGAAAAAGGGGGATATTGATTACATTTGAATATCAAAAAAATTAAAAATGAAATTAAAAATCAGTTTAATATTCAGTATTTTGCTTTTGACAACTACACTTTTTGCGCAAAAGTTTACCGGCAATGAAATCGGCGAACCTGGCTTTGCACTATACAAATATACCCCTATGGGTTTCTTATTAAGCAAAGCAGATAGACTTTTTACGCAAACGTTTACCGGCAATGAAATTGGTGAACCTGGCTTTGCACTATACATAAATAGCCCTATAGGCTTATTAAGCAAAATGAGAATTAAGGCAGAAATGAGATTTGATAATAATTTATCAATCATGGGTTCTTTTTCAAGTTATCATAATATGTGGGAGGGTAACCAAAGCTATCTAGAAATGCGTAGGTATAAAACCAAACGATTTGCAAAACATACTTACCATTTTGCGCGCATAGGAAGTGGGCAAACCGTTGGAGGAAATTATTTTTTAGCTGCATTTGGTTGGGGTACGCAACGTTATTTCGGCAAAGACAAAAGATTTTTTATCGATTATTCTAGAGGGTTTAAAGTTTGTCCAAAAATTTATGGCGAGGACTTAGAAGAAGGAATAGGTAATGGTTATAAAGGTTTATTTTATATACTAGGCCCCGGGGCAATTTATGATCTTAACCTGAATATTGGATATCGCTTTTAAAAATTTTCCGCAACAAAATTTTCGCAGTAATCCTCAATCAATTCTCTTACACTAGCAAATGCTAATTTAACTTCATCTGCTGTACCTATTGCTTTTGCTGGGTCAGGAAAGTTTTGGTGAAACTTTATTGCATTGGAAGGAAAATAGGGGCAACTTTCTTTTGCATGGTCGCATACGGTAATAATAAAATCAAAATTAATATTTTCGTATTCCGAAATATGATTAGAAGTATGATTGCTTATGTCTATTCCAATTTCTTTCATGGTTTCAATTGCTTTAGGATTGACGCCATGAATTTCAATTCCTGCGCTATAAACCATTGCATTGCCCGCTAACATTTTTCTTAAAAATCCTTCCGCAATTTGACTTCTGCAACTGTTACCAGTACATAAAATTAATACGTTTTTCATGATTTGTAATATTTTGATTTTAACCAGAAGGATACGTTTACTAAAATGATAAGGGCGGGTACTTCTACTAATGGGCCTATTACGCCGGCAAAGGCTTGTCCACTGTTAATGCCAAATACACCTATAGCAACAGCTATGGCTAATTCAAAGTTATTGCCCGCTGCGGTAAATGCAATCGAAGTATTGGTTGCATAATCTGCACCCATTTTTTTTCCTAGCGCAAAACTCAATAAAAACATAATGGCAAAATAAATCATTAATGGAATAGCGATGCGAATCACATCAAAAGGAATGGCTACAATTAATTTACCTTTTAAGCTGAACATAAAAACGATGGTAAATAATAATGCAATTAATGTAATTGGGCTAATAGCTGGAATAAATTTTGTGGTATACCATTCCTCTCCTTTTAATTTTACTAAAAAATACCTAGATAAAAATCCACCGGCAAAAGGCAGTCCTAAATAAATGCCTACACTTTTTGCAATTTCCCCAATAGAAATAGCTACTACTTTCCCTTCAAAGCCGAATAATGGAGGCAATACCGTTACAAATAAATAGGCGTAAACGCTGTAAAGTAATACCTGGAAAATACTATTCAACGCAACTAGACCTGCTGCATATTCTCTACTTCCATCGGCAAGGTCATTCCATACAATAACCATGGCTATACATCTTGCTAAACCTATCAAAATCAACCCTACCATATATTCTGGCTGATTGTGTAAAAATATGATCGCTAGTAAAAACATTAAAATCGGACCTACCACCCAGTTTAAAAACAAAGACATACCCAATACCTTCGTGTTTTTAAATACCTCTTTAATTTTATCGTATCGCACTTTTGCAAATGGCGGATACATCATTAATATTAAACCAATTGCCAATGGTATATTAGTGGTACCTACAGACAAGGAATTAAATTGTTCGGTTACATTCGGCGTAAAATAACCGATAGCAACTCCTAATAACATGGCAATAAAAATCCAAAGTGTTAAGTAGCGATCTAGGAAGGAAAGTTGTTTTTTGATAGGCATAATTTTATATTTTTAGCAGCATTTTTCAATGTTGAAGTTTAATTTATCGAATTGATTGTGAAATAATATTTGAGCCGCTTTCCAATTTTTTTCATCAATACAGTAGCATACAGAAACCCCCGAAGTATTCCCTTTAATTAAGCCAGCCGCTTTGAGTTCTTTTAAATGTTGCGAAACGGTGCTTTGTGACAAAGGCAATTCGTCAACAATACTTCCACAAACGCAAGATTTTTTCTTTAATAAAAGATTGAGGATGGCAATTCTTGCAGGATGTGCAAGCGCTTTGGCAAAATTTGCCAGCGTTATTTCTGATGGATGATATTCTTTTGACATTGATTAGCTTGGTTATTAATCGTAAAATTACGATTAATACTTTCTTAATCCAAAAACTGCTTGGGTATTTTAATTATATAAATTATTTTGTTTTTATTTAAACTAATTCTAAATTAGCAAAAATATAAAACGATGAATTTAAGAGAAGCTACCGCTGAAAAGCACAAAATCGCAGAAAAAATGCCATTCAATCAAAGAATGATGCAAAAACAGTTAAGTAAATTGGATTACCTAAACTATATCAATCAACATTTTGAAATTTTTACGGCAATAGAAGCAAATGATTTGCCACATCCATCCTTAAACAGAACACAACTGATTACTTTGGATATTGAGGAACTTCAATTGGAATTAAAAGCACCTAATGTTGTATTAAACAGCACAAAACTTTATGTAGCTTATTTACAAAACCTGTCTTACCAAGATTTACTCCCACATATATATTTAAATTATTTAGCTGTCATGTTTGGTGGACAAATTATAAAAAAAGTAGTTCCTTCAACTGGTAATATGTATGAATTTGAGAACATGAATGAAGCTGCAAGCACGATTCGCGTTCTTCAAAAAGACGAATGGGCCGATGAAGTGAATAAAGGTTTTGATTTTAATATTGCAATATTAGAGGAATTAGAATTGAATTCTTTATCAAATTAAATTCTAATAAAAATGGACCTAATCAAAAATATTGGCATAGCAGGGTTTTTGTTTTTTTTAATAAAAGGAATTTTATGGATTGTATTTTTTTTATTAATTTATTTTGGTGTAATAGATAAGCAAAAGTTCTTATCGTTTAAAGAAAAAATATTCAGAAAAAAAACGAAATAAAAAAAGCCTTTGCAATTTGCAAAGGCTTTTTTTATATGATGATTGTAAATTATTTTAAATCGAATCGATCTAAATGCATCACTTTACTCCAAGCGGCAACAAAGTCGTTTACAAATTTCGACTTTGCATCTGCCGATGCGTAAACCTCTGCAATAGCTCTGAGCTCTGAGTTTGAACCAAAAATTAAATCAACTCTTGAACCTGTCCATTTTAATTCGCCAGTTTTTCTGTCGCGACCTTCAAATGCATCTTCGGTAGCTGAGTTTGCTTTCCAAGTAGTATTCATGTCTAATAAATTGACAAAGAAATCGTTTGAAAGCGTATCTATATTTTTAGTAAACACACCATGATTGGAATGATCAAAATTAGTGTTTAACACACGCAAACCTCCAACTAAAGCAGTCATTTCTGGTGCAGTTAAGGTAAGTAATTGTGCGCGGTCAACTAATAATTCTTCGGCCGATGCAATTAAGTTTTTTTGTTTGTAGTTTCTGAAACCGTCTGCTTTTGGTTCTAAAAATGCAAATGAATCTACATCTGTTTGCGCTTGGCTAGCATCGCTTCTTCCTGCAATAAATGGAACATTCACTTTATGGCCTGCGTTGTGTGCTGCTTTTTCAATTGCTGCGTTACCCGCAAGTACAATTAAGTCTGCCATCGAAACATATTTTCCATTTGCATTAAATGCAGTTTGAATATTTGTTAATGCAGTTAATACTTTAGCTAATTGCGTTGGATTATTTGCTTTCCAATCTTTTTGTGGAGCTAAACGAATGCGTGCACCATTTGCGCCGCCACGTTTGTCGGATCCACGGAAAGTTGATGCAGATGCCCACGCTGTGCTTACTAATTCTGTAATTGATAAACCTGAAGCTAATACGCTAGCTTTTAAAGAAGCAATATCTGCATCGGCTAATTTATGATTGTTAACCGGAATTGGATCTTGCCAAATAATTTCTTCCGTTGGTACTTCTGGTCCTAAGTGTAAAGCACGAGGGCCCATATCACGATGCGTTAAATTATACCATGCTCTTGCAAATGCATCTGCAAATTGATCAGGGTTTTCGTAAAAGCGTCTAGAGATTGGTTCGTAAAGAGGATCCACTCTTAAAGCAATGTCGCTCGTCAACATCATTGGCGCATGCGATTTTGATTTGTTATGCGCGTCTGGAACGGTGCCAGCACCTCCGTCGTTTTTAGGCTTCCACTGGTGCGCACCTGCAGGACTTTTTGTTAATTCCCATTCGTAACCAAATAAATTTTCAAAATAATTATTACTCCATTGCGTTGGCGTTGTTGTCCAAGCTCCTTCTAAACCACTGGTAATTGTGTATTCACCATTACCACTTTCAAAAGAATTTTTCCAACCTAAGCCTTGTTCTGTAATGTCTGCACCTGCTGGTTCTGGACCAACGTATTTACTTGGATCTGCAGCACCATGTGTTTTACCAAAAGTATGACCACCTGCAATTAATGCAACAGTTTCTTCATCGTTCATGGCCATTCTTCCAAATGTTTCGCGAATATCTCTTGCCGAAGCCAATGGATCAGGCACTCCGTTTGGTCCTTGTGGGTTAACATAAATTAATCCCATTTGTACCGCAGCTAATGGATTTTCTAAATCACGATCGCCAGTATATCTTTTATCTGCTAACCATTCTGCTTCCGAACCCCAATAAATATCTACTTCTGGTTCCCAAACATCTGCTCTACCGCCAGCAAAACCAAAGGTTTCAAAGCCCATAGATTCTAACGCACAGTTACCTGCTAAAATCATTAAATCTGCCCAAGAAATATTTTTACCATATTTCTGTTTGATTGGCCAAAGTAATAATCTGGCTTTATCTAAATTGGCATTATCTGGCCAGCTATTTAATGGAGCAAATCTTTGTGTTCCTGCACCCGCGCCACCTCTACCATCGCTGGTACGATAAGTACCTGCACTGTGCCAAGCCATACGAATAAATAATGGACCATAATGTCCATAATCTGCAGGCCACCAATCTTGCGAGGTAACCATTAATTCGTTGATCTCTGCTTTTAATGTTTTGAAAACTAATGCTTGAAATGCTTTAGCATAATCAAAATCTTCGCCCATTGGATTAGATAATTGACTGTGCATGCGAAGCACATTTAAGTTAAGTAGGTTAGGCCACCAATCGCGGTTGCTTGTGCCACCACCTGCGCTATTTTTAACTTCTCCGTGGTTAAACGGACATTTGTTTTCAGTACTCATATCAGTATTATTTTTTTGTTTCTTAATTTGATTTTAATTCTATATTTTCAACAATAAAAATACAATAATGTTTTATAAAAAACCCATTTTGTTGCTTGTTTTTGCCTTGTTTTCGACAAAATTAATCGCGCAACTGGGAAATGATAAGCCTAAGGTTAATTTGACAGTTTCAGGTTATTCTGAAGCCTATAAGTTTTAATCATTCATTAGAAATCAACGAAATTTCGATAGATTTTGTATTTTTATTTTTAATATGAAGTGTATCAAAGCACCATTTTTAATTTTAAGTCTAATTTTATTTCTTTTCGGGTTTAATAACACCGCTCAATCTGCTGTTGTTGTTGCTCCCGGAAGCATCGCTATTTGTCAAAATACAAATACTTTTTTTAGCGTGGTCAATACGCAACCTGCAAGTTCGCTTTATACTTGGCAAGATTCATCAGCTACTGGCTGGGTAAATTTGGTTAATAACACTTTTTTAATTGCGGTTAACGATACATTGTTCGTAAATAATATTTCTTACACTTATAACAATCGTAAATTTCGTTGTATCGTAGATTCTGCAGGTGTTGGTGTTAAGAAAGATACGAGTGCGCTAGTAAAATTATTTGTGTATCCTGTTTTGCCTAAAGGGCTATTAAATAGCAATCAGTTAATTTGTTATGATACAGCGCCAGATACGGTTCGGGCTATTAATTATCCAGCAAATGGTTTGGGCTGGTATACCTATCAATGGCAAAGTAGCGAAGATAGTATTAACTGGCAAAATATAAGTGGACAAACTTCCATCAAATTAAAATTAAATAAATTAATTCAATCTACTTTTGTTCGCTTAGTAGCAACAACCATTTCTGGTTGTAAAAACGACACTGCCAAAGCAATAATAATTACGGTTTTAGGATATGTAAGTAAACCGGTTATTACCGCTTCGCAGAACATATGTTTTAATACAGCTGCAGATACCCTTCGGGTGCAATCTATTCCAATAGGTGGAGGAAATGTATTTTCTTTTCAATGGCAAATGTCTAGTAATGGAACTGTGTGGTCTGATATTCTTGGTAAAACAGATTTAACATTGGCTCCAGGAATATTAACTACTTCTACTTATTTTAGATATAAAGCTACTTCTAATAATGGATGCGCAACGCTTTTTTCTGATTCCATAAAAGTGACTGTTTATGCTGCTTTTAGCCCGGGTTCAATTACCGGTAATCAAGCTATTTGTTTTAATACCATTCCATATGCTATTCAGTTTTTTACTTTGCCTAACGGCGCTGGCAATTTATATACTTATCAATGGCAAGTTTCTTCCGATTCTATTAATTTTTCAAATATTGCTAATCCAAATGTAATTTCATTTCAGCCTTTAAATTTATTACAAACTGTTTTTTATCGCGTAAATATAATTTCGAATACTGGTTGCGGCAGCGCTTACACAAATGTTATTCGAATAAAAGTATATCCTTTATTTACTGGGGCAAGTATTACTAAAAGCCAAATAATTTGTTTCAATACAGCTCCAGATACTATTCGATTATTGACAATTCCAACGGGTGGAAGTGGCGGTTATTTTTACCAATGGCAAAGCTCAACAGATAGTATCAACTGGTTTAGCGTAAATGGTCAAAATAGTGCCACCTTAAAATTGCCTAAATTACTTCAAACAACTTACATACGATTATTCAATCAGTGTGTTATAGGTTGCGGTTTGCAAATTAGTAATGCTATTAAAATAAAAGTATTATCTGGCATCTTTACTAAGCCTCGTATAACGCAAGCGCAAAACATTTGCTATAATGCTAGTCCAGATACATTACGTTTGCAGGTTTATGCTACCGGTGCGGATAATAAATTTATTTATCAATGGCAAAGTTCTACAAGCGGCACTAATTGGATTGATATAAGTGGTGCAACAACTTTGAAATTTTCACCTGGAAATTTAACGCAGACTACCTATTACAGAATTAATGCCATTGGCACTTTTGGCTGTAGGTCTATTTCTTCAGATTCTGTAAAAATCAATGTTTACGACAAACTTTCGGCAGGTCAGTTAAGTAACAATCAAATCATTTGTTATAACGCTACGCCTTCACGCATGCAATTTGCGATAGCTCCAAGTGGTGGTGGTGATGTGTATTCTTACCAATGGCAAGTTTCTTCAGATTCGATTAATTTTACAAATATAAATGGAGCCTTGTTTGATAATTACCAATCAGGAAAACTTTTGCAGACACGATTTTATAGAGTAAAAATTACCTCTGTAAATGGCTGCGGAGAAATTACCAGTGGCGTATTGAAAATTAAAGTTAATCCAATTTTTAAAGGAGCAGTTATCAATGCTGATCAAAATGTTTGTTATAATTTAAATCCAAATAGCTTAACCATTCGGACGCCTGCTACTGGCGGTGATGGAAATTATTTTTATCAATGGCAAATAGGATTAAATAGCCTTTGGTCTACAATTCCTACTGCAAACAATCCTATACATAATCCCGCAAAAGTTCAAAAAGACACCTATTTTCGACTTATTAATTATTCAGGATCTGGTTGTGGTAGAGATACTTCAAATGTAATCAGAATGACCGTTTTGCCACTTCCCGATACGACAAATTTATATGGCGCCACCACTGTTTGTCGCAATGAGCAAGAGGTTCGTTATGGAATGGCGCATGCAAATAGTAACTATACTTATATCTGGAGCACAACGGGTGGAAAAATTGTAACGAATCCAAACGAGTTGGTAGTGTATGTCAATTGGGGTTTAAAAGATGGGGTAGATACTTTGCGCCTTACGCAAATTAATAAAGTAACAGGCTGTTTAAATGAAATGAAATTACCGGTGCGTATTAAATTCGGACAAGCGCCTACAAAATCAAAAATATTTAGAAAAGAAAATTCGGATTTATTATTTTGTAGCGATTCGACTTTTGGGGTAATTTATCAATGGGGCTTTCTGACTAAAAGTACCAATTTAGAAACCGACATTGTGGGTGGTAATTTACGCTATGTATTATTGCCACATACTTTTGATACAACATTATATGAATATTATTTAAAAACTAGTTTAGGCGCTTGCGAAACAAAAAGTTATTATAATAAATCGTCTGCAACAGGAATAACAGAAATGCTGAATACACCATTTTTGCTATATCCTAACCCTTCTAATGGAATAGTGAATATAAAAAGCAATAACATTGCTATTTCATCCATAAAAGTTTTTGATAATCAAATGCGGTTAATAGAAAATATTGTGCTTGACAATACTTTAGCAGCGCAATTTAAATTAAATGCACCACCTGGAATTTATTTTGTGCAAATAATAGATAATCAATCGTTGCATTACTGGGCTAAATTAATTTTGGGAGGACAGTAGATGAAAAAAAATAAAATTTATTTTCTGTTATACCTTTTGCTATTTTCTATTTCGGGATATAAAGGCGCTTTTGCACAAAATCAAATGGATGCGCAAGCTAATTTGAAATTAAAAGCGCTATACTTCTTAGACTATTATGCTGCCATTAATATTATTGAAGATAATGACGGTTTAAGAGCCTGTTTTGAGTCGGCAGCGGTTCGCGTGCCGAATCTTATACTACAAGAAAATAAATTAGCGGATAGCTTAACTTTAGACCAATATGTTTTACGCTATAATAATTATGTGTATACTAAAGGGAATGCCCCAACAAGCATTGCTGTTGTTCCGTATCAGTTAAGGATAGACACACTAAATTCGCTAGAGGTCAATATTATAGTTGATGCGCAATTATATTTAAGTACTGTGAATGTAGATAAAGTAATGATCAAGGATACATTAGATGTAACCTTTGAATTAGCTTATACGATTAAAAATAAAACATTTAAAATCAAAGCGATCAATCAACTTACACCAAGAGGAAAATATTTAATAGTTAAAGCAATTCGCAAACGATCTATTTTAGATGGCTTTAAAAGTGCGCAAGATACCACGGTACAGAAACTACCTTTATACAATTTAACTGTCAATGGTATTAATACCCAAACAGACTCCAACGGATTAATTTATCTGCACAATATCTTATTGAACAAGCCACAAAAAATTAATATCAATACAGCCAACTACTTAGATTTTGGTGGTGTAAATTTTAATCAAAACCGGTTAAGAAGAATTTATTCAAATACAAAATCGAATAGCACGCATGCCGTTTATTTTAGAAAATCAACCTTTTTTTTAGAAGGTAATTTTGGGATAAATTATTTTATTGCTAGCAATTCTATAAAAACTACCAACACTGTTTTAGAAAATAGTAATCTAAGAATGTCAAGTAAAGGCATTGGCCTGGGAATTTATTTATTTAACAAACCAAAATGGGAAGCTGCAATGGTGTTAGGCTATTCAAGCTATGCCGCAGAAAATGTGAGTTATTTAAAAAGTTATTCAGAAGTTTTTAATGCCATTGATCCTGATGGTTCAAAGTATATTCGATTCAATGAAATTACAGATATCAACGAGTTTCAGCATTTAAATTTTACAACTACCAATGCAACGCTGCAGTTGGCTTATAAATTTAACTCCAAAACAAAATTGAATATAGGGCTTAGGTTTGCTCAAAAAGTAAACGGTTCCCTAAAGCGAGAAACCGAGGCCACCGCAATTTATACCGGATTGTACACTGATTTTTTCAATGTTAAAATAAGCGAAAATGGCATTTATGATTTTGGAACTTATCAATTATTAGATTCTTCCGCATTGCAATTAAATTCGCAGCTTAATTTTTATGGCTTGCAAATAGGGGTGGAACGAAGCGTTACTAAAAAAATATCTGTAAATGTAGGCTTTGCTTTTTTACAATCTACAGCAGAAATACTAACACCACAAGAAAAATCATTGAGTATAAAATACGATCAAATAGAAAGCGTATTATTGATTAATAAGTTGCAGCATTTTATTGCTATTAGCACCTTTCAATTAACATTGAGATATAAATTATAATATGAGGTACTTTAAAAAAATATTTTTCATATTCCTATTGTTTTTATTTTCTTCAAAAGCAAAAAGTCAAACTTTGTTTTTTTATTTAGGGGAGTCTAATAAGCAAGACGCCCCAGCCATTAAAAGTTATTTTGCTGAATTAGGTAATAGGCTTAAGTCTGAGGCCTATGTGGTAGTTAATTATTCGAAATCACCTGTTCTGTGCGAAGGTATAGCAATAGATGCATGTATAGCTAATCAAACGAATCGTGCAACCGAAATTCAATCAACAGATTCTGCAGCCTTAAGCCTGATAGTTCAAACAGTTAACCAAATAAAAAATCCAATTAATAATATTGATTTTTACTTTTTTATAAACGCCAGAAGTATTCAGGATAACTCTTTTAACCAATTGATCAGTAAAATGCTATTAGCCACAAATTTGTATGCAAATCCAAATACAAGTATTTATTTATTAGTAAAAGATAAACAGCTTATGCAACAATTAGCATTCTTAAAGAGTAATAAAAATTATGCTCAGTTTCAGATTAAGCTTTATTAAAAAATGATGAAATTGCGACGATTTGTTGTAATGATTTGCTCGGTGTGGAGCTTATTATTCATCCCATATATTGCTAGCAAATTTACAAACGAAGTAATTTGGACCGGATTAGATTACTTAGCTATGGGAGTTTTAATGTTCAGCGCAGTTATCGCTATTGAACTTATCCTTAGTAAATATATAGATTTGCATAATCGGATCAAATATATAATATTTGTTTTTATGTTTTTTTTGTTAATCTGGCTACAATTAGCGGTAGGAATTTTTTAAATTTTCAAAATAATCACTATGCAAATTACTGTTCAAACTAAAATCAATACAAGTATAGCGCAAGTATGGGAATGTTGGACCAATCCTAAGCATATTATGCATTGGAATTTTGCAAGTGATGATTGGTGTTGCCCTTCAGCAACAAACGATTTGACTGTAGGCTCAGAATTCCATTATACCATGGCTGCCAAAGACGATTCCTTTAGTTTTGATTTCTGGGGAACATACGATCAAATAGTTGTTCAAAAATTATTTGCCATTACATTAGGTGATGGAAGAAAATTAACGATAAGCTTTGAAGATACAAATAACGGTATTGTAGTTACAGAACAATTCGATCCAGAATCTGAAAACCCAGTTGAATTACAACAAGCAGGCTGGCAACAAATTCTGGATAATTTTAAACAATATGTTGAGGGCTTATATTAATATGCATCAATATTTAGCTATGTATCTTCCCTTTTTCTTGCAGCGTTGCAAAAGCTTGTTCCCATGTAGGAATTTCATCCGATTCGTAGCCGTAAGATTTTCCCGTAGCTATTTTATTAAAAGCTTTCATTGCTTTGAGGTGAATGCCACTGCGCATAAATTGCAACATATGATCTCTAGATTCCCAAGCTGTAATTGTACATTGGTTCCCGTACATATTCTTCACTTCACAAAATAAAATGCCTTTAGCTTTTTTTGCTTCTTGAAAAGAGGGGATGGCTAAAGACCAAAATTTAAAAAAACCAAATAGGCCTTTTGGTTTAAGTCCTGTAATGGAAATATGCATGAGCTTTAAAATTGTTTAATTTCTTGAAAATTCGCTGGAAGGTTTTCTATATCTAGTGTTAATATTAATGAATAGTATTCATATTTTGGTTTTTTGTAAAACTAACATCATTATTTTACATTAACAAATAGCGGCTACTACGCTTATTTAAATAAGTAAATTTAATAACTTTGTATAATGATACGACGCGGTAATTTAAATGATGTAGCGCTTTTGCAGCACATTGGCAGGAAAACTTTTGACGACTCATTTGGCAATACTTGCACAAAAGAAGATATGCGTGGTGTATTAGATTTGTTTTTTAATTCAGCGCAGGTTGCCTTAGAATTACAAGACGAATCGGATAATTTCTTTTTTTTCGAAGAGGATGGAATTGCGAAAGGTTATTTGCGAATTAATGCAAAACATACTTGCCCATTAGATTCATTTCAAAATCGAAAAAGTATAGAGCTTGTTCGATTGTATGTATTAAAAGAATATCATGGTACTGGTGTCGCGAATAAACTGATAGATTTCGCATTTGATTTTGCCCGTAAAAGTGGTTTCGAAATAATGTATTTATCGGTATGGGAATATAATTTTCGTGCCCGAGGCTTTTACGAAAAAAACGGATTTGCGAATACGGGTTTAGAAAATGATTTTCCGCTGGGCTCCACACCTCAAACAGATTATTGGTTTGTGAAAGATTTGTAGCACATCATAAAATAAATTTCTATATTGGCTATCTGAATTAATTCAAAAATATTATATCATTATAAAACTAAAAAAATGGACAAACCAACAATTGCAGGAAAAACTCCTATAGCGGTTCAATTAGAAGCCGGTAAAACTTACGCATGGTGTTCTTGCGGAAATTCAACTAATCAGCCATTTTGTGATGGTTCTCATAAAGGTTCTTCTTTTGTTCCAAAAGTATTTGTAGCGGAAGAAACTAAAACAGCCTATATGTGTAATTGTAAGCATACAGCAAATCCAGGATTTTGTGATGGTGCGCACAAGGCGTTGTAATAGTTTTTGCAGCCTTTTAAAAATTAAAAAGCCTCACAGCAATGTGAGGCTTTTTTTATAACCATATATTTGAAAAAGTAAAATTAATTAAGTACTAATTGCGCTTTCTATAGCAATTTGGTTTTGTAAAAATTCTTGTCCAAAAGTAAGTTTTTTGGCTAATGTGCTATTCGGTTCTATTACTCTCCAAAATGGTGTGATCTCTGATAGACGTTTACCTTGTTGTAACATTTCGTAGTTTGCTTCTGCCACAATTCGTAAAAATATTCCTGTTGTTACAGGACAAGTGTAGTCTGCATTATTTGCTAAAGCAAGGTCTTTCCGTAATGTTTTAATGTCTATATGTTTTCCAACCTTAATTTCTTTAATATACTGGTCAATGAGTTTTGGCGTTGCGATAAACATCATACTACCTGCCGGAATATCAGCAAAGTCAAAATCAATTCGTTTTGTTTTCGACTCTTTTTCTTCGTTTAATTTATCTAGCCAACTTTTTTGTTTTGTCGTTTTCATCGTAATTGGTTTTAGGTTTAGCTAGGTAAACATACTTTTTAACTTGACTTTTAAATATGACATATGTCACGAATAAAAAAGTAAAAAATTTTTAAAATAAAAATTGCAGGAAATTTATTTATCGTTCAAGCCCATTCCAAAACCAAACATTGCTGCAACTAAAGCTAGATGTGTAATCAGCACTGCTTTTTGCCAAGTTGGTCGGTTATTCCATTTTTGATCTGGATTAAAAGGATCAAATGCTAGTCCGATACCCATTGATGAGGCGGCTTGTATGTAATCCTTATGCTGCAAAGCTTGGTACAAACCTAGGGCCAAAAACCCTACATATAAAAATTTATTGAATGGAGTTTTCATACATTGATTTTCAATCAAAAATAAAAAAAGTTCAAGAAAATAAAAGGTATTAATTGATTTAGCTAGAATAATGTATCTTCAAGTTTGATGGCAATCAAAATCATTTGAAAAACCCTATTTAACTAATATGAAACAAAGCATTCTCCTTTTCGCATTATTATGCGCAACA